>DISL01000064.1:0-11311 GCA_002421845.1 Epsilonproteobacteria bacterium UBA6211 | reverse complement strand
GCTTTTTCCCTGATAGAATTTAAACTCACATCCTTATCTTGCCACATACCTGCAAATTCCAAAAACTTCAAAGACCCCTTAGGCTTATTTTTTGACTTCTTTTCACTTTGTATATAAACACCCTTTGTGTTACTCAAAATTGCATAGATATGCTTTGCTACAACATTGTCACATTTTACAACAAACTCTTGCATCTAGCACTCCTTATATAATATGGGTCAATTATATAATAAAAAATCTTAGTGTGTCAATATAATTTTGGATTAGTGTATTGGTTATTGGTATATTAGTTATTAGTAAGACTGTATTCAGTCATTCTGAGCTTGACAGATTCAGGATCTCTCTTCCAATTCAACATTCAACATTCAAAATTCAAAATTCAACATTTCTCCATCCACCTAAATTTATTGACTTACATTATAAATTTTTGATACAATCGTTCTTATGAAAAAAGAAGACATCTTAACCAAACTTAAAGAATTAAAACAAATCTACGAACAAGAAGGTTTCGTTATATATGGGCTTTTTGGTTCATATGCACGAGATGAACAAACTAGCAGTAGTGACATTGACGTATTAGTAGAAGCTACACCTAAATTTGTACAAAACAACGGTGGTGGCTTTGGAGCTATCGACAAACTCAACCAAATAAAACAACAATTTCAAAAAGAACTAGGTACAAATGTAGATTTCACAGATAAATCAGGACTTAGCCCTATAGGCAAAAAATTTATAGTGGACAAAACAATATATGTATAGCCAAAAAGATTTATCAAGAGTTTATAGTATGCTTCAAAAAATAGAAGATATTAAGACTGTTATATCAAGGCACGGTACTATTACAAATGCACTAGATGACAGAGCAGAAGCACGTGCTGCTATATTAATGAATCTGGTTGCCATAGCAGAACAATTTGACAAACTTAAAAAAAGTGAATCCAAAATTCTAGAAATTTTTGATGAAATACAAATCAAAGGATTTTATAGTATAAGAACTTTTATAGCTCATGATTATGATGGTGTAAGTTTGGCTATTATCGAAGATGTACTACGACACCAAATAGATATACTTGAAATGAACATAAAAAAGAACTTGATTACATCATTCTGATACTGAATGTCATTCTGAACTTGATTCAGAATCTCTCTTCCAATTCAACATTCAACATTCAACATTCAACATTCAACATTCAACATTCAAAATTCAACATTTCTCCATCCACCTAAATTTATTGACTTCCTTACATAATATGTTATAATACAAAAAAATTAAGAAGGGTTGAAATATGCATAGTTTAAATCTTCAAATTAATGAAATGGTTTATAATAAGCTTATCGCAAAAGGTGTAGATATAAATGCAGAGTTAAGTGACTTTTTAGAAAACTTAGCCCTTGATGAAACATCATACATATCTACGCAGGACGCAATTAAAAGAGTTAGTGATGCAGTTGCCAAATATGAAAACAAAATAGGTATATATACACCTTATGATACTACTTTTTATAATGAAATGAATCAATATATCAAAAGCCTTTAGTAAATGCAAATTATCAAAGATGATATTTTTACAACCAATCTAAAAGACATATTAAAATTTATCGCTAAAGATAGCAAAACCAAAGCCTTCAATTTCAACAGCCAACTTTTTTATCATATAAACGGTATAGTAAATATGCCATATAAATTTCGCAAATCAAAATACTATTATAGTGATAACGTAAGGGACTTTATATTTAAAGGTTATACAATCCCTTACCTCATAGATGAAAATCACAAACTTATTGTTTTATTGGATATATTCAAATGGTCATATAGAGATACTAAAAGTGAGTGATTAGTAATTAGTGTATTAGTATATTGGTATATTGGTAATTGGTTATTGGTTATTAGTAAGACTGGTTGTTGTCATCCTGAGCTTGACTCAGGATCTCTTTGTCATTCTGAACTTGATTCAGAATCTCTTTAGATTCCGTGTCAAGCACGGAATGACCATCAGCCACCTCAAAATTCAACATTCAAAATTCAAAATTCAACATTCAAAATTTCTCCATCCACCTAAATTTATTGACTTTCTCCCATAATATGCTATAATACAAAAAATTCAGGAGGTTTTACAAATGCATACTTTAAAACTTGAAGTGTCAGATAGTTTACTTACAAAAGTAATTGCTTTTATAAATACTTTACCAAAGAGTGATGTTAAGTTATTATCAAAGCAACAAACAAACAATCAAATATTTAAATCGGTATCTATAAAAACAAAAGGTTATAAATTTAACAGAGATGAAGCAAATGCTAGGTAAAAGCTTTATTGATACGAACATATTGATTTATGCTTTTTCACAAGATGAAATCAATAAAAAAGATATAGCAAACAATCTTATTGATGCATCTTCAATAATATCCAAACAAGTTGTTAATGAGTTATGCAATATTTTCCTAAAGAAATTTAAATTACCTACAAATGATGTAGAAAATGTAATTTTAGAATTTGATGATATTTTTGAAATAGTAGATTTTGATTTAAAAACACAAATTAAGGCATTGAGACTCAAAAGTAAATATAATTTGCAATTTTATGATGCATTAATAGTCGCAACAGCTTTAGAAAATAAATGTGAAATATTATATAGTGAAGATATGCAACACAATCTTTTTATAGAAGACAAGCTAAGGATTATAAATCCGTTTCTTTAGTGATTAGTGTATTGGTAAGACTAGTTTTCTGTCATTCTGAACTTGATTCAGAATCTCTTTCTTCTAATAAGATTCCGTGTCAAGCACGGAATGACAACCTGCCACCTCAAAATTCAAAATTCAAAATTCAACATTCAAAATTTTCTTTTCCCTTTCTTAAACCTAGATATACAAAAAAATCTAACTTCATTTTATTACTAATAATCACCAAATATACTAATAACCAATATACGATTTGTCCGAAAATGACAAAAAAGTAATAAAAAACTGTTACTTATGGCAAAAAATCCCTATTTTCGCACCTAAATTTAAGATTTGTTTAAAGAAACATATTATAGAATGTTGCTAACGGTGTGATGGAAGCATCCTTCATACTTGGTAAATTTCGAAATTTAGGAGAACAGATGAAAAAATTCGCGAAAATTAGTTTAGCTGCTGCAGTTGCTGTAGCAGGTTTAAGTTCAGTTGCAAGTGCTAAGCCACTTGAAGAAGCTATCAAGGGTGTTGATGCAACAGGTTATGTAACATACCAATACAATGATCAAAATGATATGGCATCAAGTTCACAATCAAATATCTATAAAGCTGGTATGGTATTGACTATTCCTGCTACAGATGACATAAAAGTAAAACTTACAGGTACAGTAAGAGGACTTACTCAAGATAATGGTGGTGATGTAAATCCTTCAACAACACTAGAACATGCAAACTTCGTATATAGCGGTGTAAATAATTTAACTGTTATAGCTGGTAAACAAGCACTTAATACTCCATGGACACAAGGTAGTTCTAATATAGATCTTACTCAAAGTGGTACTGGTGTACTTGCAATGTATAATGCAGGTTTTGCAACAATTGCTGCTGGTCATTTTGTAAATAATAGTATCAAAAATGGTAATCAAGCTACTGGTGGAACTGAAGCAAAAGTTAATATTACTGCAAATGACCTAACGGTTGCTGCTCTTATAGTGCCTATAGCTGAAGTTGCAACTGCACAAGTTTGGTATGCAAATATCGGTAAAACAAGTGAAACAAGTACATTAAACCAAGGTGGAGATGCATTGAGTGCTTCAATCGAAACAAAAATTATGGACTTGGCAAAACTAAATGTTACACATTCTGAACTAAAAGCAAAAGATTATGCTTCTAATAAAAAGCAAAAACTTACAAAAGCTACTTTAAGTGGTAAAGCTGGCCCTGTTGGTTTGACTGCTGCTTATGTAAAAACTGGTAAAGATGGTGGTTTAGTTGCATTTGATAGTGATGGAAGTGCTGGATTCAAAGGTTTTAGTGCTGATTTAAATGGTAGTCAAGATGCTACAGCTTGGATGCTTTCTGCTAAGATGGATATCATGAAAGATTTAAATTTAGCTCTTACACATATTTCAGCTGATGAAAAGAAAACTTCACTTGCTACAGATGACCAAGATATCACAGAGACTTATGGACAACTTACATATCAATTTGCTAAAAACTTATCTGCTTATGTAAGATATGGTGTATATGAAGTTGAAAATAATGTTGGAACAAAAACAACTGATAGAGATAGAGGAAGATTACAAATTTCTTATAAATTCTAATAAGAATTGTTAAGACTTTTTTCTTCGACCGCTGGTGGGTTTTCCACTGGCGGTTTTTTATGCATTTTTTTTAGGTGGAACCCCAGTCTATGACTGGGCTTGTCTTAGTTTTTTAGCTCTCGGTGGTGCATAAATGCATATCACCTTAAGTTCCAAACCTACAAATGTGAAGCAGTTCACATTTGCTTTACGGTTTTCACCCCAGATTCATCTGGGCTTGTCTTAGCTTTTCAACCAGATAAATCTGGCGTTCCGTAAAACACTAACCACCAATCACCATATTTTATTGACTTTAACACATTTTATGTTATAATAAAAAATCAAAAATATATAGGTATGTTGTATGGCAAAAATTGATTTAATAAAGGAAAAGATAAACTATTTAAAAGTTTGGTTAGGTATATTCGTTGTAACACTTATTGGTTTAGTTGGTTGGCTATCATCAAATTATGATAATATATCTTCTTTCAAATTTATTCTATCATTTTTAGCCGTGATATTACTCGTTTTATCAATACATTTTTTAAATAAAAAAATTTTAGAAAAAATAAATTCTTTAGAGGAATTATAATGGAAATACTTATTGGTTTTTTAATAGTTGCTATAGTTATATTTTTTAGTTATGAGGCGTATATAGCTTCTAAAATCTAAGTAATACTTTCTTAACCGTTCCATCTATCCAGAGATGGAATGCATACAACAGCTAGTATTACACTAGCGTTTTTTTACAACATTTTCTTACCAATAACCAATCACAATTAATTTTATTACTTTCAATATAAATATCATATAACATTTCTACTAAAGTTTATGGAGTTTTGATTTGCCAACAATACTTAGAGTAGATGGTTATATGATGGTTGAGCTTGAAACATTTAAAGTGACTAATAGATATAAACTCTCAAAAATTGATGAGAAAAAGATATTTTATATAATAAAAGAGCATCAACATAAACTAAAAAAGTAGACTAGAAATAGCTTTCAAATTCTAATAGGAATTTCGTAAACTTTCCTACAAACCATCGGTTGCATTCCCAATCGACGGTTTTTTTATCCCCAAAGGAACCCCAGTCTCCGACTGGGCTTGTCTTTGAAGATTCACCAGTCACAGACTGGCGTTCCATTTTCACCAGTCACCCACTGGCGTTCCCCATCCACTACTCACGAATATCGACTTACGACTCACGATTTTATTTTATTGACTTCCACCCAAGAGTTTGATATAATAAAAAAAATAAATAGAGGGGGCAAGGATATGCAATTAGCCGTTGATGTTAGTATGCGTAATATTTTGCATCTTATATCTCAAATGAATTTAAAAGAGATTGAAATTATCAAAAATAAAATTATAGAAAAAGAGTTGTATTTTAAAAAGTTTAAAAAAGATGATATTGAAGATATAATGTTAGACTTCAAAGAAGCTGGTTATAGTGAAGATTTTTTAGCTGATTTGGAAAATGGACTTAAAAAAAGTTCTATTTACAATGAAAATTAAAGACTTAAGAGATGATATATATGAGTATATCAAAACTCATAATATTGTGAAAAAATATGAAAAAGCAAAAAAACTTTTTGAAAATGATCCATTCTATCCATCTCTTAATACTGAACTTTTAGAACCAAAAGATAGGTTAATTTACTCTTTTAGACTAGACAAAAAATATAGAGCAATTTTTATATATACCGATACGAATACTATAGAAATAGTAGCAATAACAAATCACTACAAGTAAAGTTTCTTTTGACTTACGTCATTCCGTGCTTGACTCTTTGTCATTCCGTGCTTGACACGGAATCTAATAAAATCCTCTACTCACGATTTTTTTTAAAACTAATTGACTTTTTAGCTTAAATTTTGATACAATCTTAAAAAATATTAAGGAAGGTATTATGTATGCTGTAACTTTTGATATTGATACTAATTGTCTAGGTGAGCAATATCACAATACTTCATCTACAAATGCTTATGGTGATATTAGAAAGTTTATGGAAGCGAATAATTTTTCTTGGCAACAAGGTAGTGTTTACTTTGGCAATAATAAAGTAAATGCTGTTAATTGTGTTATGACCATACAAAAATTAGCAAAAACTTTTCCATGGTTTACAGCTTGTGTCAAAGATGTAAGAATGCTTAGAATAGAAGAAGACAACGATTTATTACCAGCTTTGGGTCTATAGAGTCAATTTTTTCTGTATTTATATTTCAGTATTGTTATTACAGTATATTATAGATAAAATCGAAGGCTTAAAGGATTTATAATGAATACAATTATTGCTTATGCTACGGTACTTGTTACTATAGGATTTATGTGTTATTTCGCATATAAATTAAAAAAATTCACAGATACGAAACCAAAAAATAATCATATTTGAAATTAATCGCTATGATTAAACATTGTGTATGTGAGAACTTTTGTCATTCCGTGCTTTATTTTCAGTCATTCCGTGCTTGACTCTTTGTCATTCCGTGCTTGACACGGAATCCAAAGAGAGATGAGATCCTGAATATGTCATCCTGATTCTGAATCAAGTTCAGAATGACATTCAGGAGCAGGATGACTGAATACAGTCTTACTAATCACTATCCACTACTCACGAATATCGACTCACGACTCACGATTTGACTTTTCTTTTTATAATGTGATATAATTAAAAAAATAAATAGAGGGGGCAAGGATATGCAATTAGCAGTTAATGTTACTATGCCTAATATTTTGCATCTTATATCTCAAATGGATTTAAAAGAGATTGAAATTATCAAAAAGAAAATTATAGAAAAAGAGTTGTATTTTAAAAAGTTTAAAAAAGATGATATTGAAGATATAATGTTAGACTTCAAAGAAGCTGGTTATAGTGAAGATTTTTTAGCTGATTTGGAAAATGGACTTAAAAAAAGTTCTATTTACAATGAAAATTAAAGACTTAAGAGATGATATATATGAGTATATCAAAACTCATAATATTGTGAAAAAATATGAAAAAGCAAAAAAACTTTTTGAAAATGATCCATTCTATCCATCTCTTAATACTGAACTTTTAGAACCAAAAGATAGGTTAATTTACTCTTTTAGACTAGACAAAAAATATAGGGCAATTTTTATATATACTGATACGAATACTATAGAAATAGTAGCAATAACAAACCACTACAAGTAAAGTTTCTTTTGACTTACGTCATTCCGTGCTTGACTCTTTGTCATTCCGTGCTTGACACGGAATCTAAAGAGAGATGAGATCCTGAATCAAGTTCAGGATGACTGAAACAAGTTCAGCATGACGGAATCAGATACTCACTAATATCGACTCACTACTCACGATTTGACTTTTATTTTCATAATGTGATATAATTTGAGAAATATTTAAAAAGGTAAATCATGACTTTGCAAATTGATGTAAATAATGTGAAATCAACAATTTTCTTAGAAATGCTTAAGTTGTTTAAACAAGATAATATGATTAATGATTACAAAATAATAGACAATGACTCAACTGATTATGATTTGGAAGTTATTAATGATATTTCTAACATAAGAATAGCTTTTGATAATGCTAATATTGGACTAGGAACAAAAACTACAAAAACAGTATCTATCAAAGATTAGTACTATGGCGATATTTAAAGTTGTAGAACAAGAACTTTATCAAAAGGCATTTAAAAAACTATCAAAAAATTATAGACACATTGATATAGATGTAGATACCTTTTTGAATTCAATCAATACTAAACAAGATTTAGGTATAGAACTAAAATCAAATGTATATAAAGTTAGAATAGCAAATAGTGATAAAAATAAAGGCAAAAGTGCCGGTTATAGATTGATTAGTTATTTGGCTATTATAAAAAATGAATTACATTTGTTATATATCTATGACAAAAGCAGTCTAGTAAATCTTACAGAGAAAGAGATAGATGAAATTATTTTGAAACAACTTGATGAAAAAGCAAAATAAATCATACTGTCATTGTGTACTTTAACCTTCCCCAGTCATTCCGTGCTTGACACGGAATCTGATGAGAGATGAGATCCTGAATATGTCATCTGGATTCTGAATCAAGTTCAGAATGACATTCAGGAGCAGGATGACTGAATACAGTCTTACTAATCACTATCCACTACTCACGAATATCGACTCACGACTCACGATTTGACTTTTCTTTTTATAATGTGATATAATTAAAAAAATTCAGAAGGACGCTGTATGCATACTTTAAAAATAGAACTTGATGACAGTGTATTTGATAAGGTTGTAATGTTTTTAAAGCAACTTCCTAGTAATAAAGTGACAATAAAAGAAGAAACTAGCACAAATACTATGAATTCAGATTTTATTGCATATTTAACATCAAATCCTATTAAAGTAAATGAGCCATTTTTAAGTAGAACTGAGTCAAATGTCAGATAAATTTTTTATTGATACAAATATTATTCTTTATGCTATAAGTACTATTGATGGGAATAAACACTCTATCGCAAAACCTCTAGTTCTTGGTAATCATGCTACAATAAGTGTTCAAGTTATCAATGAGTGTAGTGTAAATCTTATCAAAAAAATGAAATTCACTGAGCTTCAAATAGAAAAATTTATTGATAGTTCTTACGCAAGATACCATGTAGTAAATTTGGACAAAAATATTTTTATTCAAGCATCACATTTGAGAGAGAAATATTTTTTGTCTTACTATGATAGTATAATTGTATCTACTGCTTTAATATCAAATTGTAGTATTTTATATTCAGAGGATATGCAACATAATATTTTAATCGAAGATAAACTTAGAATTATCAATCCATTTATTTAGTGTATTAACCTCCACTCTAGCTGGAACCCCAGTCTATGACTGGGCTTGTCTTTGAAGATTCACCAGTCACAGACTGGCGTTCCGTAAGAGTTGGCGTTCTCCCTTGGAACCCCAGTCTGCGACTGGGCTTGTCTTAGCTTCTTTTCACCAGTCAAAGACTGGCGTTCCATAACTGGGCTTGTCTTCCTCTTCCCTACCACCTGCCACCTGCCACCTATTCTCTACCACCACTTCCCCAAAATACATAAAATTGACTTTTCATATAGTTTTAGCTACAATCTCTTTAAATTACAATAAAGGATAAGTTATGGTTGCTATTAATCAACAAAAACTATTTGAGCAAATTGATTTTCTACCTCTTGACTTGAAAACTAAGATTGTAGATAAAATTTTAAGTAGTCTTAATCCAACTGAAAGTTCAATAAATGACCTTTGGATTAAAGAAGTAAAGCAAAGAAAAGAAGATGTACTATCGAATAATATCACATTGGTTAACGGTGATGAAGTTTTTACTAAAATATCCAAAAGCTTGGCAAGTTATTGATGGAGATATTAGAAGATGTTTAACAAATAGGTTTCCATTTGGTGTAATTTATTTTATACACAATAACAAATTTATAATCTTAGCTATCATGCACCTTAATAGAAAACCGAATTATTGGAAAAATAGAAAAACAGCTTAATATAGATTCAGTCATTCCGTGCTTGACCCTTTGTCATTCCGTGCTTGACACGGAATCCAAAGAGAGATGAGATCCTGAATCTGTCATCCTGATTCTGAATCAAGTTCAGAATGACATTCAGGAGCAGGATGACAGAAACAAATTCAGGATGACGGAATATACCATCTTCCCATGAAGCGTAAGCTGAATCCCGCATGGCTAAAGCCCGAGGACAATAACTAATTACTACTATCCACAACCTGCACACAAATCTCAACAATCAATAACAATTATCAATTTACTAATATTCTTTTAAGTAAACATATCTTACAATTCTGATAATTGTTATTATTAAAATAGTTAGGTTATTAAATAAAACATTGTTTTGTATATTTATTATACAATTAAATAGTCTAATTATATTATATATAATGTACAATTTGATTACAGGTTGAGTTAAAATTTCTGTTCTCCTAAATTTCGAAATTTAACGAAATCAAAACCATAAAGAAAAAGGAAAAGTCATGAGAAAATTTACAAAATTAGCAACAATATCTTTGTTTGCTGCTAGTTCAATATTTGCAGCAGATACGTTAGAAGATGCTTTCAAAGGTGGCACAACTACAGGTGAATTATCTGTATATGGTGTATCTAAAAATGCAAAAGGCAAAAATATAACCAATGATAACTATCAAGATTCTGGTTATACGGTAGGTTCTATGTATCTTAACTACTCTACTGCTGAATTAAACGGCTTCAAAGCTACTTTAGGGGCAAGAGCAAATCACCTTTTCGATGAAAAAGAAACAGATGATTATTGGGGTCAAGATGATAATGGCAACACACTAGAAAAAGTAAAAGCAGTTGTTACTGAAGCAAATATCTCTTATGCAAATGATATGGTTACTATCATAGCAGGAAGACAACCTATAGATTTAGAGTGGATAGGTGACTACCATGATGCCCTAGTAGGTGTACTGACTTACGATAAACTTACTGCTATTGCCGGTGTAACACAAGGTGTTATGGTTGCTGACCCTGATGGTGCATTAACTAAAATGGGCGATATTTTGGACAAAGACGATAAAAAAACAAAAGCAGCCGTACTTGACTTAAGCTATGCAATCAACGATAACTTAAGCGTAGGTGCATACTATATGGATGCTCAAGATTTATTTAGTGCCGTAGGTGGGTCTGTGACAGGTTCGATAGATGCATTAACTGCAACTGCTAAATATGCACAAACAAGCGAAGATGCTGCAAATACTAAAGACGGTGATATATATGCTTTGGATTTAAGCTATGCTATCGGTGAAATTGCTACAGTAGGCGGTGGATATATAACAACTGATAAAAAAGGTGGCACAGGAACTATAGCAGCTCTTGGAGACAATATCAGTCCTTTTGAAGACGGTAATCAAGTGTATGGAACTGATGCAAAAACTTGGTACTTAAGTGCTTCTACGGAAGTAGCTGGATTTGGACTTGGTGCATTATACGGTGAGACAAAATATGAAGGTAATAACGGAACAGAAAAAGAAAAAGAATCCTAAGTTCAAATCATAAATGC
>DISL01000012.1:7915-8530 GCA_002421845.1 Epsilonproteobacteria bacterium UBA6211 | reverse complement strand
TTTTTCTATCCATTCTCGCCTCTTTATTTTAAAACATTTTTTGTATTTTATCTTATATCTATGTCTATTTGTATATATTTTTTATCTTTTGCTTAATATCATTGGCAACCGACACACTCCATACTTCTATCTTCCACATCGCTACTTGCTTCAGGTGATTGACTTCTTAGGTAATATGTTGACTTCAGACCTAGTTTCCATGCTAACGTATATATTTCGTGTAGATATTTACCGCTTGCTTTGTTTAGACTCATAAATATATTCACGCTTTGACCTTGGTCTATCCATTTTTNNTTATAATATCAGTTTGTTCTACTTCGTAAGCAGGTGTATAATACTGCCATGTAGTAGGTGACAAATCAGGTACTACCACAGGGATAAGTCCACTTAGGTTTTCTTCGTACCATTTTCTTTTATATACAGGCTCTATAGCTTGAGTCGTACCGACTAAAATAGATATAGAACTAGTAGGTGCAATAGCCATAAGGTAACCGTTTCTCATACCGTCTTTTTTGACTTTTGCTCTTAAAGATTCCCAATCATATCCGGCATCAAATAAATCTTTGTCAACCAAAGCATTTACCGCTTGAGGTGCATTATCAAAAGGCATAATAC
>DISL01000012.1:0-7786 GCA_002421845.1 Epsilonproteobacteria bacterium UBA6211 | reverse complement strand
AGGTCTATTACATTATCAAGCATTCTAATAGCTACTTTAGTAACCCTTTCGATGTCCTCTTTCGTGTTTGTTTTGCTAAGATTTATAGATGCAAGGTTACATACTGCCGTATCCCCGTCTATTTTTTCTTTCTCGACTATAAATATTTTTTTACCGCCAAGACTATCTAGGGCTGTTATTTTGTTTGCTTTTTTCACTAAACCGCTATCTAGTTTCACATCTTCGTCTTCGTTAAACACGCTTACAGTACCGTCATCAAATTCTACTCTTACTTTATAGTAGTTTGGATTTGTGTTTTGGAAAATTTCCGTACAAAGGTTTGAGCTTCTAATAAATCCGGTGTGGTTGTTTGGATTTGCTCTGTTTGCATTGTCTTTGAAACATAAAAACGGGCTACCGCTTTCAAAATATGAAGTTAAGATTTTTTTCCATAAATCTTTTGCTTTCATTTGTTCTTTTGTGATTTCCGGATTGTTTTCGTACTCTTCATATCTCTTTTCAAAATCTTCGCCGTAAAGCTCTGCTAGGTCTTTTACTTCATACGGGTCAAAAAGGGTCCAATGTGAATCGCTAGCTACCCTTTTCATAAATAAATCGCTTATCCAAAGTGCAGGGAATAGGTCATGGGCTCTTCTTCTTTCTTCACCGCTGTTTTTCTTCAAGTCTATGAAGTCCACCACATCCATATGCCAAGGTTCTAAATAAACCGCAATTGCACCTTTTCTTGTCCCTAATTGGTCAACTGCTAGGGCTAAGTCGTTTGTGATTTTTAAAAACGGTACAACCCCACCTGCTGCATTTTTGTGGTTATCTATAACTCCACCAAGTGCTCTGATTGAGTTCCAATCCCAACCAATTCCACCACCATATTTAGATAATAGTGCCATCTCTTTATAACCATCAAATATACCTTCAATATTATCAGGTGATGAACCTATATAACAACTACTTAATTGATGTCTTGGAGTCCTTGCATTTGATAGTGTAGGCGTTGCTAACATTACTTCAAATTTTGAAATAACATCGTAAAATTCTTTTGCTTTTTGAGTTTTTTCTACCTCATTTTGAGCTAAGAACATAGCTATTGCCATAAACATTTGTTGAGGGAGCTCAATCGGCTCAGCTTTGCTATTTTTTATTAAATATCTATCGTATAATGTTTTTATCCCAAGGTAGTTAAACTGATAATCTCTGGTGCAATCTATATGAGAGTCTAATTCATCTAAATCATAACCAATCTCTAAGCCTAAAAGTATTCTCCCTGCATTTTGTCCATATTTAATATAATCTTTAATATGGCAGTAAGGTTTGCCTTTGATACCGTAAGTTGCTTTACCTACTCTGTGGTATAGGTCAAATAAAAAAAGTCTTGCGGCAACAAAAGTCCAGTTTGGTGCGTCAATATCTATTTTTTCTACGGCAGTTTTTATAAGAGCATCTTGTATATCACTACTTGACATCCCGTCTATAAATTTAATTTGGGCATCTATTTCAAGTTCACTTTGACTTACGTATTCAAGTCCTTCTGTGGCAGCTATAGTGTTTTTTTGAATTTTTGAGATGTCTAAAATCTCTTTACGTCCATTTCTTTTAGTAATCATTATCGACATATTGGTAGCCTTTATTTCTATGAAGTTTATAAAGTTTTTTCTAGTTATTGAATAAAGATTGTAGCTAATTAAGTTTTAAAAGTTTCTAAAAAGCGGTAAAAATTTTGTAATAAAGATTATAACTTTTTCTATTTTTTTAAGGGGTGGGATACCCCTTATATTATTGACTAATTAATGACAACCACATCCGCCTTTTGATGAGCTTTGACTTGCTGTACTACATGCACTTACGCCATTTGTAGTTGGTTGAATTGCACTATTATCTGCTAAGTTACTTGAGTTTACATTTTCTATAAAATCCCATAGTTTAGCACTTGCTTGCATATATCTTTTTGCAGTTACACTTTCTGGGTGGAAATAAACTATTGGTTTTCCATCATCTCCACCTTCTCTGATAGCTGGTTCTATAGGGATATTTGCTAAAACTGTTGTTCCATAATCTTTTGCTAATGCTTCACAAGTTCCTATTCCAAATATATCACTTTCTGTCTCACAGTTTGGACAAATAAACCCGCTCATATTTTCAACTATTCCAGCTACTGGGATATGAAGTTTTTTGAACATATCTAAGCTTCTTTTACTATCATCAAGTGCCACATGTTGAGGAGTTGTTACATTTACCCCAGCAGTTACAGGTACACTTTGAGCTAATGTAAGCTGTGCATCACCAGTTCCTGGAGGCATATCTATGAAAAGTACATCAAGTTCTTCCCATAAAATATCTCTTAAAAGTTGCTCGATTGCTTTCATAATCATAGCACCTCTCCAAATAAGAGCTTGTCCTTCTCCCATAAGTGAACCCATACTCATCATATCTATGCCATAAGCTTTAAGAGGTTTTGCTTTGTTTCCTACAACTTCAGGTTCAGCACCAATAAGACCCAACATTCTTGGGATATTTGGTCCATAAATATCTGCATCAAGTACACCTACTCTTTTGCCTTGCATAGCCATAGCAATAGCTAAGTTTACAGTAGTTGTTGATTTACCAACCCCACCTTTACCGCTACTTACCATTACAAAGTTTTTGATTTGTGGAGCTACATTTTTGCCACTTACTGAGTTACTTTGTTGTTTTGGAGTTGAAGGTTTTTTGATATTTATTTCATAGTTTTGAATACCTAAAATAGATAATTCTTTTTTAATCTCATCTTTTAATGCTTGTTCTACTTCTTGTGCACTAGAAGTTATTTCAAGGTTTATAGATACATTATTATCTGTAATAATAATATCTCTAACAAAACCAAAATCAACAATTGATTTTGTAAAACCTGGATACATTACTGATTTTAGTTCATTTAGAACTTGTTCTTTTGTAACCATTTCATTTCCTTTTTAAATTAAATCTTTGTGTGTGTTTATCACTAACTTATCAAATCATATACTAATCAAAATAAGAGTAATCTTAATTGATTGAGTGGTTGTCCATTATTTGTTGTGTTATTTTGTAACTACAAAATTTTGGTCCACACATAGAGCAAAATTCTGCATCCTTGAATACATCTTGTGGAAGAGTTTCATCATGATACTCTTTTGCACGATCAGGATCAAGTGCTAAAGAAAACTGTTTGTTCCAGTCAAATTTATATCTTGCATCACTCATAGCATCATCCACATCTCTTGCACCAAATCTTCCTCTAGCAATATCAGCTGTGTGAGCTGCTATTTTATATGCAATAATTCCTACCCTTACATCTTCAGCGTTTGGAAGACCTAGGTGTTCTTTTGGTGTTACATAACAAAGCATAGATGCCCCATGCCATCCACCAACAGCAGCTCCAATAGCACTACTTATATGGTCATACCCAGCAGCTATATCTGTAGTCAAAGGTCCAAGGATATAAAAAGGTGCTTCGTGACAATACTCTTGCTCTATTTTCATATTTCTCTCAACTTGATTGAGCGGAACATGCCCTGGACCTTCTATCATAACTTGAACATCTTTTTCCCAAGCTCTAAGAGTAAGTTCACCAAGGATTTTAAGCTCACTAAGTTGTGCTTCATCACTTGCATCATAAAGACACCCAGGTCTTAAGCTATCACCTAAAGATAAAGATACATCATATCTTCTACAAATATCTAAAATAGCATCATAAGCTTCATAAAATGGATTTTCTTTATGATAATGCATCATCCAAGATGCCATCAAGCTTCCTCCACGAGATACAATACCCATCTTTCTTTTTGCCACATAAGGCATAAATCTAAGCAAAAATCCAGCATGGATAGTAAAATAACTTACCCCTTGCTTTGCTTGTTTTTCAAGTGTTGAAAGCATTACATCAATAGAAAGGTTGTTGATATCCCCACCACAATCATGTATTATTTGATACATAGGAACTGTTCCTACTGGCACAGTTGAGTGAGCAATAACAGCTTCTCTAATAGCATCTAAATCCCCACCAGTACTCAAATCCATAATTGTATCAGCACCATATTTCAAGCTCATATCAACTTTTTCTATTTCACCATTAATATCACTTGCAAGTGCAGATGAGCCAATATTTGCATTGATTTTACATTTACTTGCTAAGCCTATTGCCATAGGTTTGACATGTCTATGGTTGATATTTGCTGGAATTATCAGCCTTCCTCTTGCTATTTCACTTCTTACAAGCTCAGGATCTAGTCCCTCAACCTCGGCAACATATTTCATATCATCTGTGATAATACCTTGTTTTGCATAATACATTTGAGTTCTAACTGTATCATTTTTGTGGTTATCTAGCCAATTTCTCATAAAATTTCCTAAAAGTTTTAAATATTTCAAAGGATTATATCAAAAAAAAATTAGAGATTCTTAAATAAGTTGGTATAACTATTTTGTTTTAAGGTAGCTGTATAAAATATTAGCTTTTTTTGTATATAATTTAGGAAAAGCTTTAAGGGTTAAGGTTTAAGGATGAGTGTTAAAAAGGATTGATGTGAGTGATTTAAGTATAAAGATTGAAGAGCTGATAGATTCTGGGGCAAAAGATTTTGAGATATCAAAACTTATAAAAAACTCAATAAAAGAGTATTTAGGCTCTCTTGATGAAATATTTACCCATAGTGGTGGTAAAGATTTTTTTGTAAAGCATACCAAGCAAATAGATAGTTTTATAATACATTTATATAAATATATACTTAGAAAACATTTTGGGCAGTATCAGCCTCTTAGTAATGCAATACCTATTACAATTGTAGCTCTTGGTAGTTATGGAAGAGAACAACTTTGTGTATATAGTGATATAGATTTGATGCTTTTGTATGAGGATACAAAAGGGTATAATATAAAAAACATATTAGAAGAGTTTTTGACTTTAGCATGGGATGCGGGATTAAAGCTAGGGCATAGGGTACATGAGCTAAAAGAGATTGATAGCGTGGTAAAGGAAGATATTACCATAAAAACTGCCATTATCGAATCAAGGATGATTTATGGATCAAAGCAACTTTGGCATAATTATCAGAATTCCTTAAAAAGGGTTAGAAATCATGCTAAGTTGGAGTTTATTGAGCAAAAAATAGCTGAACATAAGGCACGACTTGCAAAATATCCTTTGATAATGGAACCAAATGTAAAAGATGGTTATGGTGGGATGAGAGAGTCAAATCTCCTTTTTTGGATATGCAATGTCATTTATGGTGTAAGTAGTATCAAAGAGCTTAGTGGAAAACTTTTTAGTGAAGATGAATATAAGAACTTTAGGAGTTCATTGGAATTTGTTTTTAGGGTTAGAAATGCATTACATTTAATCGCAAAGAAAAAACAAGATAGTGTAAACTTTGATATTTTACCTGAGCTTAGTACAAAACTTGGATTTAAAAATAAAACAAGAATTACCAAAGAAAGAGAGTGTATGACAAGGCTTTTTGAGTCTTTTCACAATATACATTTTTTTAGTGCTGTAATGACAAAAAAAGTTGTTCGCCCATTTTTATACGATAAAGATAACTATGCTAAGATTAAATCTTGCAGAATTAGTAAAAATATATATGTATGTGATAAAAAAGTATATACATCTTTTAATAGTAAACCAATGGGGCTTAATGGTATTTTAAAAGAGTTGATTTCTTTGGATAATGTGGAAAGTTTTGATCAGTCATACTTATATCATGTCAATAAAACTATTCTTACAAAAAGGGAAACAAAAGAGACAAAAAGACTAATAAAAGAGCTTTTCAAAAAAGAAAAAACTTTTCCTTATATTAAGTTGCTTTATAATTCAAGGCTGTTTTTTAAACTTTTACCACATCTAAAAGGGATTCAAAATCAACCACAATTTGATGGTTACCATAAGCATCCTGTAGATCTACACTCAATCAAAGCTATTAAAAATCTTGAAAATATCCAAGATGAGTTTGTTAATACTCTCTATAATAGTTTAAGTAATGAAGAAAAAGCACTTTTGAGGATTTTGGTATTATTTCATGATAGTGGCAAAGGAAGGGGAGGAGATCATCATATAGTTGGGGAGAGAATATTTAGAAAATTTGCTAAATCATTTGATTTGGATGATGAAACTACTACTTTGGGTGCTAGAATAGTAAGGTACCACAATATGATGAACTATGTGGCTACAAGGGAGGATATTTATTCACAGCATGTGATATTTAATTTTATAGGGTTATTACAAACTGAACAAACTTTAAGACTCTTATTTGTTCTTACTTATAGTGATATAAGTTCAGTTGGTAAAGATGTATATAAAAGTACAACAGCTAATTTATTAAAAGAGCTTTTTTTGCAATCAATAATGGCTTTTGAAAATGCAGAACTTGTAAAAGATAGTACAAAAAGAGTTTTAAAACTTGATGCCATTAAAAAGAATAAAACATTTAAAGAGTTAGATACCAAACTACAAAAAAAGATACTTGCAATCCAATCAATCCATATGTTTTTAAAGCTAAAAGTTAGTGAAATTTTAGATATTGCAATATGGGCTGAGAATACTTTAGATTATGATTATGAAATTGTAAATAATGAGGTATTGACTATTCATATTATTAAAAAACACAATATGAACTTGAGCTTTTTACTGGGTAAACTATCAGCATATCTTAATATATCATCTATGGGTATATATAAATTATTTGATGGTAAAAAGTTTTATGAAATTGTATTTGATGAAAGGGTAGAACAAAGCGATATTGAACAAATCAAAGAATTAATTCAAAGCTCTTTTATAAGTAGTAAGCAACTAAAACTTAAAAAACCTGTAATTTTAAAAGAAAATATTCAAATTGAGTGTGATTATACTGAAAATTTAGCCGCTTTAAAAATAGAAGCAAAAGATCAAAAAGGGCTTTTTGCATATATCGCAAAAATGTTTGAAGATTTTGGAATAGATATAGAAAGTGCCAAAATATATACAAGTAAAGGAATTGCTAGAGATTTAATTCTAATAGAAAAAAATGGACAGTTTTGCCCAAATAAAGATGAGTTTATTGATTTATTAAGTAGTTAATATTGTTGTTAATTAGACAAATAAAAGTATTGGATTTGTCTGTAAAATATATGTTTAGTGTAGCTTAATTGTAACCAACTTTATCTATCATTTCTTTATGAAAAAAGATAAAGTATATGTATTAGACACCAATATTATTTTGCAAAATTTGCAAAATATTCAGAATTTGAGTGATAATGGCTCAAATATAGTTGTAATACCTGAGACGGTTTTACTTGAACTTGAAGATAAAAAAAAGCTTACCAATGAACTTGGGTTTTATTCTAGGGAATTTGCTAGGTTTTTGGCATCTACCAAGATAAAAGAGATAGATTTAAAAGCTAATTATAAAGTAGTAAAGCTTTATAAAGATGATATAATAATCCATATAATCTCCAAAGACAAATACGATACCCAAATAGAACAACACCATATTTCTGAAAGCAATGACAAGCGAATAATAGAAACTGCGGAAGTTGCAAAAGAGTATTATCGTGGGAAAAAGGTGATATTTCTTTCTATAGATATATATGCTAGGACTTTTGCACTATTTAAAAACCTAAAAACTCAAACTCTAAATGACGATAAAAGTGAAGTTCCTGATTTTGAGTTTGTAAAGAGTATCAATCTTGAATCAATATATTTTAATAGACTCAATTTCCAATCTATAAAAGAGCTAGACCCTGAAAATAAACCTGAGAATTTTTCTTATTGTTTTGATTCTAGTGATGGTAATAGTATGTATGG
>DISL01000081.1 GCA_002421845.1 Epsilonproteobacteria bacterium UBA6211 | reverse complement strand
GTTATTGTTACAACCATTGGCTCATTAGGGATTAGGTCTTCTATATCTATATCATCATAGCTATCTTCGATTTCAGTTAATCTTTTTGTAGCATATTTATCTTTGATTTCTACTAGTTCTTCTTTGATAATTTCATTTAATTTATCTTCAGATTTTAGTATTGCTTCAAGTTCAGCGATAAAAGCCATAAGTTCTGCATATTCTGCTTCAAGTTTTTCTCTTTGAAGACCTGTCAAACGTCCAAGTCTCATATCTAGTATAGCTTGAGATTGAATATCGCTTAGACCGAATCTTGCCGACATTTTCTCTTTTGCTTCGGCATCGTTTGCACTTCCACGGATGATTTTTACTATTTCATCGATATTGTCTAATGCAATTTTCAAACCTTCTAAAATATGTGCTCTAGCTTTTGATTTTTCTAAATCAAATATTGTTCTTCTAATAATTACGGTTTTTCTATGGTAAAGGAATGTTGTCAATATTTCACTAAGATTAAATACTTTCGGTTCTTTGTTTTGTACCGCAAGTAGGATAATACCAAACGTCACTTCAAGTGGAGTTGATTTGTAAAGATTATTCATTACTATTTCACTCATGGCATCTTTTTTTAGCTCTATTACAACCCTTAACCCGTCTCTATCACTCTCATCTCTTACTTCTGATATACCGTCTATTTGTTTATCTTTAGCAAGTTCTGCGATTTGTTCTATAAGTTTTGCTTTGTTTACTTGGTAAGGAAGCTCGTCAAGAACTATTACATCTTTTTTGTTTTTATTTTCTATATGGTGTTTTGCTCTTATTTTTACTCTTCCACGACCTGTTCTATATGCTTGAACTATACCGCTTCTACCGAATATCGTACCACCGGTAGGGAAGTCTGGACCTTGAATAAAATCCATTAATTCATCAGGAGTAGATTCTGGATTATCCACAAGATGTAAAATAGCATCAAGTAGTTCTCCAAGGTTGTGCGGAGGTATTTTTGTAGCCATACCTACGGCGATACCTTCGCTACCGTTTAAAAGTAACGTAGGAACTCTAGTAGGAAGAACTGATGGCTCTTTCATAGTATCATCGTAGTTTGATACAAAGTTTACCGTATCTTTATCCAAATCTTTTAAAATATCTTCAGATATTTTAGACATTCTAGCTTCCGTATATCTCATGGCAGCAGCATTGTCGCCGTCGATACTTCCGAAGTTTCCTTGTCCATCTACAAGAGGAGCTCTCATAGAGAAACTTTGAGCCATTCTAACCAAAGCATCATAAACAGACGTGTCACCGTGTGGATGGTATTTACCGATAACATCACCGACGATTCTCGCAGATTTTTTGTATGCAGCTTTTGAAGTAAGATTTAGTTCGTGCATAGCATAAAGAATTCTTCTATGAACAGGCTTCAAACCGTCTTTCGCGTCTGGTAAGGCACGACCTATAATAACACTCATAGAGTAATCTAAATAGGAAGTTTTTATAGAGTCTTCTATATTTACGTCAACAATATCTTGGGAGTCAAAAAGATTTTCCATATATATTTAACCTCTAGCAATAAATTTGTTAAGATTTTATCTAAAAAGAACTTAAAATAAGGGGTAAATTGTTTTGTTTTGTGCTGATATATAGGTCTTTGTTGAAAAAATAGTCAGGAAAAAAATGATTAGTTAAGAAGAAAAGAAAAAAGGAGGCAGGATATAACCAACCTCCATAAGAGTATAATTACTTATTGTGCTCTTTTTTATAAGCCATAATCATTTGGAAAGCTTCGTCTTTAAGTCTTAGTTTCTCTTTTTTTAGAGTTTCTAATTCGAAGTGTTCCATATGCTCTCTGCCAGCTTCTACAGCGTCTATTTTGTCGTCTAATTCATTGTGTTTTTCAAATATTTTAACGAAGTGTGCATTTGCAGTTTTTAGTTCAGTTATGATATCTCTGTATTCGTGAAACATGTTGTAACCCTTTTTTGTGTATTTGACAGAATTCTACCACAAAATTTCTTAAGATTTGTTTGTGTACAATAGTCAAAAATTAAGGAACACCTATGAAGTTTTATATCATATTTATTACATCTTTTTACTTACTATTTTTTTCAGGATGTGTGACAAAGACTATTGTCCCTGAAACTATTGAGGATTTAACACAACTAGAACAAAAACCATATTTATATGGAAATAGTGATGCTTTTATTGTAAAGAGTAAGCAAAATGCCCTTTATAAAGAGTATTTAAATCAATACTTCAAACCTTGGAATATTGATAAAATATCTTATCCTATTGAGGTTGCTAAGTGGGCTTTTGAATATAAAGATAAAAAAGTATATGCAGAAAACCATAAGCTTATCAATAAACAAAGTTTTCAAGCCTTAATAGATAATTCTAATTTTGAGCAATATAATAATATAGCAAAAAAAGGTATAACTATTAGAAATACACATTTAAGAGCTTTACCTATGGACGGTGTTATTTTTTATAACCCAAGCCGTGCAGGAGAGGGGTTCCCGTTTGATTATAATCAAAACTCATCTATAAAGATAAATACACCTTTGTTTATATCCCATTTTTCGCAAGATAGACTTTGGGTATTTGTAGAATCTAGTGTCGCTTTGGGGTGGGTTAAGATTCAAGATATTGCGTTTGTTGATGAGCATTTTATACAAGAGTTTCAAACGGGTGATTATTATATAAACATCAAAGATAAAAACGGAATTTATACCAAAGGTTTTATACAAGATAGTATTGAACTAGGGACGATATTGCCGAAAAACGATAAAGGTTTTTTGATAGCTCACAAAGATTATTCCCATAAAGCTATACTCTCTTATATTGATGATAACCACAATTTGAAGAAAATGCCTATAGAGTTTAATATGGAAAATATCAAATTGATTAGTAGTGAATTAATAGGTCAGAAATACGGCTGGGGAGGATTGTACGGTCATAGGGATTGTTCTGCTATGACAAAAGATTTTTATGCACCTTTTGGGATATTTTTACAAAGAAACTCCGGTGATCAGAAAAATGATGGCATATACTTGGATATAAAAAAGATGGATAAAAAGTCTAAAAAACAATATATACTCGATAATGCTATACCTTGGATGACTTTGGTATATATGAAAGGGCATATTATGATTTATATCGGCTCACAAAACGGTGAGCCATTGGTTTTTCATAATGTTTGGGGTATCAGAACTTTACAAGATGATGGAAGTACTGGGAGATTTGTAGTCGGTCAAGCTGTCGTAAGTACTTTGGAAATGGGTAAAGATTTACCGAATGTTGTGGAAAATAGTTTACTTATAGATAGGGTGGAAGGGATTACGCTTATTGCACTGCAATAAGCGTAATAAGTTAATAATTAATAGATAATAACTAATAACTATTGTATCGCTAAAAGCGATACTTTATAAATAGTTGCGTAGCAACACATCAATTATTCATTATTAGTTATTAATTGTTTTACGTTCTGTAGTCGGCATTTATCTTGACATACTCATATCCTAAGTCGCAGCCGTAAGCGGTGAATTTACCGTTACCTAGACCTATATCGCATTTGATTTTGAAAGTTTGGTTTTTGAGAACTTCTCCGGCTCTTGCTTCGCACTCTTTATCAAATACTATTTTGCCTTTGTCATATACTACTACGTCGTTGTATGATATTGTAAGTGTTCTTGGGTCACATTCTATTCTACTTGCACCGATAGTTGAAGCAATTCTTCCGTAGTTTGGGTCTTCTCCGAAAAGTGCAGTTTTTACCAAAAGTGAATTTGACAATGCTTTTGCTGCTATCTCGGCGTCACGGTCGTTTGCAGCACCGAACACCTCAAATGCTACAGATTTTTTTGCACCTTCACCGTCGCTAACTATTGCTATAGCCATATCGTGCATTACAAGTCTTAAAGCTTCGCTAAAAGCCTCTTTATCATAAGCTCCTGATTTGCCGTTTGCCATAAGTAATACGGTATCGTTTGTAGATGTGTCACCGTCCACGCTAATAGCATTGAAAGTAGTGTCAGCATGTCTCAAAAGTAGTTCTTTCATATCACTTCTTGGAATATTTGCATCGGTAGTTATAAAACAAAGCATTGTTGCAAGATTTGGATTTATCATACCTGCACCTTTTGCAACCGAGCCTATTTTGAACTTGCTACCGTCTTTTAGTGTTACTTCATATAGACTTGATTTTGGATAAGCATCCGTAGTCATAATAGCCAAAGATAAGTTTTCACCGTTTTTTGCACTCAAATCAAAAGATTTAGCAGCACTTATGATTTTGTCCATCGGAAGACGGTTACCTATGACGCCTGTTGAACTCATGATAGGATTGATTAAATCAAACTGCTTTCCAAGTTCTGCAAAAATAGCGTTTATATCTTCTATTCCCTCTTCACCTGTCAAAGCATTTGCATTTTTTGCATTTATAAGAAGAAAATTTGTTTTGAAATCTTTTGGGTATCTTTGGAAATGCACTAATGGTGCTGCTTGAAATTTATTTAGCGTAAATACCGCCTCACACTCACAAGGTGTATCACTATAAATAAAACCGACGTCAAATTTACCGTTTGGTTTTAATCCGGCACTTACGCCATTGCAGTAAAAACCGTCTATTTGGTCTATATATCCTTTAATAGGTAAAATTGTAAACATCTATTCTATCTCCTTAGGTTTTTCATGTCTGCTTAAAAGTCTTTTTGCTTTTGCTATATTTGATTGATTTCCTACTACTAGTAGTTTTGCACCTGCATTTATTTTTGCCGTTCCCATAGGCATTTCTATGAATTGCCCATTTGTTTCCGTGATACCTATAACACTTACTTTAATATTATCTCTTAAATGAGCCTCTTTTATCTCTCTTCCTACCATCCAGCTATTATCTCTTATTTCTATCTCTTCCATATCTATAGGAGTGTCTTTTTTATATAAAAACTCTTCAAGAACGTTTTCCATATCAGGTCTTATTGCCATAGCACTCACACGTTTAGCCATAAGTGCAGGAGGAGCCACAACTTTATCTGCTCCTAGTTTTTTGAGTTTTTCTATATCATTGTTTGTTTCAGCATTACAGATTATTAAGTAAGGTTTTCTACCTAATTCTTTTTCATAAAGTCTGATAGATGCTATTATGGTAATATTGTTTGACATATTTTTAGACAACGAAATAACACCTTTTGCAGATGATAAGTGAGATTTTAAAAACGCTTTTTCGATATAAGGCTCTTCTTGTATAAAATAAGGGTACTTATTCTCTTTTGCAATTTGCTCTAAGTTTGGGTCAGGATCGACAACTACAAACGGTATATGGTTTGCACGAAATTGTTTTGCAAGTTGTGCAGTATATTCATTGTGATAAAAGACTACGAAATGGTTTCTAAGTCTTGCGATTTTGTATAACATACTTCTTTCCTTTAGTAATCTAAAAAGAGTCCCTTCTGCGATAATTCTAAGTAAAACCCCCACGGAAAAGGTTAATACGGCAAATCCTACTATAATAAGGGTTACCGTAAAAATAATCCCTGCATTTGAAAAATTCCCTTCGTTTAATGCACCAAATCCTGTAGTAGAAAATGTATATGCTGCTTGAAAAATAGCGTGCATTATACTATAGTCTTCGATATATACATATCCAAGTGTACCTATAATCATAGTGATTTGAATAATAACCAAAGGAAGTCTAAAAGGTTTTAATTGTTCGTAGATTTGTGGGTTTAAATTGTACTCAGGATTTCTGCTGGAGCTATCCCAGCCTAGAAAGTTACCTAACTTTTTAAAAGAGTTACTCGGTTTTTTTGAGTTACTCATAATAGAAGCACTCCAGTGCTTCTATTATGATTGTTTTTTAAGAGTTCTTAACTCTTTTGCAGATATTTTAATTCTTGCAGTCGTACCGTCTTCAAGAGTTAATTTGATAGTTCTAAGATTTGGTAAAAATCTTCTTTTTGTTTTGTTGTTAGCGTGGCTAACATTGTTTCCTACCATCGGCCCTTTGCCAGATATTTGACATTTTCTTGACATAATATACCCTTATTGAATTGTAATTTAGGCGTAATTATACCAAAATTAACTTAAAGTATGATAAGATTCTACGATTGATTAATGATGAATTTTGAATTTTGAATGATTTAAGGAATTATAATGCTTGTAGCACCATCTATATTAAGTGCGGATTTTGGAAGATTAAATGATGAAATAACGGCAATCTGTGATGCAGGTTGTGATTTGATACATGTTGATGTAATGGATGGTCACTTTGTACCTAATATGACTATAGGACCTGTGGTAGTAAGTGCTGTGGCAAAGGTAGCTACTAAACCACTTGATATTCACTTGATGGTAGAAAATAATACGTTTTTTGTGGATTTGTTTGCACCTTTAAATCCTAGATATATCTCTTTTCACATAGAAGAAGAGAAACATCCTCATAGGTTGATACAAAAAATAAGAAGTCTTGGGATAAAACCTGCGATTACCCTGAACCCTCATACTCCCGTGGAGTTTATAGAGCATATCTTGGAAGATTTGGATATGGTTTTGCTTATGAGTGTAAACCCTGGTTTTGGTGGACAAAAGTTTATACCGTCTGTTCTTGAAAAATCAAAAAGATTAAAAGACTTGATAGAAAAAAGAAATAAAAACTGTCTTATTGAAGTTGACGGCGGAGTAAGTGATAAAAATATATATGAACTGCGTGATGCAGGAGTAGATGTGGTAGTAGCAGGTAGCTATGTATTTGGAAGCGGTGATTATAAAAAAGCGATAGAGTCTTTGAAAATATGAAAGCAAAAATCTGCGGACTAACTAATCTTGAAGATGCTTTGATAGCTTGTGAGGCTGGGGCTGATGCTTTGGGGTTTGTTTTTTATGAAAAATCTCCACGTGCAGTAACAAAAGAACAAGTAAAAAAAATATGTGAATCATTGCCTCCGTTTGTAAAAAGAGTAGGGCTTTTTGTAAACGTAGAGGCAAAATTTGTGGATGAAGTATGTGATTTTTGTGGACTTGATTTGGCTCAAATCCATTTTGAAGCTACAAAAGAGTTTTTTGATGCCCTTAAAACACCTTATATTAAGGTAGTACGTGCTACTTGTAAAGAAGATATTGTAAAATACAAAAATGAGTATATTTTGGTCGATGCTTTTGTAGAGAGTTACGGTGGAGAGGGCAAAAGAGTAGCACTGGAGTGGTTTGATGGTGTTGATTGCTCGAAAATTATCCTTGCCGGTGGCTTGACTCATGAAAATTTATCGGAAATAAAGCCCTATGGATTTTACGGTGTTGATGTAAGTAGCGGTGTAGAAGCTACTAAGGGCAAAAAAGATAAGGCAAAAGTAGAAGCATTTGTGAGGAATAGTAAAAGTTAGTAATTGGTGTATTGGTTATTGGTATATTGGGAAGAAAAGTAGCCTAAATATATCTTACTAATACGCTAATAAACTAATAACCAATTAACTAGGATAAGTTTTGAAGCATAAGAAACATGATTTATTAAATATTGTAGAAAAATTAAGAAAGCAAGATATTCCAAAAGATGAGTTTTATGAAGCCTTAAGTAAACTTGATACTTTTTTTGAAAATCCTGAACTTGAATTTCAGCTGTTGGTCTCAAACGGGTTACCTTTGGAAATAATTGATGATAATGTGAGACTAAAGACTAGAACAACACCTATAAACGAGCAAAAATTTTGTATCATAGATATTGAAACAAATGGCTCAAAAGTGCAAAACGGGCAAATCATAGAAATAGCCGCTATCAAGATAAAAAACGGTGTGATTATCGATAGTTACGAGTCGCTAGTGTATGCAAAAGAAATCCCTGAATATATCCAAGAGGTTACAAATATAACACCAAATATGCTAAAAGGTGCACCGACTCTTAAAGATGTGTTGTTTGAATTTAAGATTTTTTTAGAAGATTGTGTATTTGTAGCTCATGATATAAAGTTTGATTACAATTTTATCTCCGGTTCTATGGAGCTTTATAACTACGGCAAACTAGAAAATAGAAAACTTTGTACCATAGATTTAGCAAAAAGAACTATAAAAAGTGAAAAATACGGTTTAGTATCACTTAAAGAGCTTTTGGGTATTGATATAGCAACCCACCATAGGGCTTATAGTGATGCTTTGAGTACTAAGCTAGTGTTTGATGAGTGTTTGAAAAATCTACCGCCTAATGTGGTTAGTGTCGAGGATTTGATAGGGTTTTCAAAATCGTGAGTCGTAAGTTTATCCAAAGGTAAAACTATGAAATTAATAAATCAAATTTTTTACTATTTCGTGTTGTTTTTTCCTATTTTGTTTTGGTTGGCATATAGATTTGGATATAGAGAGCATATTGATAAAATAAGCGATGTTATAATGAAAAAAATGGAACTCGACAGCCACGTCTATACTATAAGTAAGTTTTTTTATGTAACGTTGTATGTAGCATTTGTTTTTTACGTAACTGCCGGTGCTATAGGGGCATTTTTTGAGATTTTTATAGGCTTTCAATCTATGTATAATGTCGAGGATAAGTTTTATATAATCAAAGTTTTACAAGCAGGATTTGAAACAGCCATTTTTATAACCCTTTTATTTTTTATTAGAGTAAGTGATTTGATGAAGCCAAATATAACTTTTGTCAAAAATATTTACAAAACACAATCAAATCCAAGACAAGTTATCAAGAGCCTTTATCTAAAATATTTCGGTGTGCATATATTGTATGTATGGATTATTTTAAATCTTTACTTCGTTATATTTCAAGAGTTTGTGGTTCTTGACGGTGCAAAAAATATAGTGTTGTTTCACTTTTAGATTAAGTTTGCGTCAATCATAGTGAAATGATTGACGTTTGTTTTTAGATATACTCGTTTTTAAACTTCACATATCTAGCAGCATGAGCAAGTAGTCCATCTACTTCTTCATCGCTTAGTTCCCTTACTACTTTTGCCGGGCTTCCCATAATAAGTGATTTTGGAGGGAATTTTTTGCCTTGAGTCACAAGCGAATGGGCACCCACGATAGAGCCTTTACCTATTACTACGCCGTCAAGGATAGTAGCACTCATACCGATAAGACAACCGTCTTCTATAGTACATCCATGAAGCATTACTTTATGTCCTATTGTTACGTCATTGCCTATGATAGTAGGGTGACCGTCACTCATATCTTCTTTTTTGTAGTGTGTCACGTGTACCATAGAGAGGTCTTGAATAGATGTTCTATCTCCTATTTCAATCCTATGTACGTCACCTCTTATTACGGTACCAAACCAAATGGAACTATCTTTTCCTATAGTTACGTTGCCTATCACGTCCGCACTTGGAGCAATCCATGAATTTTCACCTATTTGTGGATACCAGTTTTTAAATTTTAATATCAAAATATCTCTCCGTTACTGTTTTGCGTATTATATCAAATATAAGTATTCGGAAGCTAAAAAGTTATTTGAGGTTGAAAGCTATTTGGAAATTTATCACCATAGGAAACATATTCAGCTCTTTTGGTATAGATACAGGAAAGCTTTTACTTAAGGCATCTTCTATAGATGATTTAAAAATATTATGACCTTCAATCATTATATCCGATATAGTACCGTTTGCCGATAGTTTGAAATTTACATCTACGATACCCTCGATACCCCTTGAAACAGCACGTTGTGGATAAACTTTGTTTTTGTTGATATTTATTTTGATATTTTTTAAGAACTCTTCTTTTATTGCATTCGTATCCACTTTTGAAGCTTGGGCTACTTGTTGTTCTATGACCGGAACTTGCTTTACTTCTTCTTTTGCAACAGGTGTTTGTTCTGTTATGGTTTGTTGCGTAGGAGTAGGTTCTTGTTTTTCTATAGGTTTTGTTTTTGTCGGTATCGGTTTTGGCTTTATAATCGGCTGCTCGATAACTTTTTCTATCGGTTTTTCAACTACTTTTTGTTCTAGTTTGGGTTGCGGTTTTTGTGATACGATAGTAAAAGAGATTTTTTGCGGTGCTTGTGATATGTTTTTTGCAAATACAGCTTGGTTTTTAAATATCAAAAAGATACCGAAAAACAACGTTGAAAACAGAAAAAACGTTATAAAAAACGAATTAAAATATCTACTTGTTATCATTTGTAATAATCCCCAAATTCTCAAAAGAGTGTAGTTTGACTATATCAAGTATATGTACAAATTGTTCAAAAGGTACGGTTTTATCGCAATTTATAAATACATTTGTTGTTTTGTCATAGTTTGAAAGCTTCTCTTTGACTTCATCCAAGCTAACGCTCTCTTTGCCGAAAAATATTTGATTGTCTTTGTTTATTGTTATGATTAGTTCTTCTTTAGGGTCAAATTCCGATGATGCATTTGAATCTGGAAGTTCGACCGGTATGATTCCTTGAGATACGAAAGTTGCAGTTGTGAGAACTATCACGAGCAGTACAAGCATTATATCTATAAAAGGTACTACATTGATAGAATCAAACTTTTTAATTTTTACCATTTGCTACTTCCCATTTTGTAACCAAAACTTCTATTTTTCTTGATAGGTGATTGTAAAAAAACATAGAAGGTATCGCAACTATAAGCCCCATGGCTGTTGCTTTTAGAGCAAGAGCAAGAGAAGTCATGATGTTTTTTACGTCTAGATTACCGCTTTGTCCCATTATATAAAATGTTATGATTATACCTATAACAGTACCTAAAAGCCCTATATAAGGTGCATTTGAAGCAAATGACGATATTACGTTAATATTATTTGTGAGTTCTATTTCAAGTTCTTCTTTTGAATTGTAGCTTTGAAGTTTGATTTTTTTGTAAAACATAAGTCTTTCTATCCAAAGCCAAACGGATATAAAACTCATAAATCCCAATATTCCTATAATTCCGTAGTCTGTAATTTGATGCAAAAGTTCAATATTCATTTCTTACCTTAAAAATTTTACTTAATTTTAACAGCTCAGTGTTAAGTATGTGTTAATTTAAAGTTTAAGAAGCTCAAAAAATATTAAAAATCCTACCAAAATCAGTATAGAAGATGCAAAAAACTCAATTTTTGTTTTGTGGGCAGATAATTCTTTCAAAATATGAGAACTTATTTGATAAATAAATAAGTAAAAAAATAAAAAAGGTATAGTAACCACGCCAAGCCCAAAAGATATGCCGTAAAATAGAGAATATTCAAAGGATGAAGATGATGCACTTATGGTTACCAAGGAGAGTAGGGGAACACAAAAGCTAAAAGAACTTAAAAAACCTATGAAAAAATAGCTACTTTTATCAAAAGTCGAATCGGTGCATGAGGTTTTGCACGAAGTTTTGTTTTGTATAGATTTGATTAACAAAACAATCCCTAGCAGAACAATAACAACACTTAAAAATTTATTGATTTGGATGGATTGAATATGGTTTTTGATAAATGCCGACCCAAAAAATGCTAAGCTTGATATAAATGTGTAAGCTACTACTTTTGCACTAAAGAACCTATATAAAACACCTAAAGATTGAAGTTTATTGTCGCTTTTGTTTAACAATATAGGGGCTAATACAGGCATACAGCTAATGGCACATGCAGTTGCACCAAGCTGTAATCCTAAAAAGAAAGTAGCTATAAAAATCATAAATCTTGTTCGTATTTGTATGAATCAACACCCATGATAGCAGCACCGTAAGATGTTGTAATTTGTGGGTATTTAGGGATAAATATTGCGTGACCTAGTTCATTTTCTATAGCATTTACAAGTCCGCCGTTCATTGCAGGACCACCGTCAAAATAGATACCTTCTTTGATTCCTACTCTTTTTACAAGCTTAACTATCCTTTTTGCTATAGAGTAGTGAACACCGCACACTATATCTTCAACGCTATGGTTATTACCCAAAAGTCCTATTATCTCAGATTCTGCAAAAACAGCACAAGTACTACTAACAGATAGAGGAGTTCCGGTTGATTTGAAGTGATAATCACCTAGTTCATCTACGCCGATTTCAAGTTTAAGTGCAACAACATCCAAAAACTTCCCCGTACCTGCAGCACATCTATCATTCATCGCAAAGTTTACTACATTGCCTTCGTTATCTAGCGATATTGCTTTGCTATCTTGTCCGCCTATATTTATAATAGTTTTTATCTCACCGTATTCCTGTGCCGCTGCTCTTGCACCTAAAGCATTTGCGGTGATTTCACTTATATTTTCATCTGCTTCTTTGTATAGTTTTCTACCGTATCCCGTAGCTACTGTGTAAACAAGATTTGTTTTATCTATATTGAGTTCTTGAAGTAGGGCATCTAGTGTTTCTTGGGCATACTTATAAAACATACTTCCACTTGCACTTGTTTTGAAGCCTATTATATTTTTGTTTTCATCTGTTATGGTAATTTTAATAGATGTAGAACCTATATCTATACCTGCAAAATATTTCATTTTTTATTTCTCCGTCTAGTTTTAAGTGATTCTATAAAAGCCTCTATCCTTGTACTTAGTTGTCCACCTTGCGATGGGCTATAGTCGCTTTCGAGGTACAAAATAGGAATGCCCTCTTTTTCCATAGCTTCTAAGACGCTTCTTTGTTCAAGTTCATACACAGTACATCCGGCAAAAGCTTGATATACTACACCGTCGGCTTTGTATTGTTTTACGAGGTTGATTATCCTTCTTATTCTGTCATTGTTTTTTGTAAACACAGGGCAAGTACAAGCTTTTAGGTATTTATCGGATATTGAATCAATCATATCGTTTACGAGCCATTCATCAACCGCAACCATATCGTTGAACATTCTATTTGAACTACACGTTTCATCTGCCACTATGACGGCGTCTGATTGTTCTAGAATATGAGGTATTTTGTAGTTTGGAAAAACAGGCGGTGAACCGGTGTAAATTATCCTAGGGCTTAGTTTATTTGCAACATTTATTTGTTCACGTGAACGCATCTCAAGTTCATCTATCAAAGTCTCCATCGCTTCTATCCATTTATCTATCTTATCAAAGAAAAATGCATTTGTAAGCAAGAAAACATCAGTTCCGCTTATGGATACGATTTCATCTTGTCTATATTTTGATACCTCATGATAAAGCGACTGGGCATATCCGACTTTTGTTATGGCATTTTTTAAGTTCTTACGAGTGAGTTTTTTGCCTTGAAAACGGGAAAGATTTTCGGTAAACTTTCTTACGCTTCTTCTCCAATATTCTCTGCTCTCTTCACTCTCTTTCGTTCTTGGAAAATCTACATCTATGACCGTATGCCCGAAATGCTCTATAATGCTTCCTGCTTTTGTTTTTTGGTCGCAAGTAGTAGGAGAAAATACTATATTAGGTCTATCTGTGAAATTATCCGATGCAAAATGCCCTACGGTAGCTTTGATAAGGGGACAAGATTTTTGAGGTAATAAATCGCTCCCTATCTCATCATCAGTATAAAAACCGTTACATAATCTTACCGGAACACCGTCAAGTGCATAGATTATTTCAGATGGTATTTGGATACACATTGTTCCTATTTTGACTTTATCGTCGTGCAAAGATTCGTGTTTGCAATACACCTTTTCAAATAAATCATAAAAATAATCCATACTTTTTATGGGGTGTTTGAAGTCCTCTTTGATAGAATTTAAAAGCTTTACTGCTTCCATTGCTTTGTGGCGATTTTGTCTATCTTTGGGAGATTCTATTTTGTGGTTATTAATACTCATTTTTCCTCCGTGCGGTGTTTGATACCCATTCTTTTTTCAAAACCTTCTTTTGTAGAAGTAAACGTTTTTAGTTTTAATATATCAAGGTGTAGTGCGTCATCTTCGGGACAGGCTGCTATACATTTAAGACATAAGATACAATCATCTCTTAATATGTTTTTGCTTATTACGTCATCTGCTATATCTTTGATTTGCATATCACAAACTGCATAACAATCTCCACATCTAGTACATTTATCACCTTCTTTGGTAAAGCGTATAATAGAAAATTTGGAAAATATATAATGCAATGCACTCATAGGGCAAAAAAAGCAAAAAAATCTCTTTTTGAAAAAACTACCTATGAAAAATAGGGCAGTAAATACAATCCCCAATGTGGTCAAAACCATAGCGGTAGTAGTAGAAAAATCTATCGTCCATTGCGAAAAGTCACCGCTAAACATAGGAGATACTATCCTAGCAGGACACATTTGGCAAAAAGCATGTACCCATTCTCTATCAAGCGTACCAAGTCCCATAAGCAAGGGAACAAACAAAACAATAAGTAAAAATATATATTTCACCTTTGAGAGTGTCGTAAATTCGTTTTGCGTATAAGAACTAAATCTAATCCCAACTCTTTCCTGACTTCCGCGATAAGACAC
>DISL01000069.1 GCA_002421845.1 Epsilonproteobacteria bacterium UBA6211 | reverse complement strand
AATCTAATATGGTCATTTTTCAGTTTTGCAGTTTGGAATACCAAATCAACGTCACTTACTTGTTTTCTTGCTTCTTGTTTGAATTTCGCTCTACTTGCAGCCGTAACAAGGTCATCTGATAGCTTAGAAACTTCCCCTACAAGGTCACTTATTCTTGTTGCCTCCGAAGCATTTTGTTGAGTTGCTTGGTCTAGTTGGGTTACAGCGTCATTGATTTGTTCAAGCCCTTCTTGTTGCTCTTTTGAAGCACTTGCTATATCATTAATCAAATGTACGGTATTTTGTATGTTTGTATTTAGTGCTTGATACCCTTGTATCATATCATCGCTGATTTTTTTACCTTGGTTTGCTTTTGAAGTAGCATTTTCAACTATTGCTTTTATCTCTTTAGCTGCTTCAGCACTTCTTGAAGCAAGGTTTCTTACCTCTTGTGCAACTACGGCAAATCCTTTTCCTGCTTCACCTGCCGTTGCAGCTTCAACTGCAGCATTTAGTGAAAGGATATTTGTTTGGAAAGCTATTTGGTCTATTACTGTAATAGCGTCATTTATCAAGTTTACTTGAGTATTTATCTCATCCATAGACGTTGCAGTTTCATTTGCAAGTTTTTGTCCTACATCAACGGAGCTATTTAAATCTTTTGAATTCAAAAGTATTTTATTGATATTCTCATTGTTGTTTATGATAGTACTTGTTATTTGTTCAAGTGCAGCTGCAGTTTCTTCTAGTGAAGCTGCTTGTTCGTTGCTTGAACGTGCAAGATTGTTTGACGTCTCTTCAAGTATGCTTGTATCAAGATTTAGTTTCTCTCCGGCATTTAGTATCATACCTATAAGTTCCGAAACGTTGTTTCCTATGAGCATAGTAGAAGCTACTAGTGAACCAAAACTTCCGTTCATATTTTCATTTACTTTAGGGTCGTATGTATAAGTAAAATCACTTTCTCCATATCTTATCATAGTATCCACTACAAGTTGTATTTGTTGGTTTGTCCCTACCACTAGCTGATTTACTTTATCTTTGATACTATTTGTCATAGGATTTGATGAAGTTCCTTGTACCGTATAGAAATAAAAACCGTTGTCCACTTTTTCGATAATATCATCTATCTCTGCAACTAAAGCATTATCTTGTTCTATCTCTCTTACCGTTTTATCTATGGCATTGTTTATTTCTTGTGCCATTTGACCGAATTCATCCGTACTATTAAGCTCTATATGAGTTGCATGTGAAGCCTCTCTATTGATAAATGCAAAGAAGCCGTTTAGACCATCTTTGACTTTGCTTAGTGAACTCATAATACTATTAATAGTTGTAAAAGTTAATGCTACGCCTATTATAATAGAAATTAAAATAGCAATTAGGGTTACAGTAATAAAAGTATTAGCAGTAGAACTGACATTTTCTATCATAGTATTTGTATTTTCTAAATTTGTTTTTGTAAGTTCATCCATTGTAGAACCCATTGTATTGGAAATAGGTACCATGATTGCTACGGCTTTTCTATATTCTTCAAAAAGTTCTTTTTGAGTAGTAGGATTGTTGTTTGATGCTAATTTAGCTATTATACCGTCAAGTGTTACATATATATTTCTCCATTGATTGTATTCAGATTGAAGTTTTGCAACTGCTTGTTTACCTTTTTCACTTGCTCTTGGTAGATTGACAAATTTTTCAAAGTTTTCTTCTATGATTTTCCAACTTTTTGCTCTTTGTGAAGCGACATCTGCGAAATTTGAACTTGCAGAGTAATTGTTTTCAAAAGTATAGATATTTAGAGTTTGGGCTCTTATAACCATTCTCTCTTTATTTAGATTTGATAGATATAAAATACCAGGTATTCTATCCTCTCCTATTTTTACCATGTCATTAGACCATGATGAAGATGCCTTAAATGCTATACCTCCAACAATACCAATGCTTATTAGCAACACAGATGCCAATAATACCAACTTATTCTTTACGCTCATGTGATAAAGCCCCCTTAATTTAGCTATAAACTAGATTGTGTTTAACTAATCTATATGCAATAATAATTCCTTTGAATACAATAATGAACTTTAAATGAATTATATTTTATTATTGATTTTTTTCATGGAATTTATATTGCCATAAAATAGATTGTTGTAAACACTACGGGGCGAATTATATATAAATGAAGCTTTAATGAAGTTTAAAGGAATTAAATATATATTATGTAATAAATAAGTTACATTTTAGTAGATATACTGTTATATATCTACTAAATATTTAGGTCAAATTGATTACAAATTATATAAATAATGTAATATTTGTATATAAAGTGTCTAAATCTGTTTTTTCTACAAACTTTTCAACACCTATTTTTTGCAGTTCTTTTGTAACAGAATCAGTAGCCATACTTGAATTGACAATAACAGGAATATTAGCATATACAGGATTTGACTTGATAGCTTTAGATACTTCATATCCGTCGGCTACAGGCATTTCTAAATCTGTAATAACCAATCCTATATCATTTAAATTTATTTCTTTAAGTCTATCAAGGAGTTCTTTACCGTTTTGATAAATTTCATAGTTGGCTCTTATAGCTTTGAAGAAATTTATTAAAATATCCCTTGCAATATGGCTGTCTTCTGCGACTAGGATTAGTTTATCAGAGTTTAGAGGCATAGTTTTGAATTTATCAATATCCCCTTTGTCACATCTGAAACCTATATCTTGTAAGAGTTGTTCAGCATTGAAAATTACGCAGTATTCGTCTTTATTTTCTACTTTTACATATGTACTAAAACTAGTCTTTGTATTTTCATCTTGTGAATATTTTAGTTCATTTGTAGATTTTTCTACAATATCTAGCATTTGAGTTACCAAAATACCTATTTTTCTTCTGTTGAATTCACAATATATGATAAGTTTGTATTCCTCTATAGGTAGAGGCTTATGACCAAGCCACATATCAAGATTTACAAGAGTAATAGGCTCACCTCTTATGGTAGCTATACCGCTTACGACTTTATTATCCGTCGGTGTATCGTTTATAGCAACATCTGCAGTTATTATAAATGCTTTTATTTTTGCTATATTGATAGCATATATATTTTTTGTACCGGTATAAAACACTGCTAGTTGGTGTTTTGTGTTCTCTTGTTGTAAGTTATTAGAAGCTAGTTCCATGCTTTTCCCCTATTACCTTATGAGTTATTTTGGCTTGTTCTAAGATACTTTTGACGTCTAGTATAAGACCAATACTTCCGTTACCTTTGACTGTTGCACCGCTGATACCTACTACTTTTTTGTAGTTTATTTCTATGGGTTTTACTACTATTTGTTGTTGTTGTAAAAACTCATCCACAAAAAGTGCTGCTTTTTGGTTATTGGATTTTACTACTATTAATATCCCTTTTGTAAAATCAGTATATTCAGCTTCAATATCAAGTTGTTGATAAAGTTTTATTATAGGGATAAACTCCTCTCTAAGCATAAGAAGTTGAGAACTTCCGTCACCTACTAATTTTATCATATCATTTGTCGGTTGTAAAGACTCTATTATAGCATTTGTAGGTAATATAAATATGTTATCACCGATTCTTATATTTAGACCGTCAAGTATAGATAGAGTAAGAGGCATGATTATAATAAGCTTTGTACCTTCATCTTTTGTAGATGATATTTCAAGTCTTCCGTTTAGTTTTTCTACTATATATTTTATTTTTTGGATATTTAAATCATTACCTTCCAAATCTTCTTCTGTTATGACTTGAGATTCTAAATTTAATGATTCTACATCTATACCACGACCGTCATCTTGGATTGTGATATAAATTTGCTCATTTATTTGTTCTGCCGATACATTTATCGTACCGTACTCATTTTTACCTTTTGATGTTCTCTCCGTCGGCGTTTCTATTCCGTGTATCACTGAGTTTGTTATAATACTTTTTAGCGGTAGATTAAGAGCTTCAATCATAGATTTATCTATATTTGTTTCTCCGCCTTTGATATGTAGATGGACTAATTTACCATGGTTTGAACACTCTTGAGATATGATGTGCTGATATGTATCAAAGATAGTTTTGATTTTTATCATTCTTATATCCATAGCATAATCTTGTAGCTCTTTGATATGTCTTTGGAAAAGAATAGTTTTCGCTAAAAGTTCTTTTTTCTCATCACTAGCCGGTAAGTTTTCTATAGACTGTGACATCATAGAGTTAGTGATAACCATATCTCCTACTTTGTTTAGTAGCTTTTCTAGTTTTTCTAAATCAACTGTTACGGTTGTGTTTTTCATTTTATTTCCTCATTTGTATCAAAGCATAAATGATGCTTTTTTTATTGTTTCTTCAATTTTATTTTTTAAAGTATCTTTATTAAAAGGCTTTACTATATAGTTTGAAACTCCTGCTTTTAGAGCTTCCAAAACTTCCTCTTTCGCACCTTCCGTCGTAATCATTATGATAGGAAGATTTTTATTTGACTTTGATATGGTTCTTGTTTTTTTTACAAGCTCCAAGCCACTCATCAAAGGCATATTCCAGTCTGTCAAAAGTAGGTCATACTTGTGCTGACATAATAAATTCCAAGCCTTTGCTCCGTCCGGTGCTTCACAAATACTATCTTTTGAATAACCGATTTCAATCAAAACATTAACTAAAATCTTGCGAATTGTCAAACTATCATCAGCTACAAGAATCTTCATGGCTTATTTCACTTTCTAATTTTATTTAATTAGAATTATAACATACTAATATTAAACTTGTATAAATAAAAAATGAAATATAAAAACTTATCTTTTCTTTTTTAAGTTTTTCCTAGTTGGATTCACTTTGTAGCTTGTTTTTCTCAAACGATCTATAATTTCACTTGAAATAACGTACATGTTTGATATTACGTTTGCTTTATGCGTATCGCCTTGTTGTTTTACCTCTAACCTTGCCGTATCATACTTGCTTAGAAGCTGAATATAATCAATGTTTAACAAATAAGGGAAAATCTCTACAGATTTGTTATCTTCCAAAATCCATTCGCTAAGAAGTGCCAATGAGAGTTGTTCAGGAATCCAGTTTTCACCTTGTTTGAGAGATATTTGTATTTGTTTTACTATAGTGTCATAATAATGTAACAAAGGAGCTTCTTGTTTTATAAGGTACATGATAGCACTATTTGTTTGTGCCAAACTTACCATAGTACGAAGTTGATGACTACTTATTACGGTTCTTTTTAGTTCTTGGAGTAGGTTGCTCAAAGTTTCAAAAACTATTTTTTGGTCTTCATCACTTCCTACTTGCATGGAAACTACACCTTTTTCTATATCGATAAAAAGTTGTTCCAAAGTAGTTCTTATAAATACAAGTAAAGCTTCTGTTTTGATATCTCTAAGAAGTTTCGGTTTTATTCTATCCGGCGGTGTTGATAAAAACATTTTTAACTCTAGCTTTGTATCTCATCTTTATGGACTATTGTGTTTATATCCATAATAACAAGCATTTTATTGTCTTCCATACGAACAAAACCTTTTAAATATTTTGACGGTATAGCTGAACCCATATCACTTACCGGAGCTAGATTTTCTAAGTCTAGTTTCTGCACGTCATCGACTTTATCCACTACGATACCTATCATTCTTTTGTCATCAGTTATGACTGCTATTACTGCAGTATGTTCGTTGTACACGGCAGGACCTGTACTGAATTTGATTCTTATATCAAGTATAGGTACAACCTCACCTCTTAGATTTATAAGACCTTTTACCCAAGGCGATGTATTTGGTAAAGTCGTAATAAGATTTGGATATGTTAATATCTCACGTATCTTAGGTAACTCTATAGCATATTGCATTGAGCCTAATTCGAAAATCATGTATTCGCTTGTTGTTTGAGCCGACATTTTACTTCCTTGAAATTAATCATTTTATTTTCATAATGATAGCATTTTTCATTTTAAATTTATATAAGAGAAAATATATTAGTATTTATTCTTATACAAATCAAAACATTATTTTAGCAAAAAAACAGTCACTAAACGGTCACATTTATGGGATATTTTAAAAATTATAAGATTTATGGTTGATAGGTGCTATAAAATAGTTGACAGGTGGTGGGATATAGGATTTTGCCACTAACTCCTAAATCCCATATCCTAACTTAAAACGCTTCCCACTCACCGTTAGATGATTTTGAACTTGCTTCAATGGTTTTTATAGAACTTGTTTTGGAATAAGAACTATTATTTACTTTAGATTTTAATGATGAAATCTTTTTTATAGGAGGTACTTTTATATGAATGTCTTTTGTAGGATTATTTACTTTTTGTCCTTTTACTTCATTTTTGCCTATAAACTCTTTTTCATCTGCATGTGCAACGACAAGTTTTGCTATTTCATCGGTTAGCACTGCCACATCATGAGTTTGACTTGCTACCATAGCATTTTGCTGTGTTTGTTGGTCTAGTTGAGTTACTGCATCATTTATTTGTTCAATTCCAAGTAACTGTTCTTTTGAAGCATGTTCTATGTCTGATATAAGATTTATAGTATGAGAAATATTTTGATTTAGTTCGCTATACCCTTTTATCATATTGTTTGCTATCTCTTTACCTTGATTTGCTTTAGATGTAGCATTTTCTACAAGAGTTTTTATCTCTTTAGCTGCTTCTGCACTTCTTGAAGCAAGGTTTCTAACCTCGGCAGCAACAACGGCAAACCCTTTTCCGGCTTCTCCAGCTGTAGCAGCTTCAACGGCTGCATTGAGTGAGAGAATATTGGTTTGAAATGCAATTTGGTCAATGACTGAAATGGCTTCATTAATGGCTGTAACTTGGGCATTGATTTCATCCATAGANNGCAGTTGCTGCTTCAACTGCTGCATTAAGAGATAATATATTTGTTTGGAATGCTATTTGGTCTATGACTGCTATAGCTTCATTGATAGCACTTACTTGAGCATTTATCTCTTCCATAGCAACTGTTGTTTGATTCGCTAGTTTTTCACCGTCACTTGCACTAGCTGTTACACCACTAGCAAGTGAAGACATTTTTAAGATGTTTTCAGTATTGTTTCTTATATTGCTTGTTATCTCTTCTAGTGCTGCTGCCGTTTCTTCCAAAGAAGCTGCCGCTTCATTTGAACTAACATTTAGCTTATCCACGTTTGCAAGTAATATATTACTGCTTTCATCTAGCGTAAGGCCGTTTGATTTGTTATCTACGAGCATTTGAGTAATGGTTTCTTGTAATTTATTAACATCTTTTACTAAAGTATCAAATACTCCACCTGATTCTATACCATCAACAACAAGTTTTCTTGTATAATTATGATGTGTGTATTCTTCTAAAAGTGAATTTATAGTAACAAATCTTGCTCTTAAATTACTAAGTGCTTCATTTACTGTTGTTTTTAATTGCATTAACGCAGGGTTTGAACTATTTGCAACTATATGTTGTGAGAACCAACCGTTAGCAACTCTGTTCATTACGGTTTGAGTATCTGCAATAAATTTATCGTCTTCTTCAATATTTTTTTGAGTATTGGTTATATTTTCATTTACTACTTTTGCTATGTCGCCGAATTCATCTTTAGAATCAATATTGATTAGTGTCGTTGATGATGTTTTTTTGTTAAGATAATTGAAGAAATTGATTATACCTTGTTTTAATAGGTTTAAATCGGTTGTTATATTTTTTGTGATTATAGTACCTATGACAATTCCTATGATAATAGAAACTATTAAAATAACAATAGTTAAATTAACTAAAAAGTTTGAGTTTGATGTGGCATCTTGAATCATCATATCTGTTGTAGTTAAACTGAGCTTGTTAAGCTCATCCATTGTAATACCCATTGTATTTGATATAGGTACCATAACTGCTACTGTTTTTCTATACTCTTCAAAAAGTTCTTTTTGAGTTACAGGATTTGTGTTTTGTGCTAGTTTAGAGATGATAGTATCTATTTTGATATAAACTTCTCTCCACGATTTATATTCTTTGTCTAGCTTGTCTGCTAGTTCCTTACCTTTTTGATTTCTTGGTAATGATAAAAACCCTTCCCAATTTTTTTCTAGAATTTCCCAACTTTTTGTTCTTTGTTCAAGTATGTTTTTAAACTCTTGATTTGCAGAATAGTTGTTTTCAAAAGCATAGACATTTAGTGTTTGAGCCCTTATAATCATCCTTTCTTTATTTAGAGTTGTGATATGTACAAGTGCAGGAAGTCTTGTTTCTCCTACCGTAACCATATCCTTTGACCAAGATTTGCCGTTGTACAAGGCAACTCCACCAGTGATTCCTATACCTACTAATAATAGACTAATCATTAGTATCAATTTCGATTTAATTGACATTTTATACCCTCCTTAATGTCGCATTTGTTATATAACTATTACTTATAATTTATATTATTTATAATAATTAAGATTCGCGAATAATATAATAAATAACCTTAATTGCCTATTAATAATAAATTAAAATGTATAAAATTGTATTAAGATTACCAAATGGTAACAATATCCTATCTATAAAGTAGTTATAATATATTCATACTATGAATATATATAGGTTTTAGTGTTGCTTAAGAATAAAAATCAGAAGAGTACAAAATTTTGATTTGTTCTATTTCAAAACTTGCAGCACGGCGACGACAAGCGGTATACTTTCCTATTTACCGCTTAGTTGTTTTTCTTTAAAGTTGATAACATCTCTTAAATTCTCGTTTGTTTTAAAGCTATCTGCAAGACGTTCTTGATAAGAAACAATCAACTTTTCTTTTTCTTGTAACTCTTTATCTTTTATTTTCATACTATTTTGCAAACTATCGTATTTTATTTTAATGACTTTTAGCTCATCCCAAGCTTTGATTTCTCTTTTTTTAGCTTCTTTTGCAATTTCTTGATTTTTTATTATACTTGATTCAAGTTGTTCTTCATAAGATGCTATTTGTGATAGGAGTCTTGCATTTTTGTCTTTTTGTTTATAAAGTGCATCAAAAACCAAATCCATATTATCATAAACATTCAGTTTCTTTTCAAGGGTAGCTATGTCATTGCGTAAATTTTCTATAGTCTCTTCATATGCACATATGAGTGATTTATTTTCTATTAAATTTTTTATCACTTTTTGTTTAAAGGTACGTTTTTCACGTTCTATATCGGTGGTAAGAAATCTTACACCCATGTATCCTTTTACCGTCTTATTGTCATTACAAAATACAGGAAATATATGGGCTTCTACATAGTATGTCGAGCCGTCTTTAGCAAGATTTTTGACTTTGCCTCTCCATGTATTGCCTGATTTTATAGTATTCCACAACTCTTTAAATACTTCTGAAGGCATTTCAGGGTGTCTTACTATATTATGATGTTTGCCTATTAGTTCATTGTGGGTATATCCGCTGACTTCACAAAATATATCATTTACATTAGTAATAATTCCATTCTTATCGGTACTTGAAATAATAGCAACTTGATCAACTATATTTATATACTCACATAATGCTTTTTGTTGGTTTATGATTTTGTGTTCTTGATATATGTGTTCGCATAGTTCTCTTATGTGAGTCATCAAGTCTTCAATTATGATAGGTTTTAGTACATAGTGTGATACACCTAGTCTTATAGCCTCAAGCATATATTTTGAGTCGTTATGAGCCGTTAATAAAATAAAAGGAATTTTTTTGCTAATTTCTTTTATCTCTTTTATCATAACAAGACCGTTTTTGTTTGGCATATTTATGTCTGAGATTATTAAGGTTATTTCTTTGTGAGTATTAAAATCTTCAAGAAATTTATTGTATCCGTCATTAGCGTTTGAAGCAGTGATTATTTTCTTAAAAAAGCGTGACAATACTTCCGATAAAGACTCTCTTACATAATCATCGTCTTCTACATATAGTATCGTCACTTCTTTGAAAAAACTACTGTCAAACATTACATTTACCTTTTAAGATTATTTATATGAAAAGTAAATGTATTTTAATGAATATAAACTTAATTTATAATAAATAGTTAAGGGTGTATATTTAATTATTAAATGAAATACTTGAGTATAAGATTTCACTTTGTTCGATTTCTGCCCTTGAGGCTTTACGTCTGCAACTTATATATCCATTTTCTCCATAGCAGTTTTGAAATGGATAAACAGTAGCATATACCCAATAAAAATCACCGTTTTTTGTTTTGTTCTTTACATAACCCGTCCATATACCGTTTGATTTGACTGTTGCCCATAAATCTTTAAAGGCATTTTTAGGCATATCCGGATGCCTTACTATGTTGTGGTGTTTGCCTATTAGTTCATCTAGTCCATAACCTGCAATTTTACAAAAATCATCATTTGCAAAATTGATAATCCCTTTTTCATTTGTTTCACTTACCAAAAAAGCATAATCATCTAATACTATTTCTCTTGACATTCCATTCCCCTTTCTTATTAAAATTTCTTACTCTTCGCATCCATTAGCAAATCATTTGCCATTTGTAAAATTTCAGTCATTTTTTCTGAAATATGATTTGCTTCACTTGCATTTTCCTGTGTTCCGCTATCTATAGTAGTAATAGCATGGTTAATCTGTTCTATACCGCTCATTTGTTCACGACTTGCGTTACTTACATCCTCAATCAGTCTTATAGTATTATTTATATTTTGATTAAGTTCTTCGTATCCTTTAGTCATTTCATCACTGATTTGTTTTCCGTTATAAGTTTTAGTTGTGGCATTTTCTACCATTGCTTTTATCTCTTTTGCAGCTTCTGCACTTCTTGAAGCAAGATTTCGTACCTCTCCTGCAACTACAGCAAACCCTTTTCCTGCTTCTCCGGCTGTTGCAGCTTCGACCGCAGCGTTGAGAGATAATATATTTGTTTGAAATGCAATTTGGTCTATGATACTTATTGCGTCGTTGATTGCTAATACTTCATGGTTTATTTCATCCATTGACAGTGCTGTTTTTGAAGCTAAAGTTTGACCTTTTGCTACGGAGTCACGCACGGCTTGACTTAAATTCTTCATTGTGTTTGCATTTTGGGCATTGTTTCTTGTTATGCTTGTTATCTCTTCTAATGCTGCTGCCGTTTCTTCCAATGAAGCAGCTTGTTCATTTGCTTTTGTAGCAACATTTTTAACAGATAAATTTATATCATCCGTAAATTTGTGAAGAGTTTCTCCGTTGTGTAAATTTATAGAGGCACTGTTTGCAAGAGCTAGACCTAGTGCATTTACATTTTCCATTACACTCCTCATATCACCCATGATTTTATTATCTATATTAAGCCTTTGGGTAAAGTCACCTTGCGTATATGATTGAAGTACGCAAGTAAGTTGTTTCATGTTTTTTGATACCGTATCAAGCATATGATTCGTATTAATTTTGAGTTTATTTATCATCGGATTTGTAGTTGTAGCTTGTACTTTACATCCATATATACCTTTTTCCATTTTATCAGACGTTAATACAATTTCACCCATAATATTAATATCATCTTTTAGCCTTTTTTCATATGTGGAGGCTATATTATCAAGCATCCTTAATAGTTGAGATATTTCATCTTTATTTGTAGGATTTGCCGGTTTGTATTTGTTGTTTTCAAAAGATACGAATTTTACGAAATTATGTAAATACTCTTTGAAATTTGATACGCTTTTGATTAAATAAGACATAAATAGGTAGTTTATAATCCAAGATAATATACTAAATAGTAATGCAATACAGATAATAATCTTAGAATTAAAATCAAACATTGCAGTAATTATAACTAGAACAAAACCAATTTGAATTATCAAATTATTAGTAAAGATTTGTCCTTTTGTAGAAATGTGTCGAAGCATTTATATTTTTCCCCCTGAAAAATGATTAGTAAATGAAAATTTATCACTTTGTTATTTATAGAAATTATTATTACAATTAAGTTACATACATAAAAATATATACCCCCGTACTAATCGACATTATGTCCTTAAAATAAAAACGTTATTATATGTTGTAGTAACTTTTAATAAGCTTATGTTTTATATATTTTATTACAAAAATGTGATATTAAGTAACATTTCTGTTTTATAAATAGTGATTATGTATGTTTTGTAGTTTATAAATGAGTATATTCTATACAATTTGTTATAAAGTTGTAACTTCTTGATTTGGGACTGAAGATTCCTTATTTATTTGGTCTTTTTGCTCTTTTTCCTTGAATTTAATTACATCTTGAAGATTTTCTATGGTTTTAAGATATTCATCTATTCTTTCTTGTAGTGTATATATGACTTTTTCTTTTTTCTCTATTTCTTGAGCTTGATTTGCCATGGTAAATTTCGAGCTTTCATATTTTACTTTAAGTGATTTAAGTTCATCTAGGGACTTTTGTTCACTCTGTTTTGCTTTGATGGCAATTTCTTGATTTTTTGTAATAATACCTTCAAATTGTTTTTCATAAGCATCTAGTTGAGATAAAAGTCTTAAGTTTTTTTGTTTTTCTTTTGCTAGTTTATCAAAAAATAAATCCATATTTTCAAATTGCAGTACTTTATTGTTTAGAAGTTTGTTCTCTGCATTTAGATTTGCTATTGTAGATTCGTAAGCACATATAATGGATTTTTGTTTGATTAGGTTTTGTACTACTTTTTGTTTGAATTGTCTTTTTTCTATCTCTATATCAGTCGTAAGAAATCTTACACCCATGTAACCTTTTATTGTTTGGTTATCATCATAAAACAGTGGGAATATATTTGCATCCACATAATATGTACTTCCGTCTTTTGCTATGTTTTTTATCTTGCCGTTCCACGTCAATCCTTGTTTGATAGTTTTCCACATATTTTCAAAAACTTCTTTCGGAGTTTCAGGATGTCTTATGATATTGTGTGATTTACCTATAAGTTCATTTTCCACGTAACCGCTAGTTTTACAAAATATATCGTTTACATAAGTTATAATACCCCTTGTATCGGTTGTAGATACTATGGCTACGTTGTTTATAATATTTATATATTCTTGTAGTTCTTTTTCCTTGTTGATAAACTTTTGTAATTGAAATTTTTGTGAACATATGTCTTCTAGTTGTTCCAATAAATTATCTAACTCCACAGGTTTAGTAACGTAATGTGAAACTCCTAGTTTTATAGCTTCAAGCATATATTTTGAATCTGATTTGTCCGTAAGCAATACAAAAGGTATAGATTCATTTATGAGATGTATATCTTTAATCATATCTAAACCGTTTTTAACAGGCATCTCTATTTCAGAAATTATAAAATCAATAGATTTTGTAGATTGAAAATCTTTGACAAATATTTCACACCCTTCTTTACCGTTTTTGGCTATATAAACTTTTTTAAAAAATGTTGTCAAAAACTTTGAAACCGATTCATTAATCTCTTGATTAGGCTCTACATATAATACGGTAGTGTCTTGAAATGTTCTTCTTACCATTTGTTACTCTTTATCTTTGTAATAAATTCATAAAACATATATGAACTATAAATGAATTATAATTCACTGCTACTTGCTAAAAACTTAAAAAAAAGAAATACTATGACCGTGTGATATTAGATTTAATTGTTACAAAAAGTAAAGTAGTAATTCTTTTTTACTAACTATTTTCATCTAATAAAAGCAATTAAGACAATTTTTATCCTAATTAGTTTACAATTTCAATACTTTTAAAAAATAGGAGAATTAATATGGCTACAGTTACATTAAAAGGTAATGTTTGTAATTTATGTGGAAATGATGTGAATGTTGGAGATATGGCTCCTGAAGTTACGGTTGTAAATTCAGCGGGTCTTGCAGATAAAGTTGTAGGTGGAGCAAAAAACAAAGCTCAACTTATCGTTGTTGTTCCTTCTCTTGATACACCTGTATGTGCTAGTGAAACAAGAAAATTCAATGAAAAAGCTGCTGCTATAGCAGGTGTTGAAGTTACTGTTGTATCTATGGATTTACCTTTTGCTGCAGGAAGATTTTGTTCAGCTGAAGGTATCGAAAACCTAACGGTTGCTTCAGATTTCAGAAATAAAGATTTCGCAAAAGCTTACGGTGTTTTAATAGCTGACGGTGCATTAGCAGGTATTACTTGTAGAGCTGTATTTGTAGTAGGTACTGATGGTAAAGTTGCTTATAAAGAACTTGTATCTGAAATTACTGCTGAGCCAAATTATGATTCTGCATTAGAGGCTGCTGCTAAAGCTGCTCCAAAATCAACTTGTTGTGGTGGCGGACACTGCCATTAATATCTAAAGAAATCGGAAATTTTCCGATTTCTTTACATTTTTCTTCTACTTTTATTTTTATTTTACTTTTATTTTGCTAAAATCAATATTCCCTTTTTATTTTATATTACTATTCTGGAGCAGTTTTGATTTTAAAGAGTCTATTATTTTCAACATTATTTTTATTTTCTAATATTTTATATGCAGCTACCGACACACAAGTTTTTCAAAAAATAGAAAAAAATCTTGATTCTATTATCGTAAAAGATTTATCAAAAAACAAGCTTATTTATACAAAAGATGAAAACAAACCTTTAAGACCTGCAAGTTTGACTAAGATTATGACATCTATCCTTGCCATAGAAAGCGGAAAGTTAAACAGCATAGTTACCATCACTAAAGAGATGAGTAACGTAGAACCGACAAAAACAGGATTAAAGCCCGGTGATAAAGTATTTTTAAAAGATTTGGTACACGCTGCGATGATAAAATCTGCAAATGATGCAGCTACTGCGATAGCATATTATCTTGGTAACGGTGATAAAGATAACTTTGTAGCTATGATGAACAAAAAAGCAAAATCTATAGGTATGAGTAATACTACTTTTACAAATCCTGCAGGTTTTGATATAGGAAACCATAAATCAACTGCAAGAGATTTGATGAAACTTAGTGAATATGCTATTCAAAATAAGACTTTCAATGAAATAGTAAAACTCAATAAATATGTATTTAAAACATTAAACACCGATAGAAAAGTGACTGTTTATACAAGTAACAAACTTCAAAAACAAGATAAATACGTAGTAGGTATCAAAACAGGTTACACAAATCAAGCCGGAGCTTGTCTTATAGCTAGAGCAAAAAAGAATGACAAAGATATATTACTAGTTATGTTAAATTCAGAAAACAGATGGGAAACTGCCAAAATGGCACTTGACCAAGCTACAAAAAACAACAATAAACAGCAACCTACTGCCGTTAAAACTCAGCAAAAAAATGTTGTAAAAGCCAATCAAAAAAATACACAACCGCAAAAAGTTGTCAAAAACGTTAAAAAAGAGAAAGAACCAAAGAAAGAGAAAAAGAAAGTAGTTTAATACTCTCTTTTCTTAGAAATTAAATATAAACTTCTCCTCTTTATAATCAACCGTTACATTTCCACCGTTTTTTAGTTTACCAAAGAGTATCTCATCGGTTAAAGGCTCTTTTATTTTCGTATCTATTACCCTTTGAAGAGGTCTCGCACCCATTGCTTTGTCGTATCCCAAAATTGCTAGTTGCTTGATAGCATTTGTAGATAGTTTGAGTTTGATATTTTTCTCTTCCAGAATTTTTGATAAATCTGCAATAAACTTTTTCACTACAAGTTCTACCGTGGCACTATCAAGATGAGTAAATTCTATCACTGCATCAAGTCTATTTCTAAATTCAGGTGCAAAAAACTTATTTACTGCAAAAGAGCGGTTTAGATTTTCATTTTTTGCAAACCCCATTACAGGAGCTTCATTTGAGCCTAGATTGGAAGTCATTATGATAATTACGTTTTGAAAATCTGCAATATTACCGTCATTGTCTGTTAGTTTTGCATTGTCTAGCACTTGTAAAAGTACATTCATAATATCAGGGTGAGCCTTTTCTATCTCATCAAGAAGTAGTACACAATGTGGGTGTTTTCTTATGTGCTCGACCAAAAGTCCACCCTTTTCATATCCTACATACCCTGCCGGTGCTCCTATAAGTTTGCTTACGCTATGAGCTTCCATATATTCACTCATATCAAATCTAATAAAACTAATAGCCAAAATATTTGATAGTTCTCTTGCTATTTCAGTTTTTCCTACACCTGTAGGTCCTGTAAATAGGAAATTACCTATAGGCTTATCTGTCGTTGTAAGTCCTGCTTTATTTAGTTTTATGGTTTTTGTGACTTTTTCTATTGCTTTATCTTGCCCAAAAACCCTTTTCTTGAGATTTGATTCAAGGTTTTTAAGTACATTAATATCAGAACTACTTGCACTTTTAGGCGGTATTTGTGCTATTTTGCCAAGAGCAGATTCTACGTCTTTTACGCTAATAGTTTTTTTATTTGCTATTTTTGCGATAGAACCCACTTCATCAAGTATATCTATGGCACTGTCTGGTAAAAACTTGTCATTAATATATTTTTTTGCCAAAGTTACGCATGATTCTATGATTTTTGGGCTATATTTCACCCCATGGAACTCTTCATAACGTTTTTTAAGCCCTTCAAGTATGGTAATACTATCTTTTATTGTAGGCTCTTTTACATCTATTTTTGAAAATCTTCTCCCTAGTGCTTTGTCTTTTGAGAAGTTTTGTTTGTATTCGGCGTAAGTCGTAGCCCCTATACATTTTATTTCACCGTTGCTAAGGAGCGGTTTTAGGATATTTGACGCATCCATAGAGTTTCCGCTTGTAGAACCGGCTCCTATTATAGTGTGTATCTCATCTATAAAAAGTATTGCGTTTGGTATTTTTTGGATTTGGGTAATAAAAGCTTTTAGTTTTTTCTCAAAATCTCCCCTATACTTTGTACCTGCTATCATTCCACCCATATCAAGTGAGTATATGGTGGCGTTTTTCAAAAACTCAGGAACTTCACCGTTTGCTATTTTTACAGCCAAACCTTCAACTATAGCCGTTTTTCCTACACCTGCTTCACCCACAAGGATAGGGTTGTTTTTCTTTCTTCTAAGTAAAACTTCGATGATTCTATCAAGTTCCAAATCTCTACCCACTACTGGGTCTATCTTACCATCTTTGGCACGAGTGACAAGCTCTGTTGAGTTTTGAGCTAAGACATCTTTTGAGTCATCATCTTTTTGATTTTGATTTGTATCTTCCGTGTCATTGTGACTTATCTCTTCGAGTATATCTATTTTTTCTATCCCTTGGAGTTTCAAAAGGTAGTTTGCATAGGATTTCTCATCATTTAATATACTTACAAACATATCCTCTACCGTAGCATTGCCACCTTTTGTTCTGTTGATGTGTGCTATCATATTTTCTATCGTATTTGCAAGTTTCACACTCTCTATAGGCTCATCTTCTATACCGTCAGGAAGTACAGGAGTGCTTAGGTTTATATGTGTTGCAAGAGCCTCTGAAACGCTTTGGATATTTACTCCGAATTCATTTAACAAATCTCTTATATTTTGGTCTTCTAGTAGCATCAAAAAGACGTGTTCAGTAGTCAAATACTCATGTCTTAGACCTTTTGCATAGTGTATCGACTTTGAAAAAACTTCTCTTAATTCTTCACTTATCATATTTTAATCCTCTTGAACTATAGCTTTTAACGGAAAATTCCTAGCTCTTGCCATATTTCTTACTTGTGCTGATTTAGTAAGAGCTATTTCGTGTGTATATACACCGCATACTTCTTTACCGTTATTGTGTATATTTAGCATTATCACCGTTGATTGTTCTAGTGTTTTTCTAAAAACTTTCATCAAAACTTCAATAACAAAATCCATTGTACTATAATCATCGTTGAGTAATATAACTTTGTACATTTTTGGTTCTTCTATCTTAATCTCTTCAAAAGTTTCAAATTCGGTTGCCACTTAGTTCCTTTTTGATATAATTCACTTATGGAAAAAATTATACCACAAAAGAGATTATGTTACTTTGTAACTGCTACAAATACCGATGTAGGAAAAACTTATGTTGCCCAAAAGTTACTCAAAAAGTATGCAAAAGAGGGTTATAAAGTAGGGTACTATAAACCTATAGAAACAGGGGTACAAAACAACAATCCACTTGACGGTGGCAGTATGCTTCGCCTTGCTAGTGAGTTAAATCCTGAGTTTAATGTTACCGTAGAAGAAGTAGTACCATATAGATTTACGCTACCTGCTGCCCCATATACGGCAAGTAACGGAGTGGATATAGATATAGATTTTTTGATAAGACAAAAAAATTATTTGCAAAACTTTTGCGACGTGCTTATAATAGAGGGTGCCGGAGGGCTTATGGTTCCTATCAAAAAAGGTGTTTTTATGATAGATTTGATTAAGCTTTTTGAAACTCCTGCAGTTTTGGTAAGCCCAAGTAATTTAGGATGTATAAACGATACTATGCTTAGTATAAAAGCTTTGAAAGATTACGGTATAGAGTATGATTGGTATGTGAATCTTTACCGTGATAAAGATAGTTTTTATGATGTAAGTTACCCTTTTTTGAAAGATTATTTCGGTGAAATAAGGTTTGTGGAGGATATATAGGTTAGATTCTGAGAAATGTTAAAATAAGCAGTATCCGCTTATTTAGTATTGACAGGTAGTGTTTTATGTAGTATAATGTCATCATAAACGACAGTATGGAGGAAATTATGAAACAAAAAGAATTATCAGAACTTCTTGGTGTTTCTACAAGAACTCTCAGTGATTGGAAAAAAAGTACCAAGAGGGCAAATTTAGTTAAATTATTATCAGCCCTTGATTATACGTCGGCAAAAATACTTTTAGAATCCAATAGCGATGAAACATATCTAAGAGTTCTTGAAAATGAGAATTTTTTTGATAACCAAATAGATTTTGAAAAACAGTTGTATCCGCTTATGCTAGGTGAGACCAAAAAATGGAAAAGGTTTGCACTAAATAAAAAGTTACCTTCACATATTAGGCAAAGAAGTGCATATATTTATACACTGGTAACAAAAAGAAAACTAGATGTTATCCCTGAGGTAAAAGATATTCCGCTATTTCACAAAAATCCATCTTTGAGCGGAGATGGATTTGTAAGGCTTTATGGATTGAAAAACGGTATAGATATGGGAAGATTTACGCAATATAAGGTTAAAGGTACATTTTGAATATTCAAAATAATTATAAACAAGCTATAGATGAGATGCTTGAAGAACTAAGTAAAAAAATTCCGGATGAACATCGCAAAGAACCTGTTGAAGCATATATCGCAGGTGGTGCTGCCGTACATCTGTTGACTGAAGTAAGAGTGTCTGACGATTTAGATATTGCTTTATCTCATGCATTGCAAATACCTAACGATTTAAGTGTTTTATGGTTTGATGATGAAGGTTATGTTCAAACGCTAACATTTGATAATAATTATAATCAAACATTGGGCATTATGCATCACGATTATGTTGATAGACTTATACCTTATAAAAATATTGAAGATAAGTTTAAGATTTATGTATTATCACCGATTGATTTGATAATATCGAAAATCTCAAGATTCAACGATAAAGATAGAGAGGATATAAAATCTTTGATTGAAAAGAGCAATATTCATAAAAATGAATTAAGATTATTGGCGTCTATGGCAATTAATGAATGTGCAGCTTGTAGACCTGAGACACTTATGGTACATCTTGATTTAATTCTTGAAATGTTTGTGGATGGTATATAAGTGAGATTATGACGAAATAAGTCTGTTTTTATGCCACTTATTTCGTGGATATATGTATTTCAACGAAATATCATAGGTAAAACAGAAACAGTAAGGCATTTTATAAAATCTAATAATGAGATGGTACATAAAGATTTTATTATTGATAATATCATTAATATATAGCTTATTTTTATGAAATTAAGTTTGTAAGCGATATTTAACACATATAAAAATAAAATTATAAGAGAGTTTTTATTAGTACAAGTATAAATAAAGTATAAAAATGTTAGAATGTGTGCTATATAAGAAAAATTATTTATAATAAGGTTTGATTAAAAATATCTATATCAAGAAGTGGGGGCTTATATGGTAAATGATGTGTTGTTTCTTAAGAATAAAACGGTTCTTTTTGCTGAAGATGATGTTATAATGAGAACACAAATAGCAGAAATTTTAGAGATGTTATTCAAAAAGGTTTTCGTTGCCAATGATGGTTATAAGGCTTATGAGTTTTATGTGGAAGAAAAACCTGATATGGTGATAAGTGACATCAAAATGCCTAGTATGGATGGTTTGAGTTTGGTAGAAAAAATACGTAAAAGTGATTATGAAACTCCTGTTATTTTACTTACCAGTTTTACGGAACAAGAGTTACTCGTAAATGCTGCAAACCTCTCTATAGATGGATATATAATAAAGCCTGTTGATTTAAATTCTTTAGTCAAAACTATAAATAAATCTATGCAAAGAGCTAGTAAAAACCAAGGTTTGATACCTCTTAGTAAAGATATTTACTACAATACAGGCACTCAAGAACTATATCAAAACGGTGAGATAGTGCTTCTTGGATATAAAGAGTTGGAATTAATTAAATTATTGATTTCAAAGTTCCCAAAAACTGTAGATAAAGAAGAAATATCCGAAACTCTATGGCCTTATGAAGCTATTTGTGAATCGGCAATAAAAAATTTGGTATTAAGAATCCGAAAAAAACTTGGAGAAGATATAATAATATCAGTTAGAGGAATAGGGTATCGATTAACAGATTTTGACGGCACAAAATAGATGATATTATTGATTGAATTTTTAGAACAAAATACAATTCTTTTATTCATTATTAGCTTGATTTTATTCTTGTTTTTAATTAAGCAAATATTTGACAATCGCACTTTCAAAAAACAAATTGAATTACTAAAAAAAGAAAAAGACAATATATCATTTAAAATGCACATTCAAGAAAAAATGCTCTTTTTACAATCCCGACAAGCATCGGTAGGGGAACTGATAGGTAATATTTCCCATCAGTGGAAAGAACCTTTGGGCGGTCTTGGTGCGATATTATCAAATCTTCATGCTACATTACTTCTCAAAGGTGAGGTATCCAATGAAAAACTATCCGATTCAATAGAAAAAAGCTACAAAATTATATATCATTTATCAGATACCATAGCTACGTTTTACCGTTTTTTCAAAGCTCAAAAAAGTGAGAAAAACGACTTTAATATTTATGAAGAAATTTCCAATATATCCCTTATGGTTAGTTATTCTATGAAAGTAGAACAAATCTCTTTAAAGTTTGATTGTGATAAAAGTTTTTTTCTTCATGGAGATAGAAGTGAATTTGCAAATGTGATATTAAATATTATATTAAATGCGAAAGATATTTTGATTGAGAGAAAAATAAAAGAGCCTTTGATTGAATTAAATGTATTAAAAGATGATGACAATATAATTATCACTATCCAAGATAACGGTGGAGGGATATATCAAGAACCTATAGAAAAGATTTTTGAATATTCAGTTAGTTCAAAGGAAAATAGTACCGGTATAGGGCTTTTTATAGTAAGAAATATTATTGAAAATAGGATGAAAGGTCGTATAAAAGTACAAAATAATGCTTACGGTGCTTCATTTACTATTGTTTTGCCTATAACTTCAAATACAATAGATGCTACTTCTATACTTGCTTATGATGTTGAGGAGAGTGCTTATGATAAAATTGCTAGGTTGGAAAAAGAAGTAGCAAAACAATCTGAAATTGAGAAAGCATTGAGACAATGGGAAGATATATTTACTCAAACTCATTGGGGAGTAGCAGTACACAAGGGGACAAGTAACAACTTTGAAATGGTAAATCCAGCATTTTGTAAGATGTATGGATATAGTGCAAAAGAGTTAAATGAAATAATAATTCCTGATATTGTAGCACCTGAGTATTTAGAGATGTGGTCAGTCAAACAAAAGGAGGCGTTTGAGAAGTCATTTGTATCTTTTGAAGCGGTGAATATAAGAAAAGATGGAAGTAAATTCCCGGTAAACGTAGATTTGACGGTAATAAAAAATGAATACGATGAGATACTTTATTATATAGCAAATGTAAGGGATATTACCACACAAAAAGAGTCTCAAGAAACCCTGCTTTTAAAAGAGTTTGCGTTAAATCAAATAAGTGAAGCTGTATTTTTGATTGATGAGAATTCAAACTTTCATTATTTCAATGAAGCTGCAAGGCAAAGTTTGGGATATGAAGAAAATGAGTTGAGAAAACTTAATGTTATAAATATAGACCCAAATATGACACAAGAAAAATGGGAAGAGCATTGGAATAATATAAAAGAATACAATTCAACTTTACTATTGAGTAATCATCAAAGCAAAGATGGTAAAATTTTCCCTATAGAGGTAAGTGCAAATTATTTTGAATATAATGGTATAGGATACAATCTAGCCGTAGCTAGAAATATAACAGAGCGATTGGAAGTTGAAAAACGAAAAGAAGATGAGAAAATGCGTCTTTTCTTTGAGCGACAAATTATCGGTATGGCTATCACATCCGTTAAAAATGGATGGGTTCAAACCAATAACAAACTTTGTGAAATGCTTGGATATAGCCATGAAGAACTTTCAAAAATTAATTGGATAGATATTACTCATCCTGATGATTTAGAATATGAGATTCAAATGTTTAATAAGCTCTTAATCGGTGAAATAGATGATTATATGTTAGAAAAGCGTGTTGAACGCAAAGATAAAGAGATGATTTATGTAAATTTAGTTGTTAGTTGTGTTCGTCATGAAGATGGCAGTGTGGATTATATATTAGCACTACTAGAAGATATTACGGAGCGAAAACTAATAGAAAAAGAGTTGGCTGATTCGTATAACTTTCTTCATCAACTTATTGACTCTATACCTGATCCTGTTTTTGTAAAAGATAGAGAGCACCGTTGGGTGTTGTTGAATGAGACATTTTGTTCTTTTTCTGGATTATCTAAAGATGATTTGATAGGTAAGTCTGATTATGATGTATTTCCAAAAGAAGAAGCTGATATTTTTTGGGAAAAAGATGAATTTGTCTTTGATTCCGGAGAAGTCAATATAAATGAAGAGTACTTGACATCAACAGATGGCGTTAGACATTCTATAGAAACTGTCAAAACCATGTTTACTCTTTCTGATGGGAAACAATATCTAGTGGGAACTATTCGTGATATTACTGAGCGAAAACTAATACAAGAAAAGATTGAAAAACTCAATATTACACTAGAACACAAAGTAATAGAACGAACTGCTGAGATTTCAAAAAAAGAGCGAGAATTTAGAACACTAGCTGAAAATATGCCTGATTTTCTTTCTCGATATGATAAAGAAGGAAGAAGAATATATGTAAATCCTGCTTTATGCAATTATTTTGGGGTATCTTGTGATGAACTTGTTGGTTTTACGCCACAAGGTAAACCTTTGATAGGAGTGCCAAAAGAACTTCAAGAAAAGATAAACTATGTGCTTCAATCAGGTTATAAAACACAAATGGAGATACAAGCTAAAAAAGATGGTAAAGAGTTATGGTGGAATCTTATATTTGCAGCTGAATTTGATGAAGATGGAAAAATAGAAGGTGTCATTTCTATAGGGCACGATATTACAGAGCAAAAAGAGATTACCAATGCATTGAAAAAAAGTGAAGAGGCTTTTAGAGCGATGGTGGAAAATTCTCCAGATGTGATTATGCGATATGATAGAGAATGCCGTCGTACATATATCAATCCATTAGGATTGGTACTTATGGGAAAATCTGAAGAGGAGTTGTTAGGAAAAACACCTAGGGAATTTTCTCCGTTGCCAAATCTTGAGGAATTTGAAAAAGCATTTCATACCGTATTAACCGAAGCAAAAGAGGTTAAAATAGAGGGAGAATTTCTCATTCCAAATGGGGAAAGACGCTGGGGTGAACAAAGGATAGTACCAGAACTAAATCAAGAGGGTGAAGTGGTAAGTGTTCTTGTAATCGGTAGGGATATTACAGAGCTGAGAAAAGCTCATAAAGAGCTATTGTTTAAAAACTTTGCTATGGAAAACGTAAATGAATCAATATTTCTAGTTGATGAAACAGGGAAGTTTAAATACGTAAATCAAGGTGCATGTAAGGCTTTAGGATATATAAGTGAAGAATTATTAAGCTTAAGTATAGGTGACATAGACCCTGATTGGCCAAGTGAGAGATGGTGTGAGTATTGGGAAATATTGAAGCAAGAGAAAAGTATGACTATGGAACTACGCCATAAAAGAAAAGACGGTACGATATTTCCTGTAGAAGCAGTTGCAAACTATATCGAATATGAAGGTATAGGTTATAATATGGGGCTTGTAAGGGATATAAGTGAGCGTAAAAATGCAGAAAATGAGATAAAAGAAAGGGAAGAGAAATTCTCAAAACTTTTTATGTCAAGCCCTGCTGCGGTTTCCGTGACATCCATAGATAGAAATATGTACTTAGAGGTAAATGATAGTTTTCTTTATTTTACTAAATATACAAGGGATGAGGTGGTAGGAAAAAGTAGTGCCGAATTACAGCTTTTTGCCAATCTAGATGAAAGGGCAGAGTTTTTTAGAATGGTTCTTGAAGATGGGATGGTGCGAGGTTTTGAGTTCCAATATCGTGCAAAAGACGGCACTACAGGATATGGGATAGCTTATGCAACGCTTCTTAATATCCAAGGTGAGAGATGTGTATTGGCTCATAGTTATGATATCAATGCTACAAAACAGCTTGAACTTGTAAGTACGGCTATTAATAGCACATCTGAAGCAGTGTATATCACCGATGAAACATTTTCAATTATTTATGTCAATGATGGTGCTTGTAAGATGTTAGGATATACAAAAGAGGAACTTACCTCTATGAAAGTGTATGAGATAGATGTTTTGTATTCATTGGAAGATTTATCTACAATTAAAGAAACTAAACGACTTAACCAACAAATGGTTTTTGAGACAAAACATAAAAGGAAAAACGGTACTATCATAGATGTAGAGATAGCAGGAGGTTCTTTTAGTTTTCATAATAAGACGGTATTTGTATCGGTAGTCAAAGATATAACGGCAAAAAAAGAGTATGAAAAACAACTCCATCTTCTTCAAACTGCTATTAACAATGCAAGTGATGCTATTTACATAATAGGGGATAATCGAGAGATAAAATATGTGAGTGATACTTCTTGTAAAATGCTAGGATATAGTGTAGATGAGTTTCTTACTATGAAAGTAGAGGATATAGACCCATATATGAGCGTGGATGAAATAATCGGTGTAAGAGAAAAAGTAAAAGATTTTAATAGCACCATTTTCCAAACACAACACCGAACTAAAAATGGTAATATCCTAAATGTTGAGATAACAGTAACAAAATTTATATTTAATGACACAGTTTTAAATTTATCAATAGTCAAAGATATAACACGACAAATTAGACAAGAGGAAGAGATTAGAGAACTTAATAAAACTTTGGAAGTTAAAGTAGCGGAAAAAACCAAAGAACTTGAGAAAGCACTACAATTTAATGAAAGTATTATTCAAGCAATACCTGATATGCTGTTTGAAATCTCCAAAGAGTGTGTTTATTTGAATATTTGGGCGAGGGATGAAAAACTTCTCGCACAGCAAAAAGAGATACTTCTTGGTAAAAGCTTCAAAGATATGTTGCCACCTGATGCGGTAGAAGTTTCAGTTCAAACTATGCGTGAAGTAGATATGTACGGTTCTTCTTTGGGCAATACGTATAAGCTTGATTTTCCTGACGGAGAGCATTGGTTTGAGTTACACACCACAAAAAAAGAGTCAGATGGTAACTATTTGGCACTAGTTAGAGATATAACCGAGAGAAAAAAAGCACAAAATGCACTTGTGGAATTAAATTCTACATTGGAAGAAAAAATAGAAGAAAGAACAAAAGAACTAAAAAAAGCACTTGACGTGAACAATAAACTTTGAACTCTCCGTATCAAAAAAACTTGACGGATATTTTTGAATTCTCTCTAGATATATTTCTTCTTTGAGATAAATTATATTGTTTCTTAATAAACTACAATAATAATTATTATAGAATTTACTTTTATTAAAATGCAAAGTCATATATGAGTCACGTATTAATGGGGTATTTATGACCGATATGTGACCGATATTTTGTTATGATACACAAAAAAACTTTTTAGGAGTTTTGTGTATGGTGGTTATAAATAATTTTATATATAAAGAGATTATATATTTGAGAATGATATGTCATCTATGATTTATGATTCCGAGTTGTTAACTCATATATTTGATACTGTTGATGTCGGAGTTGCGGTATGTAACGCAAAAGACAATCTTTTGGAGAGTGTAAATAATACATTTGCCAAAATTCATGGGTATGAACAGCATGAGCTTTTTGGTATTTCTCCAAAAGATGTCTTTGCACCTGATTGCATCGCAAAATTAAACGACTATGAACAAAAACTCAATCATGAAGAGAATACGTTATCTTTTGAGACTGTACATTTCAAAAAAGATGGTACACCTGTAAAAATATCTGCTCATTTTACGCTACTAAAAGATGAAAATGGTCAAGTACAAAAAAGAGTAGTAAATATTATAGATATCAGTGGTTGTAAAAATAAAAAATGTGTTTTCCAAGATACAAATTCAAAGTTACAAGCAATGTTTGCAACAATCCCAGATATGGTTTGGATGAAAGACCCAAATGGGAAATATATAACTTCAAATCATACATTTAATAAGGTATTTGAAAAAACTGAATATGAAGTTATTGGTAAGACTGACTATGACTTTTTTTCAAAAGAAGAGGCTGATAGTTGTAAAATATCTGATTTAGATGCTATAAAAGTGAAAGATACTATTATTTGTCAAGAAATCATTTCTTATCCGAAAAGTGGTACAAAGGGTATATTGGAAATAAGAAAAACACCTGTTTATGATTCATATAATAATCTTATGGGAATTTTGGGAATAGCAAGAGATGTAACAGAACGTAAAAAAGCTGAAGAACAGTTACTTATTGTAAATACAGCTATAAATGCTACATCTGAAGCTATTTATATTACAGATATTGATTTATCAATAATCTATGTAAATGACGGTGCTTGTAATATGTTGGGATACACAAAAGATGAATTTGTCTCAATGAAGGTAAGCGATATAGAAGCCAAGTATTCTAGTAAAGAAGTCTTAGATATAAAAAATACTATCGAAGGTACAAACCAGATTGTATTTGAATCTAAGCATAAAACAAAATACGGAAAAATAATAGATGTTGAAATAACCGGTAGTAGTTTTGTATTTGAAGGTCAAGTTGTAAGAATATCTGTAGTAAAAGATATAACAGATAGATTAAAAACTCAAAAACAACTACTAAAAACAACTACACAACTAAAAGCACTTATTGCTACTATTCCTGATTTGGTATGGATGAAAGATATAAACGGTATTTATATGACATGTAATCCTGCATTTGAAGAGTTTTTTGGTGCAAAAGAAGAGGAAATAGTAGGTAAAACTGATTATGATTTTGTTGATAAAGAACTTGCTGATTTTTTCCGTCAAAAAGACAAAGAAGCTATAGAAAAAGGTATGCTAAATATAAATGAAGAAGTGATTACTTATAAATCAACAGGATTACAAGGTATTCTAGAGACAAGAAAAGCACCTGTATATGATAAGAATGGTGAAATTATAGGTGTATTGGGAATAGCTAAAGATATTACGGAACGTAAGAAATTTGAAGAAAGACTTGTCGTAAAACAACAAGAGCTTAAAAACAGTGAAGAGATGTTTAGGACATTGACTGAAAATTTACCTGATAATATAGTTCGTTGGGATTTGGAAGGGAGATACTTATATATCAATCCAAGGCATGAAAAAACATTGGAAATGAGTGCAGAAGAGGTAATAGGCAATAAAATGTGTGAGTTGTTCGATACGCATACTAATGTATCCGAAGCTTTAGAATATGTTATCAAAACTGGCGAAGGAGTCTTTGGTGTTTTGCAAGATATAGAATATAGTGATGGTACGCAAGAGATACATGAAGTAAATATTATCCCTGAATTGGATAACAATGGACAAATGATAAGTATTCTAGGTATCGGTAGAGATATTACAAAACAGGTTAGATTACAAGAAGAACTCAAAAAACAAAAAGATTTTCAAGATACACTTTTAAAAGGTGTTGCAAAAGCAGGTATGAGTGTAAATGTACTAGAAAACGGAAGATATATATACACAAATAATATAGAGTTGGCAAAAGAGTATGGCTATGATGATAACTTTTTAGAAAATAAACCTAACTTTTTAGAGACAATACATCCTGATGATAAAGAAAAAGTTGCTCAAATGTATCAAAAAAGACTCTCAGGTGAACAAGTTCCTACTACATACACCATAAGGCAGATAAATAAACAAGGTGAAACAAAAGAACATGAAATATCTGTAGTATTGATACCAAATACCAATCCAGTGCAGACATTAGTGGTAAATAAAGATGTAACCGAACAAAAAAATATAGAAAAACGGATTGAGTTTATGGCTCATCACGATATATTGACAGGTTTACCGAATCGTGTATTACTCAAAGATAGAGCTGAAATGATTTTGTCTCAAGCAAAAAGAAATATCAAAAAAACTGCATTTTTATTTATAGACCTTGATGGTTTTAAAACTATTAATGATTCATTAGGTCATTCTATAGGTGATATAATACTCAAATCAGTAGCACAAAGGATACAAAGCTGTATAAGAGCTACAGATACATTGAGTAGATATGGAGGGGATGAATTTATTGTTATAATTCCTGAAGTAAATAATCAAGATGAAGCTGAGTTGGTTAGTGAAAAAATCATCAATGAATTTAAAAAATCATTTGAAATCAATAATCAATTATTATCCATAACGGCTTCTGTTGGTATTGCCATGTATCCTGAACACGGTAATAATTTTGAGCATTTATTACAAAATTCAGATGCAGCTATGTATAAAGCAAAGGAAAACGGCAAAAATACATATTGCTTTTTCACTCAACAAATGAAACACAATCTTTTGGGTATTTTCAAAATGCAAAATGACCTTAAAGAGGCTATACGAAACAAAGAATTTATTTTGCATTATCAACCACAAGTGGATTTATCTCAAAATAAAATAGTAGGAGCAGAGGCTCTGATAAGATGGAAACACCCATCGATGGGTATGATACCGCCTATGAATTTTATATCTGTTGCAGAATCTTGCGGATATATAGTAGAAATTGGCGAATGGGTAATACAAGAAGCTTGTCGTCAAGGGGCTATTTGGAACAAAAACGGCAAAGATATAGTAGTGGCTGTCAATGTTTCAGCGGTACAATTTAGGCGAGGTAACTTAATAGAAGTAGTCAAAAATGCTCTTAGTTCATCTGGGCTTAATCCAAAATATCTTGAACTAGAACTAACGGAATCTATACTTATAAGCGATACTGATAATGTACTACAAAGTGTAAAAGCTATCAAAGAACTTGGAGTGCAACTTTCTATCGATGATTTTGGTACGGGGTATTCATCTTTGGCATATCTAAAAAGATTTGCGGTAGATAAGCTTAAGATTGACCAGTCGTTCGTAAGAGATATAGTAAAAGACAAAGAAGACGCAAGTATAGTAAAAACTATTATTCAAATGGCAAAAAGTTTTAATCTAAAATCAATAGCAGAGGGTGTTGAAAACGAAGAGGTTTTAAATGTCTTAAAAGAATTTGAATGTGATGAGGTGCAAGGTTACTATTTTGCAAAACCTATGATTGCTGATGATTTTCAAGATTATTATAAAAAATTAGCAACCATATAATAGTAAGAATAATTCAAAAAACGGTCACATATCGGTATAAAAATAGGGTTCAAAAAGTGACCGGTATGTGACTGTGCATTTGTTATAATACATAAAAATATCTAATAATAAGGAGAGATTGATGGAGAAAAGTTGTGTCGTTTCAATACCACAAAAATCAAATCAAAATATGAATCTTTTTTTAAAACTTTCATTGATACATTGGGGTTTTCACACGTTGATTTTGCTACTTTGGAACCCATAAATTTTAAAGAATATTTTGTATTTAATATTTAGGTGAAATAGTGTATAAAAATATGGAAAATATAAAAAAGAAACTATTTATTTTAGCTGTTATAGAAGTTATTCTGATAATAACTTTAGTATGTACACTTGCTTGTGCAATTTTTATTTTGTGGTAATAACGATAAAATACAGTTAAACAAAATTCTAGCTATAGATTATGGCATAACTTCACCCAATTATTTTGACGCTTACTTATCCCAAACAACATATAAGTTACGTAATAGTATAATTCAAATATTAAAAGCGATAAATAAGGGTAAGAAAGTGCAAATACGAGTTTACTATGAAGATACTGACTGTGGGGATATAGTATATCATTCCAAATATCTAAATTTTTGTGAGCGTGCAAGAAGCGAGATGTTTTTTCAAAAAGGGCTTAGTCCACATAATGAAAACGAGTTTTTCGTGGTGAAAAATATGAATTGTGATTTCATAAAATCGGCAAAATTCGGTGATGTGCTTGATATAAAAACAAAAGTTTTAGAAGTAAAAAAAGCTAGTCTTACCATAAAGCAAGATATATTTAGAGGTGGTGAACACCTTTTTAGTGCTACCGTTTTACTTGTATTTTTAAGAAATCACAAACCAAGCAAAATACCTGATTATTGTTTAGAGGTATTTAATTGAAAGAGTATTTACAACTTCTAAAAGATTATCCTCTTATAAAAACATTTTCAACTATACAGCTTATAGCGTATTTCGGTACATGGTTTTCAAACGTAGCTATTTATACGCTATTACTCAATCTTGGTGCATCACCTTTTATGATCTCTTTGGTTGTTGCTATGCACTTTATTCCTACTATTATTCAAGCACCGATAAGTGGAGTTTTGGTAGATAAACTTGAACCAAAAAAACTTATGGCGATGTTATTGCTAGTAGAGTGTAGTATGACTTTACTTTTTATGACTATTAGCAGTATTGAACATATTTGGTTTTTGGTACTTTTTATATTTATTAGAATGAGTGCTTCAAGCGTATTTTTTGCTGCTTTGATGTCGTTATTGCCAAAGCTGGTAAACGGTAAAACACTACAAAAAGCAAATGAGATACACTCTATTATATGGTCTTTGACTTTTACGGTAGGTATGGCTATAGGTGGTGTAGTTGTCCATATCTTAGGTGTTTATACAGCTTTTTTGGTAGATGCTGTATTGTTTTTGATTGCATTTTTTATCCTTATCAAAACAGACTTCAACGTATCTATAGAAAAAGAGAAAGAGAAGTTTTACTATATGATTACACAAGGTTTGAAATATATTCGTGCAAATCCAAATATCATCCATCTTATGATTTTACACAGCGTAGTAGGGGTGACCGTATTTGATACGTTGGTTACGCTACTTGCCGATTATTATTACAAGTATGTTATCTCTATACCTCTTGCCATAGGTATCACCAATGCTTCAAGGGCTTTGGCTCTTATGATAGGACCTTTGCTTATAGGCAACTGGGTAAATAAAGAGAGACTTTTATATCTTTTGATTTTTCAAGGTGTAAGTATAATTTTATGGGGTATGATACAAAAGGATTTTTATTTCGGTCTTGTAGGAATGTTTTTAATAGGGCTTAGTACAACTACTTTATGGTCATATACCTATGCACTTTTGCAAGAGAGTATAGATGCAAAATACTTAGGTAGAGTTATAGCATATAATGATATGGTGTTTATGATAGTAACCGTTTGTACGACTTTTTTCATCGGAATAGCCGTATCGTACATGGGATTAGATATTATTAGTTATACTTTGGGAAGTATATTTTTATTGTGTGCAGTATATTATAGGGGGATAGT
>DISL01000112.1 GCA_002421845.1 Epsilonproteobacteria bacterium UBA6211 | reverse complement strand
GATCTATTTTGATTTTATCAATAGGCAAATTTTTAAGGTATGACAAGGACGAATAACCTGTCCCAAAATCATCCAGAGAAATATGAAATCCCATTTCTTTTAAACTTTTCAAAATAGAAATAGTGTACTCTGGATTTTCTAAAATAGAACTCTCGGTAATTTCAAGTTCTATAAAAGAAGGTTCACAGCCGGTCTCTTTTAGGAACTTTTCAATAGTATTAACAAACTCAAGATGTATAAATTGTCTAGCTGAGACATTAATAGCAATTTTCCCCTTGAATATTCCATCTTTATGCCATCTTACGGCTGTTTTTAAACTCTCCATCAATACAAAATCACCTATTTCAACTATCAAACCTGTTTCTTCGGCAATAGGTATAAATTGTGAAGGCAATATCATAGTATCTTCAAAATTCCATCTTATGAGAGCTTCAAATCCTACTATTTCATTATTGTATGGGTTATACTGTGGTTGGAAATAAAGCTCCAATTCATTACTTTTTAGAGCTTTTTTGAGATTTGTAGCTATCTTTGTATGATTTAAAGCATCTTGTGTATATTGAATATCAAAAAATGAGAATTTATTTTTACCAGTCTTTTTAGCATTTGACATTGCGGCATCTGCTTCTTGTAGCATCACTTCCATTGTTGCATTGTTACCATATATTGATATACCGGAACTTGCCGTAATATAAACCTCAATATCACCTATATGAAACGAGTTATTTAAAGTATCATGCAAATTCTTCATCAAAGAAACTATATAATCTTGGTCATTAGAATCCATAATAATAGCAAACTCATCCCCTCCCATTCTCGCCACAAAAGAACTATCTCCAAAAATATCAACAAATATTTTTGATACTTCCACTAGAAGCCTATCTCCAAATCTATGCCCATAAGAGTCATTAACAATCTTGAACTCATCAAGATCAAGCAATATCATACTAAAAGGTTTTTTTGTATCACACTTATCCCTCATAACCTCTGTGAAATAAAGTCTATTCGGCAATCCAGTCAAAATATCAATATGTGCTAGGTGATAAAATTCCTCTTTTGATTTTTGTAAAAACTCCTCATATTGTTTCTGTTCCGTTATATCCCTAGAAATTCCAAATAAACCAAAAACCTCACCACTTTCGGTAAATAAAGGACCCTTTGTCACAAGAAATGACTTAACCCCAAACATTGTAGTAACTTGTTCTTCCGTTGTCTTAATTATTCCTGCTTCTATTATTTCTTTATCATGACTACGTAATCTTTGAGCATCTTCTTGCGGGAAAAGAGCAAAATCATCTTTCCCTATTATTTTGTCGGCATCTATACCTACTATATTAGCAGCACCATTATTGAATAAAGCATACTTTCCATCCAAGTCTTTCACAAATATTGCATCAGGAGAACTATTTACAATAGTCCTAACTAGCATATCATTTTTTGATATTTCTTTTTGATGTTTTTCTCGCTCCTGGGATTGTTTTAAATACTGCTGATGGATTTTACTAAAAAACCTATAGCTAAGTGCAAATAAAAAAACTGCCGTAATGAAAATAAAAAACCAACCCTTATATGTTTGCATCAATGTAAGTTCATCTGTAGCATTTACAGACGTAGCAACTATATTGTCAGTTATTATAATCCATGTTATACCAAATATAAAATATAAAAATGTTATTAAAAAAGCATTCTTAAAACTTTGCAAGTCTTTTGATTCCATAAGTAAACCTTTTTCGGGTAGCGTAATAAGTCTTTAGTATTTAAGTATTCTATACTAACAAAACTTAAATAAGTTTAATATATAATACACCCCATATTATATCCAAAGGAAATCTGTGTTTGAAGAAGAATTAGACCTTACAAAATTTAGAGTTACTATCAAAACGGTAATAAAAAACTTAGAATGCCTTGAAAACATCCCTTTGGATGAACTAAAAGATGAAGTAATAAATGCTTTTGACGGTTACCACTATGAAGGTGAAGAGTGTGTGAAATTCGGTGAAGGTTGGGATATCACCAAAGCGGGAGAATATATACTCAACGTCGGGATAGACCACAAATACGCCTATGAATTTAGCGTTTATATAACGGTAAAAGACTCTAAAGCTACTATCAAAAACGTACTATGATTTTTCAAAGTAAGATAGCATATTATATATCTTTTGTAGTTAGCATTAGTGCCGTCTTACTTTTTGCATACCTTGGTTTCAATGCCTTTTTTATAGCCAAAAACCAATTTATAGATATCAACGGTGCAACATACGTAAATCAAGTAAGAGAAGATGATTTCACCAAACACCTTGCCCAACATCTAAGTCAAAACTGCCAAGATGACCTGTGCAAAGTTCAAAATATGCTTGATTACGTAACAGCCATACCATATAAAGAAAACACGTTCGTAGCCAAAAGCCCGAAAAACACCGTAGAACAAAACTTTGGTGATTGTGACGACAAAAGCAACCTTTTGATTTCTATGCTAAAAGTAAGCGGATATGAAAGCTATTTTGTAACCGTCCCAAGACATATATTCGTCATAGTCAAACTCAAAGATAAAAGACTCCGAGACGCAAAAGGACTATATATAAACGGCGAGAAATATTATATACTAGAAAGTACGGCAAAAGGCTCAAAAGTAGGCTTTGAACTCAAATACAAGCTAGATGATATAAGTGCCGTCATAGACCCTTTTATCAATAAAAAACTAAAAATAAATTCGATGGAATATAAACTATGAGCTACAAAAACTGGTTTGATAACCACGCCAAAAAACACCGAGATATTATAAACAAACTATCAGGCAAAACCATAGATGAGATAATAGAATATTTTAGATTTGAAAATATGGTCATACACGAAAAAGACTTCTGCCCTCTTTTTGCCAAAAACCAAAAATGCCACGATATGAAAGAACTTAACTGCTACTTTTGCGGTTGCCCACACTTCAGATTTGACGATAAAGCCCCGAAGATAAAAAGCTTCTGCTCCATAGACTCAAAAAACGGCAAACAAATGGAATACAACGGCATCACCCACCAAGACTGCTCAAAATGCACCGTACCACATAAGGAAAACTATATCAAAAAACACTTTTCATACTCTTGGAGTGAGGTTATGAAGGATGTGGATTTGAGTTGCTAAACTTGTATTAGATTTCTTTTAAGCTGAAACTTGCATTTTTACACCAAAAGATTGCATTACTTTCATGATAGTGTCAAATTTCGGTTTTGTTCCTTTATGAAAAGTTTTATATAGGTTTTCTCTTCCTAGTCCGGTTTCTTGTGCAATTTAGCTCATACCTATTTAATTGTACTTGTCCCAATTTTCTAATTATCATTATACACTCCCTACATTCATGCTTTTATATGCGTTCCCAACGAGGACATTGGGAACGAGAAAAAGTTTTTTTAAGGTGGCGACTGTCCCTTTTTTTTAAATAGGTATCGCAGATTTTAACTTTCTTTCTTCTGAAAAATTCTATCGATTAATGATAAAGATGGTCCAGTCATAAAAGTCGTAACTAACGCCATAACAACAAACATAGTAAATAAAAGTGGCGATAAAATACCAAGTTCATAACCTATATTTAAAACAATTAATTCCATAAGTCCTCTGGTGTTCATTAATGCACCAATAGCAAAAGAGTCTCTCCATGAACCACCCATTAATCTTGAAGCAATGGTACTTCCAAGAAATTTACCTGTAACAGCTACTGCAATAATAACAAAACAAATAACCCAATGTTGTGGTTCTAATAAATCGATTTGTGTTCTAAGTCCAGTAAGTGCAAAAAATAAAGGTAAAAGAATGAGTAAACTTACATATTCTAAACGAGGAGCAATTCTCTCTTTTAGTTCACTATTCTTTATAGATGGCATCATAACTCCTGCTAAAAAAGCACCAAAAAGAGCATGTATCCCAAGTAGTTCTGTAGCTAATGAACTTCCTAAAAGAATTACTAAAACTATAGTAGTAATTTTCATATCTAATTCTTGGTTGTTTATTTTAGTACCTAAAGTTTGTAAAAATGGTTTAATAACAAAAATCATAAATATAATATATAAAAGTATAGGTATTAGCATTAAAACAGACATCAAAAGGTTAGTAGATGTTGAAATAGCTATCACGATTGCTAAAAGATACCAAGCGGTTGCATCATCAGCTGCTGCACAAGTGAGTGATGTTATTCCATAAGAAGTTTTTGTTAAATTTCTGTCTTTAACAATTCTTGCTAAAACAGGAAATGCTGTAATACTCATTGCAATTCCTATAAAAAGTGCAAAAGCTGTAAATGAAACTGTTTCACTAGCAAATGTTGGATATATCATGTAAGCCAAAACTACACCAAGAAAAAATGGAAAAATAATACTGATATGACTAATTACAACCGACGCTTTACTTTGTTTTTTTAATTTATCAAAATCTAATTCCATTCCAACAACAAACATAAATAAAATCAATCCTATTTGACTTAAAAAATGCAAATTTGTTAAAGATACTTCGGGGAATATAAGAGTATATATCTCAGGTAAGAATAGACCTAATAAAGAAGGTCCAAGTATAATACCAGCAAAAATTTCACCAATCACTGAAGGCTGAGAAATTTTTGTAAATAAAATTCCAAAAATACGAGCTGTAGTCATAATTACAATTATCTGAACTAATAAAAGTGCGAGTGGATTAGAAAGTTGTTTCATAAATGTATTGTAAAAAACTTGCCAAAAATCATCTTGAACTACTGTTGTTTCAACAATAGCAGAAGTTACATACACAGTATTTCCCCAATTTAATACTGCCAATATTCCCCCACCAAAAATAAGTAAAGAAATTAAATAAATCCTTGTAGAGTGTTCCATAATATTCCTTTTCTAAAATATTTAAGGGTTAATTTTATCCTAAAATACTTAAATTCCTCATTTTATACTTTTTTATAAGCAAAAAAGGGGACAAAAAAAGAGGCTACTTTCCTTCCTACTTCAAAAACGCCCGAAAAAACTTCCCTTTAATCTTATGAGTATTTAGCCCCTCAACTGCTTTGGTAGCCACATTTTCTTTTACGGCTACATAGGTACACATCTCTAGGGTGTTAATTTTGCCTACATCATCTTTGGCTAGTCCTATGCTTGCGGTCAATACACCTACTACATCACCAGCTCTTAGTTTGGTTTTTTTGCCTGCGTTTATGTAGATAGATCTCCATATAGGCTCTAGTCTAAAGTTTTTATCTAATGGCTCTTTTTTCATTGTTTCTATTTGGTTTGATAGGTTTGCGTACTCTTTTACCTCATCAAAAAGCTTGATATTATCCACCAAAGAGACGGCTTTTCCGCTTTTGCCAGCTCTAGCAGTTCGCCCTATCCTGTGGGTGTAGTTTTGCATATCGTATGGTAAGTCATAGTTTATTACTAGCTCTATATCATCTATATCAAGTCCCCTTGCTGCTACATCTGTCGCTATTAGTACGGGATAGCTTTTGTTTGAAAATATTGCTAGTATCTCGTTTCTATCTCTTTGTTCAAAGTCGCTATGAAGTACAAGGACTGGTACTGAGTTTCGCTCCAAATCATCTGCTAGCTCATCACAAGCTATTTTGGTGTTGCAAAAAATCACGCATGATGAGGGGTTGTTATCTTGTAATAATTTCATTACACTATATAATTTATCTGAAGTTGAATTTGCTTCATAAAACACCTGTTCTATCACTTGAGCTTGATGTGTGGTATCCACTTCTACTACAGCTGGATTTGTCATGATAGATTGGGCTAGTTTTTTTATATTATCTGGATATGTGGCACTAAAAAGCATTGTTTGGCGGTTTTTCGGTAAATAGTCTATAATAGCTTGTATATCTTCACTAAATCCCATATCAAGCATCCTATCGGCTTCATCAAGTACCAAAGTATTGATATGGTCTGTCTCAAAGTTGTTTTCACTAAGATGTTTCAGAATCCTCCCTGGAGTTCCTACTATGATATGAGCTTTATGGCTAAGTGAATGAACCTGCGGACGATAAGGCACTCCACCGCAAAGTGGAATCTGGGGACAGAATACTAATTAATCAAATCCTTGCTCTTTCTTAGGTCGTCCTGCTTTTTTATTTTTATAATTTATCCCTGTCAATATTTCTATTCTATCATAAAAATCATCATCTCCACAAGGTTTTCCTGTTCTTGTTTTTTCTTTTAGGAGTTTTGTTTGTGTTTTTTCTTGTAAAAACTCTTTATAGTTTAGTATCTTATCTATTGGCTCATAATTTGACAAAAGTTTATCTTCTTTTACTTCATTCAATCTATATCTTGCACTAGAATACTTATAAGCCCAAGGGTATTTAGCCATATATGCTTTTACTGGGTTATGTTCTACATATCTTAAAGCATATAAAAAATGTGTTTCATCTAAAGGGGTAGAATAAAATCTTTCTTGAAAAAGATGCCCTTTTACTTTTTGTTCAAAGTTTATTTTTCTTGTATAAAGTCTATGTGTTTCACCTATTGCTTTGGATAATGATTCTATATTTTGTGGTATTGCTATTATGTGTACATGATTTGTCATAAGACAATATGAAACTATTTCCAAACCATGTAGTTTTGATTGTGTATATAGCAACTCTTTATAATATTGATAATCCTCATCTTTAAAAAAAATATTCTGTGAGCGAACACCTCTTTGCGTTATATGATGAGGGACATTTGGTATCACAATTCTTCTTATTCTTGCCATTTTTATCTCCAATATTTAGATATTAAAAATGATACAAAAATAAAATCTATTTATTTAAAAATATTACAATTTGCAATTAATTGGTATTCTGTCCCCTGATTTTTGATTTTTAGTTTTGCTTAAAACCAATTTGTTGTTTTTCTTCATTTTCTTCAATATTATTTTTTGTTTTACTACCAAAATAAAAACCAATTATTAATGTGGCAATTTCCGTAAAGAGTGAAGGTAGCTCGATATTTCTCCCTTGAATAACTTGTATTATTGCTATTAAAGAAATCATTATAAAAACTAAAACTGATAAAATACCAGGTATTCCTAATTTCGAAATAAAATATTCAAAAGTATTTAATTTAGCTTTGTAAGTTGATTTTATATCTCCTGTTACAGATGATGTTTCCTGAATTGTTTCTTCTTCCGCTTTACATTTAATATCACACTTAAATCCTATATTCATATTTTTATATATCCTTTTATCTTCTAACTATTTATTAAACCTACATTATATATAAAACACCCTTAAAATCAATAAATAACATATATAAAAAATGTAGTATATAAAAACAACGACAAACACAATAAATAAGGTGTTCTTGAATATCTCACTATAAAAAACATTGCAATCTTGCCAAAAACTTATTGTTACTTTTATTTAACTTTAAAGTTTTTTTGGTATAATTTCGATACTTACGGTAAGTCACTGCTTGCACACTTACCTTGTCTTTTTTATCCTCAAAAAATCCATTACAAAACTTTTTAAACTTGAGTCATATTGTCCTATAATTTCATCTTCAAATTTTGTCATTAACTCATTTACATTTTTGATATTTATATTATCATTAATCATATACAAAAAAGATAAATAAACATCTATAAGCTTGTGTTCATAAATCACTTTTCTAAAAGTTTGATGTATTCCTATAGCTTTTATACCTCTATAGTTTCTATTAAAAAGTCTTCCATTGTGAGCACATCTGTTTCTAACTTCCTTAAGTCTAAGAAGATAATTTAAAAAAACAGAAGAATTATAAAAACCAAATTGCTTTCCAATAATTTTCAATATATCATTTGTATCAATAGTTAGTTGTGATATTATATTTATAAGTACCCCTAAAGTTATATTTTCTATAAAATAATGAAATGGTGGGAAGTTGATGTCAAGGCTAGAAGAATTACTAATTTTAACTATACTCTTATCATCCAATGTATATTTAACTTTATTTGAAATGAAACTATATGTATTTAGATAATAATCTCTATAATGCAAATAAACTTCACTTTTTTTCTTTTGTTCGGCATTAGTAGGTTTCATTTCCCAATCTTGAATACTGTCAAATGGCATTGTAAAATCATTTTTGTAATTTGATTTTAGCAAATAGCAAAAAGGATTATCTGTAAGATTATAGACTGTTTCTATCAAAATAGACTTTAATTTTATCTCAATTTGTGATGTCATTTTAAATAGTTTGGATGATATTTCTCTGTCTAAATTATGTATATCTATAATAAAATCTATTGAATAATTTGATATATTGTTTCTAAAAGCTTTTACATACCCTTTAAATCTAAAAATACCAATATCTTGAATTATTAAAAACAACTCATCATCTGTATATTTAGTCGAACGATTTAATCCATCATCATATAGTGATTGTAAATAGCACCTAATATCTAATCTTTTATAAGTATATTCCAATACAAACCCTTGCTATAATTTGTTTAATTTTGGGGAGTTCCGAGGACAGAATATTTAATTTTCAACAAAGCATTCTGGATAACAATCTTCAATCTTAATTTTAAATTATTATCTAAATCATCGAAATTTAAAAATTCACCATTATCACACTCTAATATTATTATGTTTATGCTGTGACAAATAATATGATTAATAAATGTACCTTTATATCTAATCTTTTCACTTAATTTGAAATTTTGAAATATAGTAGAGACATTACAACTTCCAATTCTTTCGTATAACTATTTATTGAACCTACATTGTATATAAAACACCCTAAAAAATCAATAAATAACATATATATAAATAATGACAAAGACTGTAAATAATATGTTCTTGAATATTTCACTATAAAAAACATTGCAATTTCAAAGAAAGTTTGCTAAATCTCTACTTTTGAGATATTTCTTAATTATATTTTTTTTGGGGAGGATGTGTGAACCCCTTTTTACATTTCTAGATTCCAAAAAATACCGACTAAAGTCACCGTTGCATTGTGCCAGTCTTTTTTTCTTTTTTAAAGATTCTTTAGTTCTTTTTGCCATTTAGTAGCCAGTGATTTTGCCACTTCTTTGTCGGAATTACTCATTGTTGATTCTAACTCATCCCATTGTTTTCTAATTGACCACTTTAGTGTCATATCTTTAGAAGTCAATGTATAGTATCTTGCAAGGTCAAGCCATTTATAAGCTTGAATCATATCTTTTTCCACACCTTGCCCTTGTTTATACATAATACCAAGATTATACATAGCACGTATTGAGCCTTGTGATGCAGCAATTCCATAAAGTTCAGCAGCTTTGAGATAATTTTGTTTTGTACCTAATCCCAAATCATACATATATCCAAGATTATTAGTTGCATCAAAATAGTTACCTTCAGATGCTTTTTGATACCATTCAAATGCTTTATACAAATCCTTTTCAACCCCTATACGCCCTTCTAGGTAGATGTTACCCAACTCATTCTGGGCTGGTGCATATTCTTTGGAAGCAGATCTTTCATACCACATAAGTGATTCTTGGAAATTCTTTTTATTTTCATAATATATAGCTAGTTTATACTGTGCTTGTGCATCATCTAGCAATGCTTTTTCTTGTAATTGTTCTATATTCAAAGAATTAGAACTAGTTACGCAACCTTGTAGTAATATAATTAACCATATAATTAAAATTATTTGTGCTGTTTTCATTGCTGTTCCTCTTTTTAAGTTTATTTGTTATGTGCAAAAGTAACAGTAATACCTATTCTAGCTGCCTTAGTTACCAATTCTTGACTATTCGGTGAACCGATTACACAAACAGATATACCTTTAAGCTCATTATCTTGATACAAACCGAATGTATTTATTAATGCAGCCTCTAATTTTTGTGGATTCGCACAATATAGACTAATATTTTTTAATCCTGACTGGATAAACTTTGAGAAACTATTGGAAAAACCACCATCATTACCGTATGTTTTAATAGCAGAGATGGCTAAAGAATCTGCAATAAAACCTCTAGAAGGCATTATTTGGATACTCATTTCAGGACCTGGACACTCAATAAGTGCTGTTTTTACAACATCATTGTATGATAAACTTTGATTTGCAACGCATGCTTGAAATACCAATGGCATCAATGCCGATAAAAGCAATTTAATATACTTCATCTTTATCTCCTTTTAGTTTATGAAATCATTTTCTTATTCATTTATCAACTCAATAAGTTTTTAGCTATTTTTTGGAAAGTTCCAATATTTATCTAAACTCACTCTCTAAATCATACTTCTTATTATGCAACAAACCCTCTTTATTCATTTTCTCTCTAT
>DISL01000055.1 GCA_002421845.1 Epsilonproteobacteria bacterium UBA6211 | reverse complement strand
CGTATATGTATAAAAGTGCTTTACTCAATGCAAAAGATAAACTACGCAGTCAAATACTTGAAGATATTTATCAAGCTATTAAAAAAATAGAAAAAGAAAAAGATATAAAATCCAAGATTCATAAAAGCAAACTATTTGTAGATGATGCGTTATATCAGTTTTTGGTGCCATTAAAAGATGATAAAGAGCGATATGCTTATATGGTATCTTTACAGGCTATAAGGCTTTGTGGACTTTTGCATGATGTGGGTCATTTGCCTTTTTCTCATCAGGTGGAATATGCCTTACAAAGTATTTTTGCAAAACTTTCAAAACAAGAGAGTCATAATAAGGAAGAAATTGAGTTTTTGGAGTTTTATAATAGTATTACAAATAACCAAGATAAAGTATTGCACGAGGCTATGGGGCTTTCGTTTTGTAAGATGTTGTTTGAATATGAGGTAGTTCAATGTTTTTGTTTGGGTGAGGATAGGGATTATATCAAAGTTGTTTATAGTGTGGTGGAGCATATTTTAAAAGATAGGGAATTTGGTGGATTTGATTTTGGTGTGTTGCATGGCTTGATAGACTCCACCGTAGATGCTGATAGGCTTGATTATATCAACCGTGATATGTTGGCTAGCGGATACATAGGTGGGGCTGTGGATTTGCTAAGAATTGCAAAACAAAGTGTTCTTACCAAACGAAAAAAAGAGTATTATATATCTTTTTGTGATAGTGCTATTTTGGATATAGAACATATGCTTGAGATGAGGTTCAACCTATACAAAAAGGTGATTTTCCATCACCAAATAGCTAGAAAAGATGCTATGCTTGAAAGTCTTATAGCATATCTTGCAAATAAATTTTTCCTTAAAGGTTCACGAAAAAACAATGATATTTCAATGCTGTGGAAGTTTGATAAGGTAAAGGGCTTGGAGCAAAAACTAGATACTATTAGCTTGCTTGATGAAAACTGGCTTATTTCACTTTTCAAAGAGGAGTATTTTGCCCTCAAATATGATACTAAGACAAAAAATAAGCAAAAAGTTTTGATGATTTTTGAAGAGGTATTGTTTGGTAAAAAGTATTTTAGCTCCATTTGGAAAAACTTAAATGACTTGTACGGTGTTTTGGAATTTACCACTACCCAAAAATACCAATTTCGTGAGAGTTTTGGATATATTAGCCCCTCCAAACTCCAAATACTAAAAAACTCCCTTGATAATTTCGTATCATACCATGAATCAAAAGAAAAGCTTTTTTTGTCGTATCAAATAGTCTCCTTTAGCCTTGGAATTTCAAAAGATTTTCATCTTTTTAGCGGTGAAGAGCTAGTATCTATCGATGAGGTATCGACACTACGAAAAAGGCTTAAAAAGTCTATGTTAAATACCGTGCCGTTTTTTATTTATTGTGATAAAAAAGAGCTTCCTAAAGAGATAAAAAAAGATTTAAAAGAGTTGCTTTTTGATGTTTTTGAGAGGAATAGGGAGTGGGGTTGTAGATAAAGTAGTTTTGTTCTTTTCTAATGTATATTATAATTATTCTATAATAATTTTAAAAAATATTACATATTGCAATATTTTTAAGTGTTAATCTATTTTTATGTTAAAGTTTTGAATCAACTAAATACAAGGTAGATTTCATGACTGACATATCGAATATTGTGGTATATAATGATGGGGAGTTGGAACTTAAAGTTTCGGTTGATGGTCAAACTGTATGGCTAAATCGAAATCAAATATCTGAACTTTTTGGCAGAGATGTAAAAACAATAGGTAAACATATAAATAATGTTTTTAGAGAAAAAGAGTTGGATAAAAATATGGTTGTCGCAAATTTTGCGACAACCACTCAACATGGGGCAATAGAAGGAAAAACACAAACAAAAGATGTAGAATATTATAATCTTGATGTTATTATATCAATTGGATATAGAGTCAAATCTCAAAAAGGTGTAAAATTCAGACAATGGGCAACAAGCATTTTGAAAAGTTATATTCAAAATGGCTATGTGATAAACTCTGAAAAAATCACAAATGAAAGATTTGTATCTTTGGAAAATGATGTAAATGTCTTAAAATTTCAAATGAGTGAAGTTAAATCACTTGTAAAACATAATAAGCTTGAAACTCATCAAGGTATCTTTTATGATGGGCAAGTTTATGAAGCGTACAGTTTCGTAAATGATTTATTCAGAAATGCACAAAACGAAATAATACTAATTGATAATTATATAGATGACACGGTTTTAACAATCTTTTCTAAAATACCAAATATAAAAGTAATAATCTACACAAATAATATATCTAAACAACTAAAATTAGATTTAGACAAATATCAAAAACAATATCAAAATGTAGAACTAAAAATATTTAAAAACTCCCATGATAGATTTATAATATTAGATAAAAAGGAAGTGTATCATATGGGAGCAAGTCTTAAAGACCTTGGCAAAAAATGGTTTGTCCTCATTCTTGTGGGATTACATGCATTTTCAAAGATGAATTTTGTTGCAAATGAGTTGATTGAGAAAATTAGATAAAGAGGTAATACTCTGAACTCAAATGCTTTTAAGTCAAATATAAAGCTTTCAAATGAAGTGAAAGTCCACGATGATAAAAATTTGGAACATGACCCTTATTTTTATGAGAGACAAAAAGAGCTTATTCAAATCAGAGAAGATATTAAAAAAGACCCAAGCAGATTGATTTCATTTGATGAATTTGAACTCAAATATGCAAATTAAAATTGGTAAGGTGTCCTTAAATATTTTTGATAAAAACAAACCACCATTTACGTAAGAGTAAGAATCTTCTTCTTGTATCACAAGAGTCAAAAGGCAAAAAGGGTTCAGACCCCTACAAATAAATATTATAAACCAACTTCATCATATGTATCGTTTCAGTGTTTGTTGTTTTATAGTGGAATTGATTCCATATTTCAAAACTTTTTTAGGAATGTATTCCATATTCTATTATCTTTTATCAATATATTTATTTTTTGATGTGTTTGAGAGGAATGGGGGTGTGGTGTTGTGGTTTGTAATTTTGTATGTATTGCTGGGAGATAGTAGATTACAAAAGGGAGAGGCTAATGTAAAGTAGCCTCGTCACCTTTTTCTGTCCCCTTTTTTTCTTTTTTTGTCCCCTTTTTTTGGTGTTCTACGATAAAGTAGCCTATCCCATTTGTCTTTGCAATGTTTTTTATAGTAAAATGTGCAATAATACCTTATCTAAAGTGTTTGTCGGTATTTTAATATATGGGGCATTTTATGTATGTTATTTAGTGATTTTTCAGTGTGTTTTATATATAATGTATGTTCAATAAATAGTTAACTTATAAAAAGGATATAGCATGGATACCAAAGAAATGATAGAATTGAACGTCCACATCTTTTATCATTTACAGAACGCTTAAAATCATTAATAGAAGAATTATTAAAATTAAAAAAAATTAAAATACATTTGATTGAGTCTAGAACCAAATCAGTTGAAAGCTTTGCGGAGAAAATAAGTAGACCTGGAAAATCATACAAAAATCCATTAAAAGAATTGTCAGACTTATCTGGTATAAGAATCATTGTATATTATAATGATGAAGTTGAAAAAGTTGCAAAAATTATAGAAGAAGAATTTAAAATTATTGAACTAGAAAATTCTCATCAAGCAGAGAACTACTCAGCAGATAAATTTGGATACCTTTCATTGCATAATATTATTAAGTTAAAAGATGAAAGGTTATCCTTACCTGAGTGGAAAAGCTATAAAGAGTTTATTTCTGAGATTCAAATTAGAACTGTTCTTCAGCATAGTTGGGCTGCTGTATCACATGCTCTACAATATAAAAATGAATCAGATATACCAAAACATCTTAGACGTAAACTATTTCGCTTAGCTGGTCTTTTTGAGTTAGCAGATGAAGAATTCATGTCAGTAAGAAACAAAACAGAAATGGCACATATAAATGCGGCTAAAGCACTTGCTCATGGAGATGATACTTTGCCAATAGATAAAATCACTTTGAGTGAATTTTTATTAAAATGGGAAAAGCTAGACAATATTGTTAAACTTATGAAGAAAATCGGTTATAGTGTTGAACCGATAGAAGACAATATTGACTATTTTGCATATGACTATTTAGGAAGTATTGTATACCATTGTGAAAGAATAGGAATAAAAAATTTTGGAGAACTAAAAAAGTCTCTTGATTTTAATCCTGAATCATATTTAAAAGCTATTAAACAAGAAAACATGGAATGGCAAGTTTCAGAGGGTTTTGCTCTATTGCTATTATTAATTGGCTCAAATATTGATAAATTCTCTGTAGAAGATCTAGTTGCAAAAGGGTGGTCAGAAACAACCGCTAATAGAGTTATTAAAAGAGCACAAAGTAATGCGAAAAAAAGCTAACAAATACGAGGATACCAATAGTTTATATTAGCGGGAAAACTATTGCTCACGACAAACATTAAGTAAGATAATTAATAAAAGATTATAAAGGATGATTGAAAAGTATCAAAGTTTACAGAAGAAGAACTATCAAAGTTGATAAAATACCCAAGTGACACAGAAGAATCAAAAAAAGGGGACAGTCGCCACCTTAAAAAAACTTTAAATTTTAAAATTTCTAATTAATATTGTAACATAATAAATCTCCCTAAAAAAGAGTAAATAAATTGCATTTTTTATAAATCACCACAAGTTTTTTGATACAATTCTTTATCATATACTGCATCATTTTTATATAAACTATGTGCAATAATTATCATCTTTCTCATAACTGCTATTTGTGCAGCTGTTGTATGTTTTCCATTTGCTTTTAATCTTTCAAAAAATATTCTAAAATTATCATCATATCTAATAGCTGTAAGTACTCCCATAAATAAACTTCCTCTATATACTTTTTAAAAAGGGGACGTGTACAATTAAATTTTAATACCAAATACACTTTTTGTATATATTTCTGAACTTATGCATAAATAAGTATGGCATAAATTGTAAAGTAGAATGTATATTTTACATATTAGTTAACATATATTAATCCAAAATTCTGTACTAAAAAATATAAATATACCCGAAATTTTAAAACTCCAAAGGATTTTCCAAAGCTGATTTGAGTAGTTTGAGGAAATGATTTCTTTCTATTTCTTTTGCTCCTAGACTTCTTAGGTGGTCATTTGGGACTTGGGTGTCTATTAGTTGGAAGTTTTTTTGTTTGAGTCTTTGGATGAGATAAAAAAGTGCTACTTTGGAAGCATCGGCTTTGAGGCTAAACATACTTTCACCACAAAATATATCCCCCATCACTACACCATAGCCACCACCTACAAGCTCACCATCAAAATAGCTTTCAAAAGAGTGGGCATATCCTTGTAAATGTAGCTCATAATAAGCTTCTATAATCTCATCTTGTATCCAAGTATGGTCGGTATAATTTCTTTTGACTTTTGCACAATTATATATAACTTCTTTGAAGTTTGTATCAAATTTTATTTCATATATATTTTGGTCAATCTTTTTCTTCAATGATTTAGATACTTTAAAATCATCAAGGTATAATACCATTCTAGGATTGGGAGACCACCAAAGTATAGGGTCACCTTGATTGTACCAAGGAAAAATACCATTTCTGTAAGCACTTAGAAGTCGTGTAGTAGATAAATCTCCACTATGGGCTAGTAGCCCTTCATCACTAGCAAACTTGGGATTTGGGAAAGAATAACTATATTTGTTTAGTGCTTTTATGAACATATACTACCTTACAAATCTTTACACATTGGACAACATAAAACCAAACACAAAATTTTCAAAGCCAATAAGTTTTATTTAAGATAATAAATATTATATTTTCTAAAGCTATACCTAGATTTTTACTTCTATTTATCCCTAAATTCAAAAAACCATTGTTACTTAGATACTTTTCTTGGCTGATTTTATTTGTTCCGTATTATGGTATATTTATTATAAATATATGCTTTTGAATATATAAAAATATGCAATGATTGAAAGGCTTAAGATGTGATTTAAAGGAGTTGCTTTTTGATATGAATAGGGAGTGGAGCGTGTGAGATTCTCAAAAAAGAAAGAAACCAAGAAAAGTAATATTTTCTTATCTTAGTTTATTATTTATATCTATATTTTCTTCTAATCGATCATGAGCAGGAAATGGTTCAAAAGAAAAACTAGTAATAGTATCTCTAAGCTCTTTCGTCATATTGATGTTTAAAGCTTGAAGATTTGATTGTAGTTGTTTGATATCTCTTGCTCCAACTATACAGCTTGTAATGTCATTATGAGAATTGGCCCACTTAATAGCAAGTGCCGCGGGATTATATCCATTATTTTTTGAAAAATCATAAAAAGACTTTGCTGTGTTTTTATAGATATCATGTGTATATCTTTGGTTGTAATACTCTTTTTCATTTAATCGTGAGTTTTGTATTTGAGCATTAGTTTGTTGATATTTTCCAGTTAGAACTCCAGAGGCAATAGGGCTATAAGAGATGACACCAAGATTTTGATCTTTTGCTAGAGGAAGTATTTCAACTTCTACTTGTCGCTTTATTAAACTATACATAGGTTGAATACAGTCAATACTAGCAAGAAGATTTATTTTTGAGATATGAATACTTTTCATAATCTGCCATGCTGCCCAGTTACTGACTCCAAAGTAGAGTATTTTCCCTTGTTTTTTAGCATCGTCTAAAAATCTTAAACTTTGCTCAATATCTGTATCAGGGTCAAAGTAGTGAAGAAAATAGATATCTATATAGCTAGTGTTGAGTCGTTTGAGGCTTTTTTCAAGTTCAAGCATGAGATGTTTTCTTGATGTTCCTATATCATTAACATTAGAGTTTGTTCTACTTCCTGCTTTGGAAGTAATAATTACTTCATCTCTGCAGTTTTTTATACATTCACCTAAGATAATTTCAGCTTCGCCATTAGAATATTTATTGGCACAATCAAAAAGATTAACACCGTGTTCTTTTGCTAAGCTAAACATATTTAAGGATTCTTTTTTATCGGACTCATTCCCAAAAGTCATTGTCCCAAAGCTTATATTTGAAATACTTAAACCAGTTTTTCCAAGCAACTTATATTCCATTTTATACCTCATTTATTTTTATTTTATCTAAAAAGGATACTACCATAAATAATATTATAGTGTCAACCTATATATACAAGTTGTAATTGTTCTGTAACCTTTAATTTCTGCAATTTGGGCAGCAAACTTAACTTAAGAGAAACTTATGACAAAATTTAGGAATGGATTTACAATTATATAGGGGAGCAACTAAATAAAGAATACTTTGAACATGCTAAAATTACCTTAGAGAGTGAATTGTACAAAAAGAAAGAAAAAAAGGGGCGAGACTGAATGCCTGTGACCCATAATGCCTTGGGTTTGAGATTAATATGGAATGGAATCATGATTTGTAACTTGTCTATACAACTGTAATCAACTAGTAATTTATATTCGTTAGTATTTCAAATGCAAACATGTATATACAACTTGATAGGATAGTAAATGACAAAAAGATTTGATTATGAGACAGTATATGAATACTTAAAAAATCATATAAAAGATGATTTGAGGGATAATGAAAAAATACCTTCAGAAAATGAACTATGCGAAAGATTTAATGTAACAAGAGCAACAGTTAGACAAGGTATAGGTAAGCTCAAAAATAAAGGGTTGTTGTTTTCCAAAAAAGGGAGTGGATATTTTGTAAGTCCCGAAAAAGTAAAGTATTCGTTATCCAAAAATACTACTTTTACAAAAGAGATACAAGCTAGTGGTAAAACACCTTCTTTATATGTTGTCAAAGTACAGGAAATAAAAGCAAATAAATTTCTTGCTTCTAAATTTGGGATACAAGAAAATGCTCCACTTACAAATGCAATAATCTTAAGGCTTGTAGATGATGAGCCATTTTTGATAGGGTGTAATTACTTTAATGCAGAAATCCTCAAAGATATAGACCAACACATAAATAATGACTTGTTTTCATTGACAAAACTTTTTGTTGAAGAATATTCTATAAAGCCATTTAGAAATCATTCAGAACTTGAAATTGTTCCAAATAATCAAGAATACAAAAAATTACTTAGTATTCAAAATGATTTGCCTTTGATTAAAATATCTAGTGTATCAGTGTGTGATAAATCAAATCAAGTAATAGAGTATGTGGAGTCGTTTTTTAGAAGTGATAGGGTGAAATTGAATATAGAATTTAGCAATCAATAAAAATGGGAGAATTACATGATTAAAATGAAAAACTTGACTTTGGGATATAAGAAAGAAAAAATCTTAAAGGATTTGGATTTAGAGATAGAAGATGGGGAGTTTATAGGTATTATTGGACCTAGTGGAGCTGGTAAATCTACATTACTTATGTCGATAGTTGGGAGTATTAAAGTTTTTGATGGAAAATTTAAAGTACTTGGATATGACCTAGAAGACATAAAGAAAAAAGATTTAATCAAGTTAAGAGAGCAAATAGGGTTTGTATTTCAAGGGTATTGTTTGGTGGATAGGCTTAGTGTACTTGATAATGTAATAAGTGGGATGTTAAAAGATATACCAATGCCAAGAGCGGTTATTAAGTACTATAAAGATAAAGAACTAAAAAAAGCACAGGAGGTTATAGATGTAGTTGATATAGCAAAACATACAACAAAAAGATGTGATGAGCTAAGTGGTGGGCAAAGACAAAGGGTTGCTATAGCAAGAGCATTAATAAGTAAACCCAAAATAATATTGGCAGATGAACCAGTTTCAGCTCTTGATGTAAAAAGTGCACAGAAGGTTATGGATATTTTTAGAAAAGTTAATAAGTCATTTGGTGTAACTATTATTATAAATTTACATCATCTTGAGTATGCCAAAGAGTACTGCGACAGGATCATTGGGGTGAATAATGGAACAGTAGTCTTTGACGGTAGAAGTAGTGAATTAACTGATAAGTTAATTGAAAAAATATATGCTACTCCGAAAAATTAGTGTAGCATAAAAAAGATTAAATTTAATATAAGGATTTGTTATGAGAAGAAATTTTTTAAAAAAAGTTGCAGTTGCTACAGCTGCTTTAGGTTTGACTATATCAAGTTTGAGTGCAGACTCTAGTGCATGGCCAAAAGAGATAGTATTTGCTGCGATTCCTGTGGCTAGTAATTCAAGTATGGAAGAACAATTTGGTCCTTTGGCTAAATACTTACAAGATACATTAGGTATCAAAGTAACACTAAAAATGACAAATGATTATACTGGTATTATTACTGGTATGGCACATAATCATATAGATTTTGCTTATCTTGGGCCAAACTCTTATGTGACTGCTTCTCAAAGGGCAAACGCTGAAGCTGTTGCAATGGAAGTAAATGATGAAGGAGTTGCTGGTTATCACGCACTAATAGTTACAAGAAAAGATAGTGGAATAAAAACTTTGGAAGATGCAAAAGGTAAAACTTGGGCATTTACTGATCCACAATCAACAAGTGGAACACTTGTACCAACTGTTCATTTCAATAAAATAGGTATTGACCCACAAAAATACTTTTCTAGAGTAATATATTCAGGAAGTCATGAAGCTTCAATGTTATCGGTAAAGGCTGGTAGAGTAGATGTAGCTTCAAATAATGATTTGGATTTTAATAGAGGAATAGGTAGACATTGGGAAGCTGATGAGTTTAATATAATTTGGAAGTCTGATTTGATTCCAGGTTCTCCAATAGCTGTAAGAGGTGGCCTACCTACATCATTAAAAATGGCTATTAAAGGGGCATTTATAGCTTATAAGGTACCAGAAGGTTCATCTCTTAAAATAAGCGGATATACACATGCAGATGATTCAACATACAATCCAACTAGAGAGCTTATAAAAGCAAAAGAGGCTATGAAAAAATAATACATAAACCCCAATTAGGGGTTTATTAAAGGATAAATATATGGATAAGCAACAAGAATTTTTGGATTTGAAAAAACATGCAACACCATTTAAAGCATATAATTTGATGATAATTGGTGCATTGGCATTAGTCTTTTTGGCTAGTTGGTATGGTTCAGAGATGAGTTTGGTAGCTTTATATGATGGATGGGGGCATATGGTTAAATACCTAAGTGGTAATCCAAATATTGAAAATAGTTCATTTTTACCTCCATCAACAAATTGGACAAATATAGAAAAATATTTATATTCTATGCTTGAAACGGTTATGATGGCAGTTGTTGCGTTGGTAATATCTGTTATTTTGGCTTTTCCTATGTCGCTTCTGGGGTCAAGAAATATTGTTGAACTTTTATTTCCAGGGCAATCTTTAATTAATCGTTTTATTAAGCGTACAATATATGGGATAACAACATTATTAGCGAATATTTTTAGAAGTGTTAATGAAATAATTTGGGCATTGATTTTTGTAAGTGCAGTTGGACTTGGTCCTATGGCTGGTATTTTGGCTTTAGGTATTCATACTGCTGGAGTATTGGCAAAATTATTAAGTGAAGGAATAGAGTCTATTGACCCAGGTCCTGTGAATGCTTTAAATGCTAGTGGGGCAGGTTTTATTAAAATACTTTTTTATGCAATCATGCCTCAAACAATGCCTCATTTTATATCCATGGTATTGTATAGATTTGAAAGTGATGTAAGAGCAGCTTCTATACTTGGTTTTGTTGGAGCAGGTGGTATAGGGTTTTATTTATTTGATGCTATTCGTTCTTTTGAACATGGTGATGTGACTACAATCTTGATGATTATAGTGGCTACTGTTTGGGTAATTGATAAAATAAGTGCTTATGTAAGAAGTAAGTTTATATAAGGAATCGTATGAGTAGAGAAGATTTGAATTTCTTACTGCAAAAAGTAGAGATAAAAGAGCTTGAAAAGCTTTACAAGAAAATAGACAAGAGTTTGGGAGTGAATATAATAAACCAACCTACAAGCCAAACTCTTTTGGTACCAATAAAAGATCCTATTAGTGGTGGTGAGTTTTATGCTGGAGAAGCATTGGTCACTTCTTGTATTGTTGAGGTGAATAAGGCACAAGGTTGGTCTATGGTTCAAGATGATAATGATGAATTGTCTTTGTATATCGCAACGATTGATGCAGTATTTGAAAGTGGAGTATTTCAAAAAGATATAGAAAAGCTTTATACAAAAACTATAGTAAGTATAAATAACTATCAAAAACAACTCAATAAAAAAGTAAACTCCACAAGAGTTAGTTTTGATTTAATGTAGGTAAAAGATGAATAGTACAGATATAGAAAAAAACAATAGAGAAACATTTAGGGTACTTTTAAATGCATTATCGATGCCAGGAAATGTAGAGAAGGTAAATAAAATATTTAATTCTTATACTTTAAGTATAGCAAGTACACTTCTTTACTCTGAGGTAAGCTATATAAATAATACAGAAGAAGAGTTTACACTAATAGATGCAATTACTAATGCAAAACAGCAAAATATACAAAATGCTGATTATGTTTTTTGTTGTTCATTGGATGGTGTTTTAAGTGAGATTAAAAAAGGAAGTTATATTTCTCCTGAAGATTCTGCAACAATTATTTATTTGGTAAATTCTTTTGAAGGGTTAAATATATCATTAAAAGGTCCAGGAATAGACAAAGAGAAAAAAGCAACTTATCCTATAGATGAAGATTTTGTGTATGAGTTTAACAAAAGAAATAAAAGCTATCCTCTTGGGAATGAGATTTATTTTTTAAATAAAACAAATGGTGAAATAAAAGCTTTGAGCAGAACAACTAAATTGGAGGTAGTATAAGATGGGTTATGTTGCTATAAAAGGTGGTGAGGATGCAATAAATAATTCTTTAAACTTTTACTATGAGAGTATTAACAAAGCAGAACAAATAAACACAAAAGATGTGCAAAATGGGTTGTGTTATGCGGTAGATAAAGTGATGAGCGAAGGGTCATTGTATAGTAAAAAGCTGGCATCAGTTGCTATTAAAAAGAGTGCTGGTGATTTACTGAATGCTGCATTCTTTTTAAGGGCTCATAGAAGTACTTGTCAAAGAATTGGTATCGCAAAAACAATTGATGTAGAAAAAATAAGAGTTATTAGAAGAATATCATCAGCATTTAAAGATATTAAAGGTGGGCAGATATTAGGACCATCAAATGATTATGAGGTAAAGTTAATTTTAGAAAAAAAAGTGTTGTTAAAAGAGTCTGAAGGTTTTAGCGACAAAGACAATATTTTGTTAAGTGCATTGGCACCATTAAGACAGAGAAATTTAGTTAAGAAATTAAAAGCAGATGTAGAAATATCAGATATAACAAGGGTATTTCCAGAGGCTCCTTATCCCAGAAGTGCAGTGATGCAAGTTTTGAGCCGTGGTGAGTCTGGGAGTATGCTAGGATTTGCGTATACTTCAATAAGAGGGTATGGAGATGTTCATCCTACCATAGGAGATCTAAGACTTGGATATACAGACCTTATGTTTACACATCCATTTACAAAAAAAGAAGTTAAAGTAGGTGAGCTTGAAGTTACATCTTGTGAGACTGCTGGAATGTTTGAAAAACAAGACAATGGTGAAGTACAACTCACTACTGGATTTGGATTTTGTTTTGGCTTTAATGAAACCAAATCGATAAGTATGAGTATACTTGATTTATCGCTTTATAATGCAAAACATAGTGTTGGAGAAAAAGAGTTTGCCAGTGATTTTGAAATGATAATGCACCATATTGATGGGGTAGATTCTATGGGCTTTACAAACCATTTTAAACTTCCTCATTATGTGACATTTCAAGCTGATTTACAAGTATTTGCTAATGCAGCGAAATTTGCAAAGGATAATAAATGAGGTACGCTTTTTTAGATGAAGATGCAAAAAAAGAGATAAGACGAGCTATTTTAAAAGCAGTAGCAATCCCTGGATATTTAGTTTCTTTTGCTAGTCGTGAGATGCCAATAGCGAGGGGTTGGGGAACTGGTGGATTGCAAGTAACACTATCTATGATAAAAGAAAATGATGTATTAAAGGTTATAGACCAAGGTTGTGATGGAAGTGTGAATGCTGTTAATATGAGAAATTTTATTACCTCTGTTACAGATAATACTACAACATTGGATACTACAAAAGCAACACTTATACAAACAAGACATAGGATTCCTGAAGAGGAGCTCAAAGAAGGGCAAACGCTTATATTCCAAGTTCCTATGCCTGATATTTTAGAAACAGTCGAGCCAGATACCTATAAAGCAAAGTTGATGCATGCAAATGCTGATTATTCAAAACTTTGGGTGTTGTTATATGAAGATACTTCAATGTTTGGTGATAGTAGGATTTCTAATAGATACCCTGTAATGGTTGAAGATAGATATGCAATGGATCCTAGTCCAATTCCAAAATATGATACACCAAAATTAGGGAACTGCAAAGCTTTACAACTTTTTGGGGCAGGGCGAGAAAAGAAGATATATGCAATTCCTCCATATTCTAAGGTAGAGCCTCTAAAATTTGAAGATAAAGAGTTTAGAATAGAAAACTTTGATGGTATGAGTTGTGAGAGATGTGGCAATAGTGATGTTTATCTTGATGAGGTATACGATAATGAGGGGATAAAACACTATTTTTGTAGTGATACTTCATATTGTGATAAAGTTTTAGAGCAAAGGACAAAATGATGGTTTTGAAAATAGAAAACTTATCTAAAGTTTTTGGATATGGATGTCCAAAATGTTATTCAGATACTGGTGCAAGTTTTAATTCTTCAATTTGTCCTCATTGTAATAGTGTAGTTGGAGTTAATCAGGTTAATTTAGAACTTGAAAAAGGTGAAGTTCTTGGGATAGTTGGAGAAAGCGGTAGTGGAAAATCAACTCTTTTACAATTAATTTATCAAGATCAAAAAGCTACAAGTGGAGAAATATTTATAGAAAAATTTATGGATGAAAAAGGGGTAAGTAAAAACTTATTGGAGTGCGACCTTAATGAACTTAGCTTTTTAAGAAACAAACTTATATCTATGATATATCAAAATCCAAGGTTGGGATTGAACTATAGGTTTAGTGCTGGTGGGAATATTGCAGAAAAAGTAATAGGTAGTGGGAATAAGTTTTATCATAAAATACGCCAAAGGGCAGAGTTCTTTTTAAATAAAACAGAAATTCCTGTGAGTAGAATAGATGATTATCCAGATAAGTTTAGTGGTGGGCAACAACAACGAATCCAGATATCAAAAGCACTTTCTTCTAATCCAGAGCTTTTACTTTTGGATGAGCCAACTACAGGACTTGACCTTTCGGTACAAGCAAAAATATTGGATCTTATAAAAGTTCTCCAAAAAGAGATTGGATTTTCGATGGTTATTGTTTCACATGATCTTGGCGTCATAAAACACCTTACAGATATTACAGTAGTTATGAAAAATGGTCAGATTGTTGAAAAAGGATTAACTGATCAAATATTAGAAGACCCACAGCACCCTTATACACAACTATTAGTTTCAAGTGTATTATAAAGGATAGAAATGAAGAAATTGATTATAAATAATTTATCAAAAGAATTTACTGTACATACAAGGGGCGGAATTAAGATTAATGGTTATAAGAATATTAGTTTTGAACTTGACAGGGGAGAGTTTATTTCCCTTTATGGACCTAGTGGTTTGGGTAAATCATCAGTATTAAAAGCATTATATAGAACTTATAAAACAACTAGTGGAGAGATTCTTTTTGAAAGAAACAATGGAACATCTATAGATATAGCTAGTGCTAGTGAGAGTGAGATATTAAAGCTTAGAAAAGAGTCTATAGGTTATGTTTCCCAATTTTTGCAGGTGCTTCCGCGTATTAGTGCAGTCGATATAGTAGCACAACCATTGATAGATAAAGGTGAAAGCATGGATGTTGCTAAAGATAAAGCAAAAGAAATGTTGAGTTTTTTAAATATTAAAGAAGAGCTTTTTGATATTTCTCCACTTACATTTAGTGGAGGAGAACAACAAAGGGTAAACATAGCCAAAGGGATAATTGCTCCAAAGTCTTTATTATTGCTAGATGAGCCAACAGCATCTTTGGATAAGACAAATACAAATAAGGTAATTGATAAGTTATTGGAGATAAAAAAAGAAGGTGTAAGTATGATTGGTATTTTTCATGATATTGATTGTATGAAAAGAATTAGTGATAAAGTTTATGATATGAAGGAAAAGAAATATGCAGACAATTATTAGAAGCACTAATGTATTAATAAACAAAGAATTTCAAGGTGCAGATATTGTAATCAAAGGGGAAAAGATTATATCAATAAATCCTTATAGAGCTATAGATGTAGCAATAGATTTAGGTGATAGAAGAGTAGTTCCTGGTTTTGTAGATTTACACGGAGATGCTATTGAAAAAGAGATAGAACCAAGACCTGGAGCTAGGTTTCCTACTTCTATGGCTGTAGTTGAGCTTGATAAAAAGCTTTCAATGGCAGGAGTAACTACAATGTATCATGCTATAGGCTTTAATGATGAAGAGCTTAGTAAAGGCAGAGGCACTGGACAATCAAAAGAGTTAATAGAAGAGATTTATGAAGCTAATAAAAAACATTTAGGTGTTGATAATCTTGTTCATGCTCGTTTTGAGATTACTAGTGAAACTTCACTTGCTACTATTAAACAGCTTATTATAGATAAAAAAGTAGATATGCTCTCAATAATGGATCATAGTCCAGGGCAAGGACAGTTTAAAACTCTTGAGTCTTGGAAAAAGTATCACCTTTCAGCTTATGAAATAGAAGATAGAGATGTTGAAGAGTATTTAAAAAGTAAAACATCTAAAGACAAAGTAGGCATTGTAGAAGATTTAGTATCCTTTGGTTTAGAACATAATATTCCAGTTTTAAGTCATGATGATGATTGTGAAGAGAAATTAAATACTCTAAAGAATCTTGGAGTGACTTTTTCTGAGTTTCCATTGAGTGTAGAAGTAGCAAGAAAAGCTAAACAGATGAATATAAGTACAGGAATGGGTGCACCAAATGTAGTAAGAGGTGGTAGTCAAAGCGGTAATATTGCTGCTCGTGAGCTTATTAAAGAAGGTGTTTGTGATTTTTTATGCAGTGATTATCATCCAGCTTCACTTTTAATGAGTCCGTATAGATTAAAAGAAGATATTGATTTGCCATTAGAACAAGGTTTTGCTATGATTAGTTCAACACCAGCTGTATTAGCAGGACTAAGTGACAGAGGAGAGATTAAAGAAGGGTTATTGGCAGATATTGTTATTATAGATGAATCAAATTTTCCAAAGGTAGTACTTACATTTAAAAACGGTGAAGTAGTTTATAATGGAATAAGAGGATTTAATTTATGATGTATAAAATAGATTCTTATAATGTAGCAAAGAAAAAGGTATTAACAAAAGAACCAAATATTACAAGTAGTTCTGTTATTAAGGAGTGTACTTTTGGAGAGTATGTTGAGATTGGAGAGAGCAATAATATTCAAGAAAGTGTTATAGGAAATTTTAGTTATACAAGTGAAAATTGCCAAATAATCAATAGTATGATTAAGAATTTTGTAAATATAGCATCTTATGTAAGGATAAATCCATCTCAACATCCAATGCACTGGGCATCACAACATCATATCCAATACAGAAAAGAGATGTTTGGAATGGGAATAGATGATGATAGTTTTTTTGATTGGAGACGAGAAAAAAAAGTTACAATAGGCAATGATGTATGGCTAGGACATAATGTAGTAGTAATGGGTAATGTGACTATTGGTGATGGGGCGGTAATAGGCAGTAGCTCTGTTGTAACTAAAGATATTCCACCATTTGCTATCGCTGTTGGTAATCCTGCAAAAGTGATAAGGTACAGATTTGATGAATCAACTGTTCAATCTTTACAAAAAATAGCATGGTGGGATTGGAGTTATGAACAAATAAAAATAGCAATTGATGATTTTAAAAATATTGATGAATTTATTGAGAAGTATAAAAAATGAAAAAACTAATATTAATAGTTGGAGCTAGTGGAGTTGGCAAAGATACATTGATTAAGGCAATTAAGGATGATATTAAAGCAAACTTTGTCACAAGATATGTAACAAGGATACCAGATGAAAATGAAACCAACTATTATATAGCTAAAGAAGATTTTGTTTGTTTAAAAGATAAAGACTTTTTTGTTTCTTTTTGGGAAGCACATGGAAACTGTTATGGAGTTTCAAAAAATAGTATATTAGATGGATTAAATATTATATCTGTTTCAAGAGATTCTATAAAAGATTTTGAAACAGAGTTTGAAGAAGTGGTTACTATTAATATAAAAATACCTACACAGATGCTTTATAATAGACTAAAAAGTAGGAATCGTGAGGATGAAAATACTATTTTAAACCGTATTAAAAGAAGTGACAAGCAAGTAGTGGCAAAAAGATTAGTAGAATTTTATAATGATAAATCAATAGAACAAAGTAAACAAGAGTTTGTATCTCTTATTTCCTCTTTGAATTTTGGTGCATAAAATGATTAAACGATTTTTTGTTGATGGAACACTCAAGTCAGTGATAGGCTTGGGGATTACTTCAACTATAGGCTATGGGACACTTTTTTATTCATTTACTATAATGTCGCTAGAATTTGAGAATGAATTTGGATGGAGTAAAAGTTTTATTTTTGGTATTTTCTCATTAGGATTATTATTAGGCGGTCTTATAAGCCCTATAATTGGCAAGAAACTTGATAAATACGGTGCAAGAGTTATTATGAGTATCGGTTCAATTCTAGCTGCATTAGGTATGTTTTTTATATCGTTGGTTGAAAGTAAGATAGGATTTATTCTATCTTTATTATATATTGAGATTGTGGCAACTTTTGTATTATATGAAGCCGCTTTTGTAGCACTTTCACAAATTGCAAGAGAAAAAGCTAGGTTGCCAATGGCACAAATTACTCTAATTGCAGGATTTGCATCAACTATATTTTGGCCATTAATTACATTTTTATTAGATTTTATGAATTGGAGAGATGTGTATATTGTTTTATCACTTTTTCATTTACTTATAGCACTACCACTACATTTTTTTACTCTAAAAAATAGGGTTACTTTAAACATAGTTAAGTATCAAGCAAATAATAATACAGTTGTACTTCATCTTAGCCACAAACAAAAGAAAGAAGCTATGCTGTTTTTGGCTATAGCACTTTGTTTCATATCAATACCAATAGCAGCAATTCAGCTTCATTTAATATCTATTTTACAATCTTTTGGTATTGAGGCTATAGTTGCGGTCACATTGGGTGCATTATTGGGACCATCACAAGTTGGAGCAAGAATTATAGAGATGTTTTTTGCCAATAAAACAACACCCATACAATCCGCAATGACTTCAAATATATTGATATTTGTGAGTTTAATTTGTTTACTTCTTAGTGTTTATGAGTTGCTTTTAGCTACACTTTTTGTGATTTTATATGGAGCTGGTCAGGGATTGAATTATATTGCACGAGGTAGCCTTCCTCTTTATATATTAAGTGCAGATAATTTTGGTACGAATAGTGGAATATTGAACTTATTTATTAAAATAACCACAGCAATTGCTCCATTTAGTATTGCATTAATTTTAGACCTTTTTGGAAATATTTCAGCGATAATATTTTTAATAATTGCTACAGTATTATCATTGATGAGTTTACTTTATCTAAAAAAGGGGTATGATGTTTGAAATTAAATTTTTAGGAACAGCTGATAGTGGAGGGATCCCTGTGCATAATTGTAGTTGTGAAATATGTGAAGAGTATAGAGAGAATGGAAAAGTCAACCTCGCAACAAGTGCCTATATAAAGTGTGGAAATGGTGAGATAATCCTACTTGATGCTGGGATTGAAAATATATCAAATATATTTGATAGACAGATTATAAAAGCAGTATTCTTAACACACTTTCATCCTGATCATGTATTAGGGTTGTTAAGACTTAGATATAGTAGTGATAAAATTGATTGCTATCATCCCAAAGATGAAAATGGTTTTGCAGATTTATTTAAACATTCAAAAGCTATAACATATAAACAAAATACTCCATTTAAATCTATAGAATTAAATAGTTTAAGTTTTATACCCATTCCATTAAAACACTCTAAAAATACAACGGGGTATATTATAAAAGATATAGAAAAAACTGTAGCATATTTAACTGATTGTTCTGGAATATCGCAAGATTCAATGAATTTTTTGTTGTCCCAACAGATAGATGAATGTTATATTGATGCTTCTGCTATACCAAATACTTCAAATGTTAATCATTTTACATTTCAACAAGCAACAGAGGTTCTGGATAAGCTAAAAGCTAAAGAATCATATTTTATTCACTGTGGGCATACGGTTTTAAGTTATATTCAACAAAATTATATTACATTAAAATATCCAATTATTGACCTATAATCAATAGAGGTTACAAATATTACTAAATAGTAACTCTTTTTTAATATAATTTGACCAAAATAGATAAGGTTAATCGAATATGAAGTATAAGTCGGTGTTTATTTCTGATGTTCATTTGGGTACAAGTGATGCTAAAGCAGAAAATCTTTTAGACTTTATCAAGGATTTGGAATGTGAAAATTTATTCCTTGTTGGTGATATTATTGATGGTTGGGCTATGAAGAGAAAACTTACTTGGTTGCAAAGTCATTCAGATGTAATCCAAAAAGTGTTAAGAAAAGCTCGTAAAGGAACTAATGTTTTTTATGTTTTAGGCAATCATGATGAGTTTATAAAACCTTTTTTGCCACTTCAATTGGGGGATAATATTACTGTTGTTCAAGATTATTCTTATATTGGAGTAGATAAAAGAAAATATCTTGTCACCCACGGGGATATATTTGATACGATTACGCTTACAAAAAAATGGCTTGCTCTTTTGGGTGATAGTGCATATATGTTTGTGCTTAGAATAAATAAGCCATTAAACAAACTTAGAAAACTGATTGGTTACCATAAATATTGGTCACTTTCAAAATATCTCAAACAAAATGTGAAAAAGTCTATGATGTTTATTTGTGAATTTGAAGAAATTATGGTAAACTATGCCAAAGAATATCAGTATGATGGTGTTATATGTGGGCATATTCACTGTGCAGAAATAAAAGATATTCAAGGGATTTCTTATCTTAATTGTGGTGACTGGGTGGAGAGTTGTACTGCCCTTGTGGAAGATTTGGATGGAGACTGGAAAATTTTAGAACATTTGGTGATTAATGAGTAAAATAAATTTAGTTATATCTGGTGGCGGGGCTAGGGCTATTTATGCTCTGGGTGTTGTGCAGTGGTTACAAGAACAACAAATCAAGATTGATAAGATTAGTTGTGTAAGTGGTGGTAGTATTGTTGGGGCAATGTTAGCACAAAATCAAAAACCCACTGATATTTTAGCATCTTTAAAGAGTATCAAGTATAAAAAAGAAATCAAGCTAGTATTATCTAAAGGGCTATTTTCGCTTGATAGGTTTGAACCTATTTTAGATGAGTTATTGGAACACAAAACTATACAAGAATCAGTCAAACCACTTTTAATTTGGGCTATAAGTCTTGAAAATGGTAAAAGCAACTATTTCAAAACAGCAAAAATAAGTGATGCTATTTTGGCATCTTGTTCATTGTACCCTATTTTTAGACCATATATGATTGATGGTAAATATTATCTTGATGGTGGGTTTGTGAACAACCTTCCAGCTGAGCCTTTTGTGGGTGATGGTAATAAAATATTAGGGATAAACCTAAATCCAAGATTGGATATAAATATAGATAAATTAAGTATAAAAAGAGTCCTTTATACTATGTTTTATGCAAATATGGACTGTAGAAAACATTTATGTGATATTTATCTTGAGCCTCAAGCAATAGCTTCTTATGGGATTTTTGGTACAGATAAATTTGATGAGATATTTGAGCTAGGGTATAATGAGGCAAGAAACAGTAAGCTATGTGTTGAGTGAGTGATGGAATCTTATTCCATCAGTGGCTTGATAATATAGCTCCAAATACTAAAAAATACCTCTATAAGGATAAGCCAGATAATAATCCACTCCAAAAATTCACTTGATTTTTGGTTTACTCTATCTGTGGCAAATTCTACTGATTCTTTTAGGTATGAGATTTTATACTCAATTACTTCAAATCTTGATTTTAGCTCTAGTTGGATTGATAGTTGGTTGTAAAGTGATTCTAGTTCCAAATCATCCCAAATAATATCAGGTTTATCAAGAAGGTAGAGTTGATTTAATATATCAAATCTCTCTTTTGCTATGCTACTTGCAAAATTCATAAGAGCATTTCTATCTTTTATCTTTAGTTTTGTAGTATCTTCATATAGCTTTCTACTCTCTAGCATTTTGTTTTCGAGTGATTTTTCTCTAATCTCTAGCCCGACACTTTGGGATAGTGCAAGAGATATAATAGATGCTATTGATTTGTTGAATTTATTATATTTTATGGTGTGTGAATCAATCAATGGCTTATCAAATTCTGGTGATATAACCATAGGATAATCTTGATTTATAAGGGCAGTTTCAAAATGATTTGCTTCATTGATATGAAGTCTATTTAAAAAAGCTTTTATTTCTTCGTGGCTAAAGTTACAAAATGTTATTACCCCATAGGTTGTATTAAAGATAAATTTATCATCACTTACTTGAGCAACAAGTGAATTTTCTATATTTGAAAGGATAAGTGTAGAAAACTCTTTTTCTATCTCATATTTTGTTATTGTTCTTGGGAGTCCTATTGAGACAAATAGTATATTAGTTTGCATGTGGTTACCTCAATAGGAATTATATGTGAGTTTGGTTATAGTTTGGTTACAAGATAGAAAATAAAAATATAGTTTAAGTCCATATATGTTGTAACCATGGTGTAACTAATATTATTTATACTTCCAGAGTAACTTAACCAAAACAAAGTGAGGAAGTAAAATGACAATGTTTAAAAAATCGGTATTATCTTTGAGTGCAGTAATTGCTTTAGGTATGGCAGCAAATGCAAATGACCAAATAAGAATAGTAGGTTCAAGTACGGTTTATCCATTTACAAGTTATGTAGCTGAAGAATTCGGTGCTACAACAGGGAACAAAATTCCGGTTGTTGAATCAACAGGTACAGGCGGAGGTATGAAAATATTTTGTTCCGGTTCAGGACTTGATACTCCAAGCTTTACAAATGCTTCAAGACCGATTAAGGCAAGTGAGTTTGATACTTGTAAATCAAACGGTGTAACTGCTATTACAGGTCTTATGGTAGGATTTGACGGTATTGCAATATCTCAAAGTAAAACAAATCCTAAAATGGATTTAAAATTGGAACATATTTTCTTAGCACTTGCTGAAGAAGTACCAAGTAAAGATGGAAAATCATTAATAAAAAATCCTTATAAATATTGGAATGAAATAGATTCATCTTTACCAAAAAGAGAAATCAGAATGATAGGTGCTCCTACAACATCAGGAACAAGAGATTCATTTGATGAAATGGTTATGGAAGTAGCTTCTAAAAAATTCGAAGCTTACGGTGATGCTAAGGGTAAATATAAAAAAATCAGAACTGACGGTGCATATATCCCAGGTGGAGAAAATGACAATCTAATAGTTCAACAACTTACTCAAGATAAAGCAGCTCTTGGATATTTCGGATATAGCTTCCTAGAAGAAAATCATGATAAAATCCAAGGTATAGCTTTAAACGGTGTTGAGCCGACAGCTGAAAGTATAGCTAAAGGTGAATATCCTGTATCAAGAAGTATGTTTATGTATATGAAAAATGCACATATCGGTAAAGTAAAAGGTATGGAAGAATTCATCAATATGTATGCAAGTGATGCTATGATTGGACAAAAAGGGGTTCTTAAAAATATAGGACTTATTCCTATGCCGACTGAAACACTTAAAGAAGTTCAAAAAGCGGTAAAAGCAAAAACTCTTTTAACTGATGATATGGTTAAAAAAGGGACGATTTTACCTGTTAAATAACTAATATTTTAGTATCAAAACACTATATTTTAGCCTCTTGCACTTGCAAGAGGCTAAGTCATTTAAAATAAAAATTAGGAGAAATAATGTCAAATGATACACTCTATTTGATATTCTTTGGTGGACTTATACCACTTATATATATAGCATATATTTTGGGGAAAAACAGGGCATCAAATATAAGAGCACAGGGGATTAAAATGCACTCTCAACCGGACCAATACGGTTGGTTTGTGGCATTGTACACAGGGTTACCTGTAATTATGCTAACGGTTACCGGTGTATTTATGTATCTTTTTGGAATAGACGCAGTTCCACCGATTATGTTGGTTATTGCTTCGTTGACTCTAGGAGCTGTAAGTTTACTGTTTTTGGTAAGAAATTTGAACGGTAAAACAAAAGCTAGAGATTTAATAGAAAGTTTTATAAAAGGTGTCCTTATATTTGCAGCTTTTGTATCGGTTCTTACAACATTCGGTATTTTATTTTCGATGATATTTGAAACAATTCACTTTTTCCAAAGAGAGTCTTTATGGGGCTTTTTAACAGGAACAGAGTGGAATCCTGATGCATCATTTCTAGAAGGTGCCGGAAGAGGTGGGGCTGATGTCTCTTCTACAAAATTCGGAGCAGTTCCTATTTTTGCAGGTACATTCTATATCACAGCTATTGCTATGGTTGTTGCTATTCCTATAGGGGTATTGAGTGCTATATATTTAGCTGAATATGCAAGTCAAAAAGCAAGAGATAGAGTAAAACCAGCTTTAGAGATACTTGCAGGTATCCCAACGGTTGTATATGGTTTCTTTGCTGCTATTACGGTAGCACCTTTGATAGTGGAACTTTTTGGTTTTATCGGTGTTAGTGCATCTTTTAGAAGTGCTTTGGGTGCCGGTATTGTGATGGGGATAATGATAGTTCCGATTATCGCAAGTCTTAGTGATGACGTTATAAGTTCAGTTCCATCAAATATGAGAAACGGTTCACTAGCACTTGGTATGAATAAAGCTGAAACTATAAAGTTTGTGGTACTTCCTTCAGCTATGCCCGGTATTATTGCTGCTGTTTTACTTGGAGTTAGTAGGGCTCTTGGTGAGACTATGATTGTTGTTATGGCAGCGAGTCTAAGACCAAACTTATCTTGGAACTTCTTAGAAGATATGACGACCGTTACGGTTAAAATTGTTGAAGCTTTAGTCGGGGATCAGGCATTTGATAGCTCACTTACTTTATCGGCTTTTGCACTTGGGTTTGTATTGTTTGTGGTTACTCTTATTATCAATATTATATCAATATATATGATAAGAAAATTCCATGCGAAATACAAAGTATCAAATCTTTAAGGATAAATGATGGAAAAAAACAATAACTATTTTCATATACCGCAAATAAAAAAAAGAAACCAAAAAGCGGCAAGATTTCAAATACTTGCAACTTCAGCTATCATTGTAGCTATGTCGTTTTTGGCATTTTTCTTATTTGATATTATCTCTAAAGGGTATCCGGCTTTTAAACAATCTTATGTGAAGATTGAGATAAATATAGATGAAGAGACGGCTTTCAATCCTTATGGACTACTTGATAGGGAAATGACGCAAATAGTGAGTCGTGCATGGCTTAGAACACTTCCTCAGGATATAGAAAAAAATCCACAGTGGATAGGGACAACGCAGACTTTTTGGGCATTGGCAGGTGCAGAGATTGACCAATATCTAAAAGGTAAGCCAAATAAAGTCAAAGATAATGTAAAAGCAAAAGTGGATGATTTAAAAGCAAACGGAAGTATTGAATCGAGATTTAATATAATTTTCTTTTTTACGGGGGATTCAAAAATTCCTGAAAACGCAGGATTTTATTCGGCTATGGTAGGTTCTGTGCTTACTATGTTGGTGACGATGATTATCGCAGTTCCTATAGGGGTAATGACGGCTATTTATCTTGAAGAGTTTGCCCCTGATAATAAGTTTACACAGTTTATTGAAGTAAATATCAATAATCTTGCAGCGATACCGTCTATTTTGTTCGGTTTACTGGGACTAGCTATATTTATAAATTTCTTCGGTTTGCCTAGAAGTTCGGCTCTTGTCGGTGGTATGACACTAGCATTGATGTCTTTACCTATTATTATAGTAAGTGCTAAGGCTGCACTGAAAGCGGTTCCTGAGAGTATCAGACAAGCAGGATACGGTCTAGGGCTTACAAAATGGCAAATAACAAGAGACCATGTTCTTCCTATCGCAATGCCGGGGATGCTAACAGGCTCTATTATAGCTCTAGCTCAAGCAATAGGGGAGACAGCTCCACTTATTATAGTAGGTATGATAGCGTTTGTTCCTGATGCACCTATGAGTATTATGAGTGCTGCAACTGTTATGCCTGCACAGATTTATACATGGTCAGGTATGCCTGAACTTGCATATATAGAAAAGACGGCAGCTGCTATTATAGTGCTTCTTGTTGTGCTATTATCATTAAATACGGTAGCTATTATGCTAAGAAAAAAATTCACGAAAAGATTTTAAGGGATATAAAAATGGAAACAAAAGCAAAAATAATATCAAGAGATTTAAAACTGTGGTATGGAAAAAATCAAGCATTAAATGGGATAAACTTAGATATTTATGAAAATAAAATTACAGCATTTATAGGACCGTCAGGGTGTGGAAAATCAACATATCTAAGATGTTTAAACAGAATGAATGATCTTATTCCAATAGCAAGAATTGAAGGTAAGATAGAGATAGACGGGCATGATATTTATGACCCTGATATTGATGTGGTTGCCGTTAGAAAAAGAATAGGAATGGTATTTCAACAACCAAATCCATTTCCAAAATCAATCTATGAAAACGTATCTTATGCACCTTTGATGCATGATATTGTAAAAAAAGGGACTGATTGTGATGAGCTAGTGGAAACTTCACTAAAAAGTGCAGGACTTTGGGAAGAGGTAAAAGATAAGCTAAAAAGTCCAGGAACTGCTATAAGTGGTGGACAGCAGCAACGTCTTTGTATAGCAAGAGCAATAGCGGTACAACCTGATGTTATACTTATGGATGAACCAACAAGTGCCTTAGACCCTATTAGTACACAAACGATAGAAAACCTAATGGTAGAACTAAAAGAAAAATATACGATAGTTGTCGTTACCCACAATATGCAACAAGCCGCACGTGTGGCTGATTATACAGCATTTTTCCATTTGGGAGATTTGATAGAGTTTAACGAAACGGAAAAAATATTTGTTAATCCTGCAAATAAAAAAACAGAAGATTATATAACTGGAAGATTTGGATAAAAATAGTTGATAACTAATAATGAATAACTAATAACTATTGAGTGGCTTTGCCGCATAGTTATAAATTACAACAAAGGAAAGAAGATGTTAAAAAAAGAAGAAGAAAAATTAAATCAAATTAAAGGTGCCATAGCAGATTTAAATAAACAAGCAATGGAAACTACAAAAGATGTTTTGACTTGTTTGGAAGCAGGTAATATAGAGTGTTTGAAAGATATAAAAATATCTGCAAAAAAAGCCCATGCAAAAAGCGTAGAGATAGATAATATGATAGTTACTACATTTGCTCTTTATCATCCTGAAGCAAAAGATTTGAGGGAGATGCTCTCTTATTTAAAAATTACAAATGAATATGTAAGGGTAATAGATAATATTAGGATGTTTTTGAAAAAGTTTTCATCAAACTGTTCTGTAGATATTGAAAAAAAATCTATTTTAGAATATACTACACCTATGGTAAAATCTTGCTATGAAGCCCTTGTGGGGATAAGTGAGATAATAGATGAAGCTGACCATGAAACAATAGAGAAATTTTATCAAAAGATTTCTATAGAAGAGTCAAAAACTGATGATTTGTATTCAATGGTGGAGAAAAATATTTTACATGCGATGAATGAAAATCGTAATTTGTCTTTAGAATATTTTAATATTTTAAGTGCATTAAGAAGAGTTGAAAGATTTGCCGATAGAACTTTAAGTATAGCAAATATTTTACTTTTTGCAAAAACAGGTAGAGAATTAGAACAACTTTAAACGCGTGAGTTGTGAGTAGTAGTTTTTCTTTACAACTTACGATTCACGACTTACGATTCACGGAGTGAAAAATGAGTAAAACAATATTAATGGTAGAAGATGAAGAAGATTTATTGGAACTAGTCGAGTATAATCTAACTAAATCAGGTTATGAAGTGATAGGTTGTCTGGATACAAAAAATGTTCAGGCAATTTTAGATGAAGAAAAAATTGACCTTATTTTGATGGATAGAAATCTACCCGGAATTGACGGGGCTAACTTTATACAAGGGCTTAGAACAAAAGGGTACAATACTCCTGTAATCTATCTTACAGCCAAAACTGCACAAAGTGATATACTTGAAGGTTTTGAAAAGGGTGGGGATGATTATATCACAAAACCTTTTGATAAAGACGAACTTATAGCAAGGGTAAGAGCGGTAATTAAAAGAAGTGTAAAAGAAGCCGTTATCATAAAAGCAAGAGATATTACATATAATTTTGATAGTAAGAAATTTAAAATAGGCGATGATGAGGTGGAGCTTACACATCTTGAGCATGATTTGCTTTTGGAATTTGTGAAAAATAAAGATATTCTTCTTAGTCGTGAGCATCTGCTTGAAAGCGTTTGGAAAGACTCCTATGATAAGCAACTAAAAACCGTAAACGTAGCCATAAAAAGACTAAAAGAGAAAATAGACCCTGAAGGTCAAAAAGAGTATATCAAAGCAGTTCGTGGTGAAGGATATATTTTTTGTTAAAAATACATCAACTCTTTTTTAGAAAATTCGTAATACTTTTTATACTTATCGGTATTATTTGGGCTTTTGTAGTTTATCTTTGGCTCAAAGATATTTACATAGACCAAACCAAAAAAAATCTATCACAGAATATTGACCTTTTTGCTCTTTATATAAACGAAAGTAGTGATTTTGAGGTATTTGCTACTAAATTTAGAGATAAATTTAATCTAAGACTTACTATTATAAAAGAAGACGGTACCGTCATCATCGAAAGCGATAAAGACAAAAATTTACTAGAAAACCATAAAACAAGAGAAGAGATAATAAAGGCTTCAAAATACGGTATGGGGGATAGTATAAGACACTCGTCAAGCGTAAATAAAGATTTGTTGTATATTGCAAAAAAGATAATGGTAGATGATGAGGTTTATTATATTAGAATGGCTGATGATATAGTCCAAATTCAAAATGATTTTACGTCACTGGCTATCAAAGCTACCGTTATATTTGCACTTTTTATGGTTTTTGCATTTTTTATCACATATCAAATAAGTAGCAAACTCAAAGATGAAACGGAAAAAGTGTTGGACTATCTTAAAAAACTTACAAAAAAAGAGGACGTTAAGTTTGAAGTTTCCACCTATTCGCAAGAGTTTAACAAAATCACGAAATTACTCCAAGGGGTGGCTACTATATTGGCAAAAAAAGAGAAAAAAGCCGCCAAAAAAACAGCCAAACTAAAACTTGCCAACAAACAAAAAGACGACATAATCTCTGCAATAAGTCATGAGTTTAAAAACCCTATAGCCGTTATAGTGGGGTATGCTCAAACAATCAAAGATGACCCGAATATAAACAAAGATATTTTGGCAAAGTTTTTGACTAAGATTTATAACAATGCAACAAAAATGTCAAGTATAATAGATAGGCTAAGACTCTCCATAAAACTTGAAGAGGGGAAACAAAATCTTATTTATTCGGATGTTTCTATGTATTCATTGGCTAGTGAATCCATATCTGAACTCAAAGATAATTATAAAAATAGAGAAGTTATACTAAGCGGTGAAGATTTTATCGTCAAGGCTGATGAAATGTTGCTGGGCATTGCTATAAAAAACTTGATAGAAAATGCTTTGAAATATTCCGAACATGATGTAAAAGTGGTGCTTGACAAAGATAGAATACATGTCGTAGATAAAGGTTTGGGTATCTCAAAAGAAGATGTTAATAAAATCACCACAAAATACTATCGTGTTAGTGATGATGGTTGGAATAACTCCCTAGGATTGGGGCTTAATATAGTTAAAAATATAGTAAATATTCACGGGTTTACGCTAGAGCTTGAATCGGCGGTAGATGAGGGGTCCACTTTTAGTATCGTGTTTTAAAAAGTTGTATTTAATTTGCTCTTAATCAAAGTTATTGTAGAATATCAGGTTTTTGTAAAAAGATTTTATAATAAGTTTTGAGGAATAATAAAATGTTACTTACGCCTGGACCTACCCCAGTACCTGAATTTGTAAGGGTTGCGATGAGTGGAGAGACTATCCACCATAGAACTCCTGAATTTGAAGCAATTTTTGCTAAAACTAGAGAACTTTTGATAGAACTGTTTGGAATGGATGAAGCTTTGATGCTTGTATCTAGCGGAACAGGAGCTATGGAAGCTTGTGTTACTAATCTTACTCACAAAAAAGCTTTGACGGTAAATTCCGGAAAATTCGGTGAGAGATTTGGAAAAATTTGTGATGCTTACAATATCCCTAAAGTTGAACTAAAATACGAGTGGGATACTCCTTGTGATATAAAAGACGTGGAAAAAGCACTTGATGAGAATAGTGATATAGACGCTCTTTTTATTCAAATCTGCGAAAGTGCAGGAGGTCTTAGACATCCGGTAGAGGAAATAGCAAAACTTGCTAAATCAAAAAATCCAAACATCATAGTAGTAGCTGACGGTATTACTGCAATCGGTGTGGAAAAAATAGATGTAACAAATCTTGATGCAGTTATAACAGGAAGCCAAAAAGCTCTTATGTTGCCACCTGGACTTGCTATGATAGGTCTTAGCAATGCAGCCGTTGCAAAACTTGAAGCTAAACCTTTTGGATATTATCTAAACCTAAAAACAGAGCTAAAAAAACAAAGAGAAAATACAACTGCTTGGACAGCTGCAACTACTCTTACAATAGGTCTTAAAGCTATCTTAGAAAATATCAAAAATAGCGGATATGACAAGCTTTATGCAGATACTGCAAAAAGAGCGTTAGCTACAAGAGAGGCATTAAAAGCTATAGGTTTGAGCATATATCCAAAAGCTCCAGCAGACTCTATGACGACTATATTTTCAGAGCATACGAGCAAAATAAGAAAAATGCTAAAAGAAGAGTTTGACGTAAATATCGCAGGTGGACAAGACCATCTAAAAGGTAAAATTTTTAGGATAAACCACATGGGTCTAGTATCTCCTTATGAGGCTGCTTGGGCTGTAAATGCAGTTGAAATAGCTCTTGATAAAATAGGTGTTAGAAAATTTGACGGTACTGCAAACGCCGTATTTAGTAAAACATATTTCGGAGTATAATAAGTGATTTTAGAACACGAAATTCCAAAGGGTGCTAGACTATATTTCGGTAAATCGGCTCGTCAAAAAAGGGAGTTAGAATCTGTTTTGAGCGAAATGCTTTTAAAAAGCGGATTTGAAGAGATAGTGACCCCTAATTTTTCTTACGGGCAACATCAAAGTATCGATGATGTCAAAAAACTTATAAAGATTTTTGACGAAGATAACAATGAAGTTGCACTTCGTGCCGATTCTACTTTGGATGTTGTGAGAATCATCACAAAAAGACTAGGGCGTACTACAAATCATAAAAAATGGTTTTATGTGCAACCTGTTTTTAACTATCCATCAAACGAGCACTATCAGGTAGGGTGTGAGTGGATAGGGCATGATGACATATCTGATATTATGGCTCTTAGCCTTGATATAGTAAAACTTCTAAAGATTGAAGCTACACTTCAAATATCAAATATAAATATTCCTAAAATCATATCAGATGAATTCGGGATAGATATAGAGCTATTTAAAAATAGTGATATTGCTGCACTTTATGATTTGGGAATCGAGTGGCTAAATAAACTTATAGAGATAAACTCAAAGGATGATGTAACTGAAGATGTATTGGGTATGATGCCTGTGCAGATTAAAGAAGAGTTACAAAAATTAAAAAATATAGCGATGTTTTTGATGTATGATAAAATAGTCATATCACCACTTTATTATGGTTCTATGAAATATTATGACGACATTTATTATAGAGTAGTTGAGGGTAACTCTACGCTTATGATAGGTGGTAGCTATAAAAGTGAAGAGATTGATTCACTTGGATTTGCATTATATACTGATAATGTATTGAAAATTTTAGATAAGTAAATAAATTTTAAGAGGGTTTTGAAATGAAAGCAGATTTAATAGTAGGTATTCAGTGGGGCGATGAAGGAAAGGGCAAAATCGTAGATAGATTAGCACAAGAGTATGATGTAGTATGTCGTTATCAAGGTGGACATAATGCGGGTCACACTATTTGGGTTGACGGTGTAAGATATGCACTTCACCTAATCCCTTCAGGGGTACTAAATCCAAAAGCTATCAATATAATCGGTAACGGTGTAGTTGTAAGTCCTAGTGATTTGATAAAAGAGATGAAACAGTTTGAAAACTTAGAAGGGAGACTTTTTATCAGTGATAAAGCACACTTGATTTTGAGTTACCACTCTTTGGTTGATAGAGCAAAAGAAGAGTTAAAAGGTGACAAAGCAATAGGTACTACAGGTAAAGGTATCGGACCTTGTTATGCTGATAAAATCAATAGAACAGGTTATAGAGTGGGGGAACTTTTACATCCAAGCACTTTAGTAGCGAAGATTATGGAGTATTTTGAATTTAATAAAGCTATATTTGAAGCTATGAATATAAAAATCCCGACTGCTTCAGAGCTTTTTGATGAGATAGAAGAGTATAGAGAAAAACTTTCACCGTTTATAGCAAATACTACAAATATGGTTTGGGGTTTCCTTGACGGTAGTAAGAAAGTTTTGCTTGAAGGTGCTCAAGGTACGATGCTAGACATAGACCACGGTACTTATCCTTATGTTACGAGTTCAAATACTATAAGTGCAGGTGCTTGTAGCGGTCTTGGGCTTAATCCAAAACAAATAGGAAAAGTAACGGGTATAGTAAAAGCATATTGTACAAGAGTAGGAAATGGACCTTTCCCTACTGAAGATTTCGGCGATGCAGGTAAAACGATGGCTGATGTAGGCAAGGAAAGAGGCACTACTACGGGAAGACTAAGAAGATGTGGTTGGTTTGATGCGGTATTGGTAAAATATGCAGCAAAACTAAACGGTTGTGATGACCTATCTTTAATGAAACTTGACGTATTAGATGGATTTGAGACGATTAAAATCTGTACGGCTTATGAGCTTGACGGTGAAATAATAGATTATGTCCCAAGTGATTTGGAAAATGTAAAACCTATTTACAAAGAGGTAAAAGGTTGGGGTAGCGTAGTAGGTATTAGAGAATACGACAAACTTCCTGCAGAAGCAAAAGAGTATATCCAAACAATAGAAGAGATTACTGGTGTAAAAGTAGGGATAGTTTCTACAAGTCCAGAGAGAGCAGATACGATTATTAGATAATAAGTTAAAAAAGGGGTTTTGATGAAAATAAAGCTACAGCACACACCATACATATCGCAAAAGATTGCTAGGGATTTATTGAGATGTGATTTTATTGAAGTAAGAAAAGATAAAGATAGCATAATAGAAGAGATTGAAAGAATTATTGACGAAGATATAGAGAATGAAAACGCCCTTGATGAAAAAGTGAATAAACTTTTAGAGAAAAAAGAGGGTGATATAGAGTTTTATCAAGCTGATTATAAACAACTGTTTTGGATGGCTAAAAAAAGACTTGCAAACGAGCATGGTGTTATTTTGAGCATTGAAGATAGATTTAGCGATATAGCTCATAAAATTATAGATTTCTTATGGGAAGAGGATTTTATACACTTTACGGTAAGTGATAATCAAGTTAAAAATGTTATCGTAGGTTCTTTTGAAGAGTTTGTAAAAGGTTTTGAAGATGCCGATAAGTCGGTTTTTGAGAAAATCAAGAATTATAAAAGAAAGTTAGTTCCTGGTAGTGAAGATTATCAGTTGGTGTACAATAGATTGTATGAAGAAGAGCTAGGGAAAAGAGGATTATTATAAGAAAGGAATGAATATGCAAAAAGTTTGGTTATATTTAGAAAATGGGATGTTTTTTGAGGCAAATTCATTTGGTGCAAGTGGAACAAGTGTAGGGGAAATAGTATTTAATACATCGCTTACCGGTTATCAAGAAATCATTACAGACCCAAGTTATGCAGGGCAGTTTATAACATTTACTATGCCGGAAATCGGCAACGTAGGTGTAAATAAAGATGATAACGAACATCCAAAACCTTATTGTAGCGGAGTAATCGTAAGAGCTTATAATGAAGAGTATTCAAACTTTAGAGCTGAAGATTCTTTGGCTAATATGTTAAAATCTCAAAATATAATAGGTATTTGTGATATAGATACAAGACATCTTACAAAAACATTGCGTGAAACCGGTGCTATGATGATGATAGCATCTACGGAAATAAGCTCAAAAGAAGAACTTGCAAAAAAACTACAAGAGAGTCCAAGAATAGAAGATATTAACTATATTAAGATAGTTAGTACAAAAGAGGCTTATGTACATAAAAGCGGTGCGTGGGATCCTGTAAAACTTGCATATAAACCTGCGATGATGAGCAACAAAAAAGTAGTTGTTCTTGATTTCGGAGTAAAAAGAAATATCCTAAACGAGCTTGTAGAAAGCGGTCTTGAAGTAGAAGTAATCCCATCTACTTTTAGCGGTGATGATTTGATAGCTAGATTTGAAGCGGGTGAAATAGGTGGAGTGTTTTTGAGTAACGGTCCAGGGGATCCACTTACATTAACTGCAGAAGTAGCGGAAGTTAAAAAACTACTTGATAAAAATATACCGATATTTGCTATTTGTCTAGGGCATCAAATGCTAAGTATTGCTCACGGGTATGATACGTACAAGCTTAAATTCGGACAACACGGCGGTAACCACCCTGTAGCAAATAAAGGTGTAGTAGAGATAACTGCACAAAACCACAACTATAGCGTACCTGATAATATAGATGAAATCGCCGATATTACACATATCAATCTATTTGACAACACTATAGAGGGTGTAAAATACAAAAATAAACCGATATTTTCCGTACAACACCACCCTGAAGCTAGTCCGGGACCACACGAAAGTAAATATGTTTTCGGTGAGTTTGCCGATATGGTAAAAGAGTCTAAGTAAGACTCTTTTATTTCATACTTTTTCTTTTTACTGAAGAAATTATAGATTATAAAGTTATATATTTATAGGCTCGAAGCAAACTTTATTGCGACCTGTTTCCTTAGCTTTATAAAGAGCTTTATCTGCTCGTATTAAAGCACTTTGTATATCCTTTTCATTTGACACATCAATATCCGCTACACCTAAACTTATAGTAAATGAAAATATTTGCTTTGAGTCTATAGGAACACTTAAAGATTCTACTTTCATTCGAATTTTTTGAGCTATATCGATTGCATTTTCAAGTGATGTATTTGGTAAAAGTATAACAAATTCTTCGCCACCATATCTACAAAGCACATCACTTTCTCTTTGGTTCTCACCTAGAAGATGTGATAAAACAACCAAAACTTCATCCCCAAATTGGTGACCATAGGTATCATTTACATTCTTAAATTTATCAATATCAAGAATAATAATAGATACCTCTTTTTTCTCTCTTCTTGAAAGAGCTAATATTTGTTCTGACATCTGAGTTAAATATCTTCTGTTATATAGCTTAGTCAAAGAATCAGTAAATGCTAAAACTTTTAGTTCGGTTTGTTTTATTATCTCTTCTTCTCTTTCTTGCTCCATTATTTTAAATTTATAAGAAACTAAATAAGAAAGTAACAATGCTTCAATAATCAAGCCTATGCCTGTTCCATGAGCTGAAATATAATTTGCACTAACAAAACCTTTATAATATAAAAGTGCATACACACTAAAGAATAAATAAAATGTATGGGCTAATAAAAATATCTTTATTAGTTTATCGCCTTTTTTGTATATACTAATAGCAATCCACATAAAAATAATAAGAGCATAAGTAAGAGATAAAGAGAGAAGTTCTAATGCACTCTTAAAGTCTATAACTCCATATATAAAGTTTACTAATGCTACAAATATAATACTATTTAGCAAAGTATGCTCGAATTTATATTGTACCTTGGTTTTAAAAACAGTTTGAATAAAAAGTGCTAAAAAAATCGGTGCTAACATTATTCCAAAGTTAAACCTCAAAGGAATCTCACCATATATATGAAGATAGTGTGCCATTGAACCATAAACATAAAATATCCACAGCGTTGAGGAAATAAGATACAATGAGTAATACAAATACTCTCTATAACGAGAAGAGATAAAAATAAATAAATTGTATATCGCCAAAGCCAAAAGTAAGCCAACTATTAAAATTGCATCTACTTTTTGAGATATTAAGTATCCCATAGACTCCTTGAATGAAAATATAAAAAAATTAAAAAAATGGTACGCATGAGTTTTTTGATGCACATATATTGTTTTGGTTTCGCTTGGATTAAGAGTAAATTGAAAAATGCTATCAGAACCATTGAGTTGTTCTTTTGCTAAATCACCAAATGGTTCAATAAGTTGTCGTTTTATAAGTGCATTATCACTGTTTACTTCAAAATACTCCAAAGAAATAAATCTAAATGCTAAATCTTGATGCAAAAAAAGAGTTTGTTGTTGTGTGCTTCGATTAAGTACTTTTATTTGAATCCAAGTATTTTTAACATTTATCCCTAAAGAATTGCTACTCTTCCCCTGAACAAAAGGCTTAGACAAAATATCTTCAAATGTCAATGAATCGGTATTGTCAATAAAATACCCCAATTCAAAATCTTTAATACTAAATTTGTCTGAATCTATATTGACCGTCGGAATTGCATACAAAAATGAAAAAAGTGACATAAACAACACTATTAATTTCATATATTCTTCTTTATAAATTATTCTTTGACTAATGAATTGATTGTATCATAACTAAAATAAAAGTCTAATCTTATGAAAATGAGAAAGTCAGGATAACTTCAATACAAAAATCTTGATTCTATGGCAATAAATCCAGACCCAACTCTTTGAGAAACTCATTATGCTCTTTGGTATATTTCACTATATCTTTCTCTAGCTCTCGGAGCTTTTCATGCTCTTTTTTTAAGTCTATGATTTTCTCATCTTTAGCGGTACTTATGTATATTTTAGCTCTTGAAGTTTGGCTATAAAATTTTGTTCTATGTGATTTTCTTTTGTCATGGCTCTTTACTTGTTTTAAATATATTTATTGTTTATTAATTCCATAAGTCTTAGAATCACAAAGAATAGCATATAGATACTTGTAAATGGATAAAATAAGGTATGGGATTACTTATCTTTTGGCATACAATCAGATATTACATCCAAAAACTTGAACTATAATCTCTTTTGTATTTTTAGAAAATATTTTATAAATTTTAGTACTTTAAGTCATATTTAAGTCTCATCAAACACTTTTCAAACGCTAGAGTACTAAACTTACTTAATCGGAGTTGTTAAACCGTTTAAGAAACAAGGTATTTACCGAAAAACCTTAATAGTCGGAATATTTCACTCAAGGAGAAGATTATGGCATTTACAGTTATTGATTCAAAAGGTGAATCGCACAGTTACGGTGCATTTCCAGTATCGGAGAAAGTTAGCACTACATTGCAATTATTGAATATGGGTGACGGCAATATAGGCTTAAGCTATGATTCTAGTTTTAGCGGTGTTAAAAGTGGACAAGTACACGGAGGTCCTATCGTGATTACCGGTAATGAAGAAAAAGTGGTCAATCAATCACCTAGAGTAGTAGTTAGTATTAGTGAATTTAATAAGAGCGATTCTAAAGCTTCAGTACATGTTAGAATTATTGTCGATGTACCGGTATTGGGAAGTCAAACTATTTACAATCAAACACTTAAAGGGGACTATGGAACGAGTACAGGGTGGGATGTAGCTATGGAAAATCTTGAGAGTATAAAAAATAGCTAAGCAAATATTCGGTTGAAATCTACGTCTTAGTAGGTTTCATCCATGTTCTCTATAACTTCATCTTAAATACTTAAAGAATATTCCAGTACAATTAAATATCTAAAATTATCAAAATCTCAATAATTACAAAAGTGTGGAGTCTATTTCATACTCATTTCATAAAACTGTGGGATAATTATAGAAATAGTTTTGGGGAGCGGTATATGAAGTTTTTACTTGTGGAAGATGATATAAAAATAGCCTCTTTTTTGAAAAAAGGACTTGAAGAAGAGTACTACTACGTCGATGTAAGTCATGACGGTGAAAAGGCTATATATCTTGCTAGTGTAAACGAATATGATTTGATTATCCTTGATATTATGCTCCCTTCCAAAGACGGCTATGAAGTCTGCAAACATTTAAGAGCTAATAAAATATCCACTCCCATAATAATGTTAAGTGCCAAAAGTGCAATAGAAGACAAAGTCGCTTTTTTGAACTTAGGGGCAGATGATTATCTTACCAAGCCTTTTAGTTTTGATGAACTTATTGCAAGAATAAAAGTACAACTCCGCAAAAAAAACCAAATAGACAATATCCTAAAAGTTGCTGATTTGGAACTAAATTTAACCACAAAAGTAGTAACACGATCCGGGAATAAGATAAATCTAACGGCAAAAGAGTATGGAATACTGGAGTATCTTATGAGAAACCAAAATATTATAGTAAGTGAAGATACCCTAAAAAATAGTATTCAAACTCTAAACGACGAAGCAAATAGTAATGTTTTGAATGTCTATATTTACAGACTTAGAACAAAAATAGATAAAAATTATGATTTAAAGATTATCAAAACTTATCGTAATTTAGGATTTAAGGTTAGCAATGAAAATATTTAAGAATTTAAAATTTAGATTGATGAGCGGGCTTTTCGTATTTTTATTTGTGGTATTTTATATATTTGGATGGCTTTTTATAGATTCTTTGAAACAAAATCATACAAAATCTATAGAATCGGTACTTGCAACTGCAATCAAAGATTTGAGATATGAGTATGAAGATGATAAACTTTACGGCGATGAACTTGAAGATGTAAAAAAAGAATTTGATATAGAGATACTTTATACGCAAGTGGCGAAGATAGAGAATAATAAAGTAGAGATATTGGAGAAATCATATGATTTGGGAAATAAAACATTGAATTTTGATGTTGAAATTTCTAGTTTTAGTGAGGATGAGATTTTTTATACTACACAGGTAAATAAATCATTAACACAGCAAAAAATAAAATCAGCGTATTTGGTAGCAAAAAAAACAAATGATTATTTGATAGTCTTACAATGTTCAATCCCATTTAAAAAACACAATGCTTATATAAAAAATATGGAAATAGCTTTGTGGATAGGGTTTAGTACGCTACTAGGGATTATTCTATGGGTCGTGTATGTTATCATTTCCAAATCTTTAAATGAAACAAAACTTGTATTAGATGAGGTGAGAAATATAAAAATAGACGGGCAAAAATACCAAATACAAAAAACAGGTGTCGCTGTCGAAATAGATGAGCTTATCGATACTTTCAATAAGCTAATAGATAGCCTTCAAACATCATATAAAAACGTAAAAGAGTTCGGTCAAAATGCTTCCCATGAGCTAAAAACTCCGCTTACCGTAATAAAAGGTGAAGTTGAACTAGGTCTTAGAAAGGTAAGAACGCAAGAAGAGTATATGAAAATCTTAAATATCGTACATGGAGAAGTTGATACTTTGCAAGATACTATCGAAAAGATATTGTTCCTTTCTACTAATAATATGGAAGATATAAAAAAACGGTTTGAAGATATTTATGTGGATGATATAGTAGAAGAAGCAATAAACGAAAAGCAAAGTTTTGCAAATTCTAGAGATGTTAAGATAAATCTTATTGAAAAACAAGCAGTAACCATCACGGGTAACCATACATTGCTTAAAATCGCAATATTGAATTTGATAGATAATGCCGTAAAATACTCACACCACGGGGGAGTCGTAAATATATATTTAAAGTCAGATAGGCTTGTCGTAGAAGATTTCGGGATAGGTATAGAAAAAGATGAGATAGACAAAATATTTGATAGATTTTATCGGGTAGATAGGGCAAGAAGTAACTCAAGCGGAAACGGGCTAGGTCTTTCTTTGGTAAAAACTATTTTGGATATACACAATCTTGATATAAAAGTTGAAAGTGAATTAAAAATAAAAACAGCTTTTACACTTTTTTTTAACCACTAACGATTCATCCTAAATTCATAATAAACTTGTAGAATTCCTTGGTAATTTAGAAATACTAAGGAACTTGATGACAAAACAGACTAAGATAATACTACTAGCATCAATATTTTTAGTAGCTACTGGTAATTTTACTTTTTTCTCAAAAACTTTGGAGTTTTTCCCATTGGACGGTTTATCAAATATACTGTTTATGGTTACTCTTGTTATAAATTTTATTTTGTTTGTAAATATAGTTTTACTTGTTTTTAGTTCAAAATATACGACAAAACCATTTATTATACTAATATTGATGGTTTCTTCTTTAGTGGCTTATTTTATGAATAGTTATAGTGTTGTGGTAGATCATAATATGATTCAAAATATGCTTGAGACAAACATAAAAGAGAGTATGGATTTATTGACCTTAAAAATGGTTTTGTATTTCCTATTTTTAGGTATCCTACCATCAATCATAGTATTAAGAACAAAAATATCTTATGACACTTTTAAAAATGAAGCTTTTTCAAAATTAAAGTCTGCCTTGCTTAGTTTTGGTATTATCGTCATGACAGTGTTAATGCTCGGTGGTCATTATACTTCTTTTTTTAGGGAGTATAAGGAGCTCAGAACTTATGCAAATCCTACATTTTATATGTATAGTTTTCAAAAATATATCAAAAGAACATACTTCAAAACAACTCCAATTCTAAAATCAATTGCTAATGATGCTAAAATTGTTGAAGAAGATATGCATGATGAAGATAGAGAGCTAATTATAATGGTTGTAGGAGAAGCAGCAAGGGCTGATAGATTTGAACTTAATGGTTATGAAAAAAATACAAATCCTTTGCTTTTGGAAGAAAATATATACAATTTTACTCAAATGTATTCTTGCGGTACAGCTACAGCTATAAGTGTTCCTTGTATGTTCTCTATTTACGGTAGAAATGATTATGAAGATCAAAAAGCAAAATATACAGAAAATGCCATTGATATTTTAAAAAAATCTGGTATTAGTATACTTTGGAGAGACAATAATTCTGATTCAAAAGGTGTTGCACTAAGAGTTGAATATGAAGATTACAAATCACCAAAACTTAATACTATGTGTGATGTTGAATGTAGAGATGAGGGGATGCTTATAGGTCTTCAAGAATATATAGACTCACATAAAGAAGGTGATATTTTGATAGTATTGCATCAAATGGGAAATCACGGGCCTGCTTATTATAAAAGATATCCTAAAGAGTTTGAAAAATTTACTCCATTATGCGAAGACAATCAACTTGAGAATTGTTCAAAAGAAGAAATAAGCAATTCATATGACAATGCTATTTTGTATACCGATTATTTTTTATCAAAAGTTATAGATTTATTAAAAAAGAATGATGACTTTGAGACAGCTATGGTATATATGAGTGACCATGGAGAATCACTCGGTGAGAATAATATATATTTGCATGGATTGCCATATATGATAGCACCTCAAAATCAAAAACACATCCCAGCTATATTTTGGTTTGGTAGTAAAATATCTTCAGAGTTGGATACTAATAAATTAAAAGCTAGTTTGAACAAAGAATATAATCATGACTATTTATTTCATACACTGCTTGGACTATTTGAAGTTGAAACTAAAGAATATAAAAAAGAGTTTGATATTTTATCGGATATTAAAAAATAGTAGCTTATACAAAGAATAAACATACTCCCCACACAACTACAAATACAACGATACTTAAAAACACTATAGCACTACCTGCATCCTTTGCCCGTCTAGCCATTTGGTGATGTTCTAGTGTAACCAAATCCACGGCTCTTTCTATAGCACTGTTTATAACTTCAGCTATCAGCATCCCCATAAGTGACATAAACATTAGTAATTTGTAAATAATATCAAGTTCTATAATTAGTAAAATAGGTAAAAGAATGATAGCTATTAGTAGTTCTATTTTAAAAGAAGATTCATTTTTTATGACATCTTTTAAGCCTTCTAGGGCATATGTTGTATTCCTGAAGAAGTTATATTTTGGTTGATTTCGCATTGTATTTCCTAAGATTTTTTTGCATTATAGCATATAGTTTCATATACGATGCATAATCAAATTGTAGAATTCCTTGATAATTTAGAAATATTAAGGAGTTTTATGTACCAATCAATAAAAGCTTTGAGTGCAAATAGACTAAAAACTTTGCTGATTTATTTGAGTCTTACGTTTTCTATAAGTGCCATATTTTTAATCACTTCAATCTCAAACGGCGTAATATCAATGTACTCATCGATTCTCAAAAGTGACGGGGATATTATAGTTACACAAGCGAAGATTTCAGATACTTTTTTTTCCAATGTCGATATTGAGCTTACCGGTAAAATAAGTGCTATAGATAACGTAAAAAAAGTATCGGCTATTATAGTAGGAGCAACTCCGATAGAACATCTGCCGATAGTAGCAGTTTACGGAGTGAGTGAGAATAGATTTGAGAACTATCATCTTGTAATGGGGGAGTATCCGAAAAACAATGAGGTTTTGATAGGAAAATCACTCCTTGAATCTATGAAAAACAAAGAATTTATAACAATAGCCAATAAAAAATTTAAAGTTTCAGGAACTTTTGAAAGTGATATAGGATTTGAAAACGGCGGTATCGTGCTAAATATAGAAGATGCAGGGGCGATATTTAATAAAAGTGCTTCTATGCTTATGATAAATACCGCTATTGAAACTGATATTAATAAGATTATAGCCGAGGTGAAACTTTTGAGTGATGATATTGACGTCAAATCTACGACAAGTTTCGTGGAAAATTATAATCAATTTAAAATCATCAAAATTTCCGCAAACGTCATATCTGCTATAGCTTTTTGTATGGGGTTGATAGGAGTTATAAGTATTATGAGTTTGACCGTTCATCAAAGACAAAGCGAATTCGGGATTAAAAGGGCATTGGGGATACCTATGAGAAAGATTGTTTTACAGATTATTCAAGAAAGTGCGGTTCTTGGACTGTTTAGTTTTATAAGTGCATTTTTTGTATCAAATATCGTCCTTTATTTTATAAAAAACTCTACATTGCTTCAAGGGTATGTAAACGGAGAGCTAACACTTACCCTTACGTTATATATTTTCATAACGACTATGTTTATGGTCACGGCAGGGGCTGTAATACCTGCTTTAAATGCTTCAAAAACAGACCCCGTGATATTAATACAAGGGAGTAAAATATGATAAACATTAAAAACGTATCCCATCTGTACGGTAAAGATTCGGCACTAAAAGATGTTAGTTTGTCTATAAAAAAAGGTGAGTTTATAGCTTTAAACGGTGAAAGCGGTAGCGGTAAGAGTACGTTGCTTAGTATCCTATCCACATTACTAAAACCTACTTCCGGTGAGCTTTTTTTTGACGGTATGAATTATAACGATATAAAAGATATAGACTTATTTAGACAAAAAAATATAGGTTTTATATTTCAGTTTCATTATCTTATCAATTACCTCACGGTAAAAGAAAATATTCAAATAGCCAATGAAAAGGCAAAAGATAGTGAGATTTATGAGATTTTGTCATTGTTAAATATTTATGACATAGTAAATAAAGTTCCAAATGAAATTTCAGGCGGTCAAAGACAAAGGGTAGCTATAGCTAGAGCTTTGATAAACAAACCGAAAGTGATATTCGCAGATGAGCCTACGGGAAATCTTGATTCAAAAAATTCCCAAAACGTATTTGATATTTTTAGGGGATTGGCTCTTGGGGGTACTACTATCGTGGTAGCAACACATGATAAATATCTAGCATTACAAAGCGACAAAATTTATGAGGTGAAAGATGGCAGGATTTTATAAATTTATTGAAACTCAATTTAAAATATCATTTATATTTTTTGTAGTGGGGATTGTTTTTGGACTGATTTATTCTATCAATCTCCTTGGATTTGCTTTGGATTCAGATACCCTAAACCCGGCTAATATGAGATCAATCCATATATCGTTGATGTTATACGGGTTTGTACCCTTGATGATGTCTTATTTACCTTTTATGATTATCGATAAAGAGGCAAGAAGCCCTCAATACGGTATGTATTATCTGAGTCTATATACCGTATTTTGGTATATGTTTTTGATATTTATGATTGTATCGTTGTTGTTCGGCAATACAAGAGGACTTGCTTTTTATGATTTCCCATATGCACTTAATTTTATATTGGCAGTGGCAGGAGTTTTTTATATAGTAGCTTTGTATAAATATATTCAAGTTTATCAAGTGATTCCTCTTTGGGTAAAGGTATCTTTGGGATTTGTAGGAATTGCCCCTTTTATGCTTTTGGTTTTGATGAATCCCGTTATCGGTCAGGTAGAAAGTACTGTAAGCGGTCCGCATGGGGATAATACTTTGGGTATGAGTTTGGCACTGATACCTATATACTATCTTATTATAAAACTTCTAAACAAAGAAGAATTTACTGCACGTTGGAATATATTTTGGGTTCTCCCTACGGTGTTCTATTTCGGCTCTGTTTTTTATAGAAGTTTTATTGACCAGCTTACCTATAATCAAGAGTGGTTTTTGCAGTATTTGACATTGTTGTATATTCCACTTCTTTACAGATGGTATAAAGATGCACAAATAGATGCTTTTGCAAAAAAAGCTTTGCTTGTATCAATCTTGGCGTTTTTATTTGTAGATATACAAGGCAATATTTTATTTATCCCTGATATTAGATGGCTTATCCATAGAAACGACCTAATCATAGCTCATGCTCACGTGGCTATGGGTATAGGGGTGTTTTTTATGGTGGTAGCTATGTTCGCACCTTATGTTGATAGGTTGAGAAAGTTTAGTTTTTATGTGATGTATATCATAGGAATATTGGGTATGTTTACGGCTCTTAGTATATCAGGTATCGCTCAGGCAAATATTTGGGATATAGATATTTTTAATATGTGGTTACTTAGAACTTTATTCGGTTTTGTAGTTCTTTACTCGGTAGTGTCGTTATTTAATTTAGAGGCAAGTTTAAATCCCCTTAGAAAATACAATCTAGTCGGTTTTTTGAGTGATGGTTTGGGTGGGTTACTTTTGATATTGACGGCAGGTTTTATATACCCTTTGCTTGGATTTGAGTTTAGCGGTAAATACGAGTATGTAGTATTTATGTTTGTTGCAATGACAGGTGTGATTCATCTATGTGCTTTTATTTATGCTAGACACGGACAAATACTGACGACTTTGACCGTGATTATAAGAGTGTGTATGAGTTCGGTATTTTTTTCTTTGTATATGAAAAATATTTTGGGCATAGAGGCATTGTTGATAGCTATGGTTGATTTTGGATTTGTCTTATTTTATCTGATATTCTTTTACAATAAGGAGATGTTATGTCAAAAATTGCATTGATATTTTTTATAGCTTTTGAGCTTAGTTATTATTTATTGATAGCTCAAACGGGTATAGTAGAGTATTTTTCATCAAATATTTTGCTTATCGCCCCTTTGCCTATAGGGGGTATCATAGGCTCTATATTGAGTTACTATATCAAAACAAGTAACGAAGTGAAAATAAAAGCATTTTTAGGTGTACAACTGGGTATAAGTGTATTTTATCCAAATCTATCGACGGCTATGCTTTTGATTTTGGGTATAAGTGTCGGGGCATTAGCACCGCTTTTGATTAATGAGCTAAAAAAAGCTTCAAATACACAAATAGCTCTTGCTTTGGCAATATCATATACGATGGGTACTTTTTTGTTTGATTATGATGTAGCTCAAAGACAAAATTTAGCTATATTGCTTACCGTAATGACTTTGGGGAGTTCTTTTTTTATTGTCAAAGAAAATATACCAAATCAAATGTTAAATCCACAATATCCACTTTGGTTGATGTCTTTTTGGATTTTTCTTGATTCGGCACTTTTTGAGACTGTGTCAAGGGATTTGGATATTTCCATATGGAGAGATGGGTACACCTATGAAATAGCAATATTTCACATAATAGGGGTTGTCGCAGGATTTTTATTTAGAGTTGAGAAAAATCAACAAGCACTTTTGATATTAGTATTATTTACATTTAGCTACATGGCATATTTTTTAAAAGAGGGTCTTATTTTATCTATAGTTTATCCATTCGTTATTTCGTATTACAATGTGGCTATACTGAAAAGTATATCGCAAAAATCACTTAAAACTTTGGCTTTTTATATGATTTGTATAGGGTGGATAGCTTCAGGTGCAGGGCTTTTCGTAGCAGTAAATAAATTGATTTTATTTGTACCTGTTTTATTTTTAGGATTATTAATCAAAATTTTGATTACGCAACAAATTCAACAAAAGGAGAAATTATGTTTAGATTAGTTTTGGTAGCCTTTATGGCAATATTCGCAAATGCGTATGATTTGAAGTTTGACGGAGGGCATATAATAGCCCATACGGAGGTATTGGGTGATAGTAAAATAGACCCTTTGACAAAAAATATAAATGCTACTTTAGTAAAAGAAGATAGTATAGAGTCTTTGGGCGGTAAAGTTTGGATACAAACTATGGATTTAAAAAGTACAAATGAAAAAAGAGATTCCAATATGTATGAGATGTTAAATGCAACGATTCATCCTAATATCTCTTTTGAAATTAAAAGTGTTCAAAAGGTTCAAGATGGTTATCTTGTAGGCGGTATTTTGACATTAAACGACATATCAAAAGAGATTTCTTCACATGCAAAAATAGTTGAAAACGGCGAGACTTTGAGTATGGACGGAGGATTTTCTATAGAGCTTACGGATTACGGTATGCAGCCACCTAAAATGTTTTTTCTAACAGTTAGAAACAAAATAGATATTTCATATTTGTTAAATTTCAAAAAAGTAAATTAAGATGAATTTGCCAAATCCCAAGGAGTTAAAAGTATTCACGACAAATCAGAATATTTCAGGTTTGAGGATACTTCACTTGAGCGATTTGCATATAAACAAAAATACTCCAAATAGCGTTCTCAAAGAGCTTGTAGCCGTATGTAACGATTTGGAGTATGATATAGCAGTGATTACGGGAGATATTATAGATTGTAAAGTATCAAAAATAGAAGATAAACTTTTGATACTAAACGGTTTAAAAAAAGTATTTTACATAAGCGGTAATCATGATTTGGTTTACGGACTTGATGATTTACGGGCTATTTTGTCAAATTTTACTTTTATGGATAACTCTTGTAGAGAATTTACTTACAATAAAATACCTCTAACACTTTGCGGTTTAGCTGATAGGTTTGCTAGACTCTTTGGTCATAAAAGAGATGAAAATTTGATTATGGGACAATTATCCAAAAGTCAAAATAGCATACTTATAGCCCATCAACCAAAAGACTATAAGTATGCAGTCAAATCAAATAGCTGTTTATTTTTGTGTGGACATACTCACGGCGGTCAGATTTTCCCTTTTCATTATATCGTGCGATTATTTCAGCCGTTTTTATCGGGATTATTTTATAAAAATAAAACGGCTATTTACGTAAATAAGGGGTTGGGTACGTGGGGAATCCACGCAAGATACAAGGCAGATAGCGAAATCACATTGATAGAGGTACAAAATGAATATTAAGAAATCGGTTAAATATAGTTTTGTTTTGATAGCACTACTGGTTCTTTTGATTTTTAGTGCAATTAATGCCGTGTTGTATAAAGTAAAAGAGGACAACCGTATAAAAAAATATATTTCGGAATTGATTTTAATGCAAGAAAATATGAATCTATCGATTAAAGACGTAATAAATACAAACAATATTAATGACCTAAACAATTTAAAAGAATCTTTCAATAACTTTGAATATCAATTTGAGAATGTGAAGAATAGCTTTTTATCCGAACAAGACTATTTTATGGATATGTTCATAAAAGATATATACAAAAAGAAAAATATCCAAAAGAACCTATTGGTTATTTATCAAAATGAATCAAAAATTGAAGAGGCATTTGAAAAGATTTTTGTTTTACAGAGTGAAAAAATAAAGATTAATAATTTATTTGATGCAAAGTATCCTTTGGAAAATAATACAAGAAAAGTTTTGGAAGAAGAAGTGTTAAAAACAAAGGATTTAATTACTATCAAAAAATTCTCCGATGTGAAATATTATAGTAAAGAAGTTTTATTTCAATATAGGGAACAAAAATATCTTGATAAATGGCTTGATAGAATATATGAGTTTCAAAAATCATATAATAGTAGCTTGGTTAACGAGTATATAGGTGTCGTTAAAGAAATAGGAGGTTACGCCGTAAGTAGGAAATTGATAGAAGAAAAATCTTTTGTGTTGCAAAATGAAATAAATACTATTCTCTCTTCTAGCAAAGCTATCAACGTCAAGATAGAAAATGATATAGAACAACTTTCACAAAACTTTGTATCCAAAGTATATGTGTCGGCAACGGTAGTTTTTGTAGTGACTTTACTATTTATAGGATTCTTTTCATATAAAGTAAGTAAAAACGTAGGGCTTAGTTTTGATGAGGTAGAAACCAAAGTAGAAGAGGGGTTGATAGAAATTAATAAACTTTATAAAGAACTTGAAGATACCCAAAAAGAGGTCATTTTTACTATGGGTGCAATAGGGGAGAGTCGCTCCAAAGAGACGGGAAACCATGTAAAAAGGGTAGCGGAATATTCAAAATTGTTGGCGTTATATTGTGGATTGAGTGATAAAGAGGTTCAAATGCTAAAACAAGCAAGTCCGATGCACGACATAGGTAAAGTTGCTATTCCAGATTCCATTTTAAATAAACCTGCAAAATTTGATGAACATGAACGTGAGATAATGAATAGACACGCTACGATAGGCTATGAGATGTTAAAACACTCAAATAGAGAACTTCTCAAAACAGCTGCTATAGTTGCATACGAACATCATGAGAAGTGGGACGGTAGCGGTTACCCAAGAGGTCTTAAAGGTGAAGAGATACATATATTCGGAAGAATAACGGCAATAGCAGATGTATTTGATGCTCTAGGAAGCGATAGATGTTATAAAAAAGCGTGGGAACTTGATAAAATACTAAATCTTTTTAAAGAAGAAAGAGGCAAACACTTTGACCCTACGCTTATAGATTTATTCTTTGATAATTTGGATGAGTTTTTGAAGGTTAGAGAAAAGTTTAAAGATGTTTGATTAATGTTGTATAAAAATCTTTCAATTATGCAATATCTTCATTTAATATCTATTTTTATATATTTTATGTAGTAAAATAATTTACTTTTAAGGTACAAAAAAGGTACTATTATGAATATTATTTGTAGTGGAGATTTATTATGTTTTTTAATATAGCGTTAAAAGAGGAAAATCGAAGTCTCAGAGATGAGTTGTCTTTATTGCGTACTTCGTATGAAGATTTGAGAACAAAGTTCGATAGTGTAAGAATCTCTAACGATAATTTGGAAGATGAAAAGAAAGAGTTGGTTAGGCAAATAGAGGATTTAAAAGCTCAAAATGAGATTAAAAATCAATCGAATGTTGTTAGTAATGATTCTAGTGAATATGAAGAGTTGGCTTCAAATCTTGAGATATTATTCAAAAGTGAAAACCAAAACCTAAAAGCAGGGCTTTTAGATATACAAGGTAATATCGCAGAATCCACCGAACTTGCTAGAGAAAGTCTTAGCTCGTCAGATGAAATCTCCCAAACATACAAAAAGTCATCAAAAAGTCTTGAGTCTATCGTAGATGAAGTATCAGTATTGAACTCAACATCATCAGAGGTAAATATCGTAATCAACGAGCTAGACAAAAAGGCAAAAAATATATCGGAGGCTTTATCTTTGATAAAAGATGTTGTATTACAAACAAATATATTATCTCTTAATGCTGCCGTTGAAGCAGCAAGTGCCGGTGAAGCAGGTAAGGGGTTTGCGGTAGTTGCCGGTGAGGTAAAAAATCTTGCCAACAAAACGGCAGAAGCTGCAAAAAACATAGAAGAAGTTGTAAAAACCATACAGCATAGCGTACAACTAACAAACCAAAAGTTTGATAGCATCACAAAATCAATAGAAGGGATAAGTGAAAAAACCACATCTTACTCATCTGATATGCAACGTGTATTTCACCTGTCTGACGATACCTTTAGAGGGCTTGGAAAAGTTACCGATAGAGTTTTTATGAGTTTGGCTAAGTTAGACCATATCATATGGAAAGTAAATACCTATTTGTCAGTTGCAGAGCATAAACAAGCATTTAATTTCGTTGACCACAAAAACTGTAGACTCGGTAAATGGTACAGTGAAGGTTTGGGTAAAAGATATTTTTCTCAAACACCTAGTTATCCAAAATTAGATAGACCTCACGCAATAGTGCATAACGGAACTCACAAAGTATTTGATGCCATAAACGGAAATAGTATAAATTATCCTACGGCAATATCTGCATTAAAAGAGATGGAAGATGCGAGTAAAGAGGTATTTAGACTTCTTGATATGATGCTTAGTGAGGTAAAACACTAGGTTCGTTTTATATATTTAAAAAGGGTCTTGTATTTGACCCTTGCGAAAATCTTCAAGTGTCTAATATCAAAAATTTGCTATAATAACTAATAATTTACAACAGGTCTAGCAAATGAAAAAAATCACGGTCTCCAAAGAAGCAATATCAAAACTAAAATCCCTTTTTTGTTGGGTATATCAAAATGAACTGGCAACGCCTCCAAAAGATTTAAAAGACGGGGAAGTAGTGGAGATTTATAC
>DISL01000060.1 GCA_002421845.1 Epsilonproteobacteria bacterium UBA6211 | reverse complement strand
TCACAGTCAAATTCACCACCGCTAATAAGTCTTGAAAAATATTCAAGAAATATTTTTAGGGCAAAATATCCTACTACACCAAAACCAAGAAGTGCAAAAGGAAACATATACTCTATAATAGTCCACAAATTTGGCACAAAAGTAGCTCCTAAAACAAAACAAACATTGATAGTCATTGCAAATGTTAAAGGTAGTGCTAAAAGGGTTACTTCTGCATTTGTAGTTTTTAGTTTTTCAAAGCTTTGAGTCTCTTTATATGCTTTATATTGTTTTATATTCCATACTAGAAGTTTAAAATGTAAATAAGCAAATGCTATGATAAACACAAGAGAAAAAGCTGTAACAAATGATAAAATAGAACCATCAGCTAAGACAGGCATTATATGATTATATGTTGCCATAGGAGTGTCTTTATGCGGTATCAAAAACATAAGATACATATAAAATGACACGCTAAGCCCACCGGCACCGAGTGCCGCTAGGTAATACATAGGAGAATACTGTTCTTTTAAAAGCATCAAAACCCCTTAAATATTAACGTATGACACGCTAATAGCTGCTTTCAGTTTTGCCATTTTATTTAGTATATCGCTATTTACCTCTTCGTCAACAATAATAACAGCCAATGCACCTTTAGAGTTTCTTCCTAGTCTAAAGTCTGCAATATTGATGTTATTATCACCAAGAAGTTTGCCTACTTCACCTATAACACCAGGAACATCAGAGTTGCTAAATAATATCATATGACCGCTTGGCTCAACATCAAGTGAAAATCCGTTAATTTCTACTATTCTTTGTACCTCTTCGTCAAATATAGTACCGCTTACGCTATGTACACCGTTTTGTGTAGTAAGTTTTACGGAGATTTTATTTTTGTAACCGCTTGTATTTGCAGTTTTGCTAGAGCTTACTTCTATTTCTCTCTCTTTAGCTACAAATAGAGCGTTTATATAGTTGATTTGTTCTGCTAAAGATAGTTTTAATGCACCTACTGTTGCAAATGTCTCTATGGAATCAAGATAGTCAGCTATATCTCCACTTGCTTCAAGTTTGATTGACTTGATAGCACTTTTATCAGTTTGAGCAAGTAAATAAGCCATTTTCTGAGTAAGTTCAAGATATGGTTTTACAAATGAAGGTATTTTTGTTTCATCTATAGGTAAATTTAAAGCATTTGGATAACTAGCTCCAATAGCTGCTTCTATAGCATTTTCAGCTGCTTGAATTGCAATCTTTTCTTGAGATTCTAGTGTATTAGCACCAAGGTGAGCCGTAACCGTAACATTAGGTAAATCTAATAACGGGTGGTTCGTTGCAGGTTCTTTTGAAAATACATCAATACCTGCCATAGCTATTTTGCCTGATTTTAGACCGGCAACAAGAGCGTCTTCATTGTATAATCCACCTCTTGCACAGTTGATTAGTATAACACCGTCTTTCATTTTTGCTATTTTGTCAGCATCAATCATATTTGTTGTTTCAGTGTTTTTAGGTGTATGTATAGTAATAATATCACAAGCTAAAATATCATCAAAGTTTTTAGTATATGTTACACCTACATCTGTTGCTTTTGAAGGGTTAATATAAGGGTCATAAGCAATAACATCCATACCGAACGCTTTTGATCTGATACCAACACGGCTTCCGATATTACCAAAACCGATAACACCTAATTTTTTGCCGTATAATTCAGTACCGTACCAGTCTTCTCTTTTCCATACTCTATCGTTTTTAAGTTGAGCATGAGCATAAGGGAATTTTCTAACGCAAGATAGCATGTGTGCCATTGTAAGTTCAACCGCTGCAATAGTATTTGCAGTAGGAACGTTCATAGCAATAACACCTCTTTTACTACATTCGTTTAAATCAACGTTATCAACACCGACTCCGGCTCTTACAACTGCTTTTAGTTTTTTTGCAGCATCTAAAAATCTAGCGTCAACGTCTGTTGAACTTCTAGTAATACATACATCAGCATCTTTAATAACATCTAGTAAAGCTGTTTTATCAAGGTCAGCCGCAAAAACATAGTTTATTTGGCTGTTTGTTTGAAGTAATTTCAAACCTTTTTGATGTATATGGTCACAAACTACAATAGTGTATAACATAATTTCTCCTAGTTTTGAGCGATTTGATCTCTTAAAATATCACCAAGAGTCATACCTGATTCATCATTTATAGATTTTAGAGTTTCTCTTTGTTTTAAAGTTTCAACTTTTCTTGCAGATAGTCTTACTCTGTTTTTCTTTGTATCTATATTTACTATAACAGCTTCTATTTCATCACCTGCTTTTAGTTCACTTACATTTAAAGTACCTAAATCTTCAGTTCTGATAAGACCGTCTATACCGTTTTCTAATACTACGAATATACCGAAATCTTTTATATCTTTAATAGGTGCTTTTACTATATCGTTTATAGAATGTTGTTTTGCAAACGCTGCCGTTGGAGAGTCTATAGTATCTTTTACAGATATTGAAACATTCTCTTTTTCCGTATCTATTTTGATGATTTTAGCTTTTATAGCATCACCTTTTTTAAATAGTGCTTTACATTTTACGTTTGAATCCCAACTAGCTTCTTCATTATGTAAAAGGGCATCTATATCACCAACTGTTACAAACGCACCGAAATCTGTGATTGTAGCAACTTTACCTTCTACAACATCACCTACTTTATGTTCTTTTACAAATTTAGAGAAAGGTTTTTCTTGTAGATTTTTCAAACTTACTCTTAATTTTCTTTTGTCAACGTCAAGTTCGATTACTTCAACATTAATTTCGTCACCGATATTTAAAAGCTCTTTTGGATTTTTTACGTTTTTATTCCAGCTTATTTCTGAAATATGTAATAAACCTTCTATATCGTTTCCAAGGTCAACAAACGCACCGTAACTTTCAAAATTGCTTACGGTTACAGTGATAGCATCACCCACGTCAAGCTCATCTTTTATCTCTTTCCATGGATCAGGAAGTGCAGCCTTGATTGACAATGAAAGGTGTTGTTTGTCTTTGTCGTAACTTAAAACTTTTACGCTTACTTCATCACCTTCTTTATAATAGTTCGCAGGATTCACAGGACCTTTATAACTTATTTCATTGTAGTTTACAAGACCGTCTATACCGTTAACATCTACAAACATACCGTAACTTGTGATTTTTTTCACTGTACCGTTTAGTGTTGAATTATTGTCTAAGATTGAAGATACTTTATCTTCTTTGTCTTTTTTACTGTCATCTACAAGTTTTTTTCTTGAAATTACTATAGAGTGTTGATTTTTATTGATTTTTAGTACTTTAGCTTTGATTTTTTTACCTACGGCACCATAAGGTTTCATATAACTTTGTGCTGCAGGAAGGAAATACTCTACTCCATCCTTATCAACGACAGCAAATCCACCTCTTTTTTTAGCTTCAGTGATTTTACCTTCGATTATTAAATCTTCAAAATTTTCACCGTATTTTTCTACAAATGAATTAAACTTTTGTCTTTGAAGTACATTTCTGTAAGAGATTGACGGTCGCTCACCTCGATTACCCATAATCATTACACTTAGTGTGTCACCAACATTAAATACCAACTCACCTTTGTCATTTCTGATTTCATTAATATTTAAAATACCCTCTATTTTTTGCCCAACATCAACAAGTACGTTATCCCCGTTGATTTCTACTATAACACCATCTACTATAGCGTTATTTTCGCTGTTCTCAAAAGATTCATTGAGCATTTGCTCAAAAGACATTTCTTGAAAATCTGCTTCTTGCTCAATATCTAATCTACCGATACCCATTTCTTACCCTTTATTTACCATTTATTTTATGTGGCTAATATTTTACCATAAAGTTGCTTAAATTTAGTATTGATTAGGTGGTAGGTAGCAGATGGTAGGCGGAAGATAAGAATTGACTACAGACCTTAGTCACTAAAAGCTAATAACTTTTAACTAATGTCCTTAAGCTTATCCACACACTTTTGTATAACCCAATCGGGTGTACTAGCACCTGCCGTGATACCGCATAGTTTTTTATCTTTGAACCACTCAGGATTTAGTTCACTCTCATCTTCTATTAGATAGCTATCTTTACAGTGAGCTTTACAAATATCGAAAAGTTGTTTGGTATTTGAAGAGTTTTTACCACCTATTACAAGCATTATATCAGCTTCTTGAGAAAGTTCTTTTGCCGCAGCTTGATTTTCAAAGGTTGCATCACAAATAGTATTGAAAACCCTTACTTCCTTGTATGTTAGCATTAATTCGTTTACTATTGCAATATATTCTTCTTTTTTTCTAGTAGTCTGTGCAACGGTAGCAATTTTATCGTTTTTGAATTTTATATTTTTTAGTTCTTGGGGTGTTAATACCACATAGACATCTTCGCCATAGCTTTTTACCCCTTTTACTTCAGGATGTGAATTGTCTCCGAAGATAACGATACTATAACCTTCACCAGACATTTTTTTTACAATATTTTGTGGAGTGGTCACGAATGGGCAAGTGGCATTTATGACTTTAGCATCTTTACTTTTTAGTGTTTTTAAATCATCTTTAGGGATACCGTGAGTTCTTATTATTACCGTATTACCGTTTGTTACGTCATCTATATGCTCGTAAAGACCCACATTATGTTCGTTTTTAAGTCTATCTATCTCTTTTTGGTTGTGTATAAGAGGTCCCATAGTAAATGAGTTTTGATGTTCACTAGCTATTTGGATAGCCCTTTTTACACCAAAACAAAAACCATAGGATGATGCAAGTTTTATCTTCATTTCACTACCTTAGAGTTGTTAATAAGTCCTCAAAATTAGGGAAAGAGGTCATAATACATTCAGTGTCTTCTATGTTCATTCCACATAATAGCCCTGCTATAGCAAAACTCATAGCAATTCTATGGTCGCCGTGACTATCTATGGTTGCACTGTTTAATTTACTTCCGGTTATGGTGTATCCATCTTCAAATTCGCTACATTCTATACCGCATTTTTGTAGATTAGATATAACGGAAGTTATTCTATCTGATTCTTTTACACGAAGCTCTTTTGCATTTCTTACCGTACTAGTCCCTTCTGCTACCGCCATTGCAATAGATAGTGCAGGAAGTTCATCTATAAGCCATGCAATATTTTCACTAACCTCTATACCGTGAAGTTCATTATTTGAAATAACTAT
>DISL01000116.1 GCA_002421845.1 Epsilonproteobacteria bacterium UBA6211 | reverse complement strand
ATTGAGCAAAGATTAAAAGGTAGAAATTTATTGCCTTTTTTTAATTTGAGTAAGGGTTAGGACTTTCAAATTAAACATAAAGTTCCTACAAGTAAGACTTAAACAAGTAGAATTAACAGAATTATAAAAATAACAATTTGTAATAAATGTGATTATATCTGTTTTAAAATTAAAAATATTTAACCATCTTCAAAGCATGAATACAATACAATTCAACTCATGAATAAATCCTATAAAAAGGTTAAGAGTTGAATCAAGAAGAGATTGAGTTAGAAATCCTTAAAAATACCGGAAAAGTAATTTCTCATAAAACTTTAGCAGAAGAAGTTGGTTACAGTGTTGGTAAAGTTAACTATGTACTTAGAGGTCTTATTGAAAAAGGACTTATAAAAGCAGAAAGGTTTATCAACTCTGATAAAAAACTTCAATATAAATATCTACTCACAGAAAAAGGTATCAAAGAGAAAGTTGATATCACACAAAGATTTATCGAGAAGAAAAAAGCAGAATATGACAAACTTCAAGAAGAGATGGAGCTTTATAAAAAACAATATGATTATGCGAAAGAATGTGTGGCTAAATAATGAGCATACTAATCACAGGTGGAGCAGGATATATAGGTAGTCATACATTAGTAGAGTTAGCTAATGCAAACTATGACTTCATAGTATATGATAACCTTTCAAACTCTTCGCAAGAATCACTTAAAAGAGTTGAAAAAATCATAGGTAAATCTATCACATTTATCAATGGTGATATAAGAGATACCGAAAAACTAAAAGAAGTATTTACAAAATATACTATTGATTCTGTTATCCACTTTGCAGGGCTAAAGGCAGTTGGAGTTTCAGTGCAAGAACCTCTTGAATATTATGACAACAATGTAATGGGAACTCTAAGACTTCTTGAAGTGATGAGAGAGTTTGGGTGCAAAAAAATCGTCTTTAGTTCAAGTGCAACTGTTTATGGTGATCCAGCAACTACACCAATACTAGAAAACTTTCCAGTTGGAGGTACTACTAATCCTTATGGAACTAGTAAATATATGATTGAAAGAATTTTAGAAGATTTATACATATCAGATAACTCTTTTAAAATAGCAATTCTTAGATACTTCAACCCTGTAGGTGCTCACAAAAGCGGAACTATAGGTGAAGATCCAAATGGGATACCAAATAACCTTATGCCATTTATCACTCAAGTAGCAGTAGGTAAAAGAGAGTATCTATCTGTATTTGGAAGTGATTATGATACACACGATGGCACGGGTGTAAGAGATTATATTCATGTAGTTGATTTGGCATATGGTCATGTTAAAGCTATAGAATATTTAGATGCTAATGAAAATATAAAACCTTTAAAAGTAAATCTTGGAACAGGTATAGGATACTCAGTACTTGATGTAGTAAAAGCTTTTGAAAAAGCAAGCGGTAAAAAAGTACCTTATAAGTTAGTTGATAGAAGAGCAGGAGATATTGCAAAATGTTTTGCCAATCCTTCTTATGCCAAAGAGATACTAGGTTGGGTTGCAAAAAGAAACTTAGATGAGATGAGTGAGGATAGCTGGAGATGGCAATCTAATAATCCAAATGGGTATAGTAATGTAGGAGAAGATAATTAAATGAAGATAGCAATAGCAGGTACAGGATATGTAGGACTTTCAAATGGATTACTACTAGCACAACATAATGAAGTAGTAGCACTTGACATAATACCAGAAAAAGTGGAGATGCTTCAAAATAAAAAGTCTCCTATAGAAGATAAAGAGATAGAAGAGTATCTTTTAAGAGATGATTTAAACTTCACAGCAACACTTGATAAAGAGGAAGCTTACAAAGGTGCTGATTATGTTATCATAGCAACTCCTACAGATTATGATCCAGAAACCAACTATTTTAACACTAGAAGTATAGAGTTTGTAGTAGCTGATGTATTAGCTATCAATCCAAATACAACTATGGTTATCAAATCAACTATTCCAGTAGGTTACACAAAAAATTTAAGAGAAAAATTCAACACTTCTAATATCATCTTTTCACCAGAATTTTTAAGAGAAGGAAAAGCCCTATATGACAATCTATACCCTAGTAGAATAATTGTAGGTGAAAAAAGCCAAAGAGCTACAACATTTGCAAATCTCTTAGCACAAGGGGCTATCAAACAAAACATCGATATTCTTTTCACAGACTCAACAGAAGCAGAAGCTATCAAACTCTTTGCAAATACATATCTTGCTATGAGAGTTGCATACTTCAATGAACTTGATAGTTATGCTGAATCTCATGGATTAAATACAGAACAAATCATCAAAGGTGTAGGACTAGACCCTAGAATAGGAACTCACTACAACAACCCATCTTTTGGATACGGTGGATACTGTTTGCCAAAAGATACCAAACAACTCTTAGCAAACTATAAAGATGTCCCATCAAATATGATAGAAGCTATCGTAAATGCAAATAGTACAAGAAAAGATTTTATAGCAAATAGTATCTTAGCTAGAAAACCAAAAGTAGTAGGTATCTACAGACTAGTAATGAAATCAGGATCAGATAACTTTAGAAGCTCTGCAATCCAAGGGATAATGAAACGAATCAAAGCAAAAGGTATCGAAGTAGTTATATATGAACCAGCTTCTCATGAGGATAATTTCTTTAATTCACGAGTGATAAAAAATATAGATGAATTTAAATCTATCAGCGATGTAATAGTAGCTAATAGACTAAGCGATAGTATCATGGATGTAAAAGAGAAAGTTTATACTAGAGATATATTTAATAGTGATAGTTAGGGAAGAAATAGCATGAAAATACTAGTAACAGGAACAGCAGGTTTCATAGGATATCATTTAGCGAAAAAACTTCTTGATAGAGGTGATGAAGTAGTAGGACTAGATAATATCAATGACTACTACGATGTAAATCTAAAATATGCAAGACTAGAACAATTAGGAATAAAAAGAGACGAAGTCGAATCTGATAATTCAACATTCAAAATTCATAATTCAAAATTATTTCCTCGCCACAAATTCATAAAAGCAAACCTAGAAGATAGCCAAACTATAAACAACCTTTTTGAAACTGAAAAGTTCGATGCAGTTTGTAACCTAGCAGCTCAAGCAGGGGTAAGATACTCTATAGAAAATCCACATGCTTATATACAAAGTAATGTAGTAGGATTTATGAATATCTTAGAAGCTTGTAGAAATTATGATGTTAAAAACTTATCTTATGCATCTAGTAGCTCAGTATATGGGCTAAATAAATCACAACCATTTAAAACAAGTGACCATACAGATCATCCAGTAAGTTTGTATGCAGCTACTAAAAAAAGCAATGAGATGATGGCACATACTTACTCTCATCTATATGGAATTATGAGTTCTTCGTTGAGATTTTTTACGGTCTTTGGTGAGTGGGGACGCCCAGATATGGCTCCTATGCTTTTTGCAGATGCTATTACAAATGACAGACCTATAAAAGTATTTAACCATGGAAATATGAGTAGAGATTTTACTTATGTAGGCGATATAGTAGATGGAATAGTAAAGGTAATTGACAATCCTGCAACCCCAATTGATAATTCAAAATTCAACATTAAAAATTCAACATTAAACTTGCCACCGCAAGTTTCTACTGCACCATATAAAATCTACAACATTGGAAATAACTCTCCAGTGCAACTTTTAGATTTTATCAAGACTTTAGAAAAAGCTATAGGTAAAGAAGCTACAAAAAACTTCATGGATATGCAAGATGGAGATGTAGTATCTACTTATGCAGATGTGAGTGACCTTATTAATGATTTTGGATATAAGCCAGATACATCGCTTGAAGTTGGGATTGAAAGATTCGTGAAGTGGTATAAAGAATTTTATGGAAAAGGATGTGATGAATGAACAAAATATTAAATTTAATAGGACGAACAAAAGAACTTTTTGTAGAAGATATCAACTGTCACAATGAAGAGTTAAAACAAGAAGTTTCAAAATCAACTTTTTTAATAATCGGTGGAGCAGGTTCAATTGGGCAAGCAGTTACAAAAGAGATATTCAAACGAAATCCTAAAAAACTTCATGTTGTAGATATTAGTGAAAATAATATGGTTGAACTAGTTCGAGATATAAGAAGTAGTTTTGGATATATTGATGGAGAATTTGCAACTTTTGCTCTTGATATAGGAAGTAGTGAATATGATGCATTTATAAAAGCAGATGGGAACTATGATTATGTTTTAAATCTATCAGCACTCAAGCATGTAAGAAGCGAAAAAGACCCATTTACACTTATGAGAATGATTGAAACAAATGTTTTTAATACAGATAAAACACTTCAACAATCTATCGAAAATGGAACTAAAAAATATTTTTGTGTAAGTACAGATAAAGCTGCAAATCCTGTAAATATGATGGGAGCAAGTAAAAGAATCATGGAGATGTTTGTAATGAGAAAATCCAAACAGATAAATGTCTCAATGGCAAGATTTGCAAATGTAGCTTTTAGTGATGGAAGTTTACTTCATGGATTTAACCAACGAATAGAGAAAAATCAACCTATAGTTGCACCAAATGATATAAAAAGATATTTTGTAACACCACAAGAGAGTGGTGAACTTTGTCTTATGTCTTGTATTTTTGGTGACAATAGAGATATATTTTTCCCAAAACTTAGTGAAAATTTACATCTTATCACTTTTGCTGATATTGCAGTAAAATATTTAAACAATCTTGGCTATGAACCTTATTTATGTGAAACAGAAGATGAGGCAAGAGAATTAGCAAAAACTTTACCCACTCAAGGTAAATGGCCGTGTTTATTTACTTCTAGTGATACGACTGGTGAAAAAGATTTTGAAGAGTTTT
>DISL01000043.1 GCA_002421845.1 Epsilonproteobacteria bacterium UBA6211 | reverse complement strand
AAAATTTGGAATGTAGTTCAATAGAAGAAGTACGAAAAAATATTGATAGTATTGATAAACAAATAGTTGCACTTATTGCACAAAGAGATAATAAACGATTGTACTATTTAAAAATCGTAAAAGAGTTTTGAGTATGTGGCTTGTGAGTGAATATCAAAAGGGGAACAACTAATGAAGTTAAAAGTTGCACAGCTTAGTGATATAGACAAAGTTTTGGAACTTCACTATAAATATCAAATCGATAGCATAAATGAAGAAGATAAAAAAGATGGTTTTGTAACTACACCTTTTACAAAAGAACAATTAGAAAAACTCATACTTGAAGAACAAGGGCTGTTTATAGCCATCAAAGATGATGAAGTGATAGCCTATGTGATGGCTGCTTCGTGGCAGTTTTGGTCGTCTTGGTCAATGTTTGCATATATGATAGAACATCTTGGAGAGTTGGAGTATTTAGGACAAAAACTCACAACACAAAACTCCTATCAATATGGTCCAATTTGTATAGATAAAAGTGTAAGAGGAAGTGGGGTATTGGAAATTATTTTTGATTTTGCTAGAGAAAATATGGCAAAAAGATACCCAATCCTAGTAACTTTTATCAACAAAATAAATCCTCGTTCCTTTAAAGCTCATACCAAAAAATTAGGACTGGAAGTGATACAAGAGTTTAGTTATAACAATAATAACTATTGGGAATTAGTTTATGATACAACAAAAAAGATAGGTAAATTTGAGAAATAACCTAAGAGATTTTAGAGTGTTATAAACTCGCAAATGCTTATTTAGTGTATGTTATTTGTTGATTTTTATGGTGTTTTGCATATAATGTGGCTTGAATAAATAGTTAGATAAATACATAAAAGGATTAAAATGTTTTCATCATATCTTCCAAACTTAAAAAAACCTTCAAATAATTCTTCAACCCATTATAAAGATTTTCATAATATTTTTTACTTATCACAAATAACAAATTTAACATTAATTTCATACATGGATAGTTTCATAGAGTTTTTTTCCAAAGAACAGATTCTATTGGTTAAAAAAGATGAATTAATTAAAAAAAGAATTATTAGTATCACAAATGTAGGTGATAAAGAAATGCTTGTAATTAATAATGAAGATGCATTTCGTGCATATGACCTAGAAGATTTTATTCCACAGATAATTGAGGAGAGAATAAAACCGAGATTTCGTGAAATGAGTCATTATCTAATGTGTATGGGAGTTGAATTAGATGAAAACATGGATAAAGAAATAGATATTAATATTGAAAATTTACTTAAAACTACAAATACTACGAACTGGTATATTTTAATAAAGGGTTTTCTTAATATTTGGGAATTTTTATTTTTATACAGTACATTAGAGATGACGATAACACAAATTATAAATCAGGATGGCTGGATTAATGCTAGTGAGTTACTCAGTAAGTTATATCAAATAGAGCCAGACTTAGAAAAAGTTATTGAAGATAATGGTTTTTTAAGTAGTCAAGGAAATATTAAACTTTGGAATTTATATACTGAGCTGAGAAACTTGTATTCTCATAGTCATGGAATGTTAACTAAAAGCAAGAAAAGTGATATTTCTGGAAAGGTGAATAATTTTAAAAATTCTTTAAAAGAGTTAGATTTTATGAATCAAAGCTTGATGGATATAGATAATTTATTTAAGAATAGTACTATGAAAGTAAGTAAATTTTATTTATTAAAAGATGCAGAGTTAAATATGTTTAGAAATTTTATTATAACTTTAATGGAATCATATGATAAATTGCACATCAGTAAGCTAACAAACCAGCGAAGCCAATAGATTATTTTGAAAAAGAAAAAGTATTTCAAAACTACAAGAGGATGAAACAACATATAAATATTTAAGCTATTCATAGCTACAATTTTACCAAACAATCGTTTGGGAAAAAATTATGGCAATTAAAAAAACATCAAAAGAAGAGATTTTAAAAGAGTCTATCAAACTTTTTAAAATTCGTGGATATTACAACACTTCTATGGCAAATATTGCTGAAGCTTGTGGGCTTATCAAAGGAAGTATCTATCACTATTTTAAAAGTAAAGATGAGATTGGTTTAGAATCTTTAAGATATATTCACGAATATTTTCAAGAGCATATTTACAGTATTGCCAATAAAACTGATTTGTCGGATATACAAAAGTTAAAACTTTTTGTCAAAAAAACAGATGATTATTTTTTGCATAGTGAGGGTGGTTGTTTACTTGGTAATCTCGCTTTGGAAGTTTCTTATGAAAATGAACAGTTTAAAGAGGAAATAAAGTCCTATTTTTTGGCTTGGGAAAATGCACTTACCAAAATTTTAGAATCAAAATACTCTTCCTCTGAAGCACTCTCTTTAGCAAAAGAAGCAGTCGCTTTAACTCAAGGTGCTATTATGATGATGAATTTGTATGGTTCATCTACAGAATATTTAAAAGTCGGTGAAAAAATTATCAAATTGGTTGAATAATTTTTTTTGGTTTATTTAATCAAACAATCGTTTGGTTGATAAGGAGAGAAAAGAGATGAATTATTTTAAAAAATTTCGTGGTAAAAATATTGAATTACCTCAAAGGATGCCATTAAAAGATGTTCTTTTTGCATGGTTGGGTGGGTTTATAGCTATTGGGATTATTGGATTTCTTACACAAACTTACAATAATTTACTTGTGTTGGGTTCATTTGGAGCCACTTGTGTATTGTTATTTGGTTATCCTCTAAGTCCATTTTCTCAACCTAGAAATGTTATTTTAGGACATTTTCTATCTACTTTTATAGGATTGTTTTTTTTGCATACATTTGGCAATGAATGGTGGAGTATGGCATTCGCACTTGCTACAGCTATCGCCGTAATGCTTTTAACAAATACGGTCCATCCACCTGCCGGTTCAAATCCTGTGATTGTTTTTTTACTAGGTGCTCCGTGGTCATTTCTCATCACTCCAACACTCATAGGAGCTATTATCTTAGTAATCGTGGCATTATTCTATCTGAATATCAAAAAATCACTCATCTATCCATCGTATTGGGTTTAGATTTAACACAATTTTATGATTAAAGTTTCTTAAAAATTGCCTTTTGTAGAGGAAAATCTCCTTACAAAAGGGAAGTATTTTTCCATTCATGATTCAATTTTTCCATCTTTATAAACTGAACCATTTTATGATTTACTTTTTTTTGGACTTCACAGACTACACGAAAATTAAACTTTTTATAAAGTGCTATGGCTCTTATATTATCTACTCTGACTATTAAATAAATTGATTGTTTTTCCAACTCTTGAAAACCTTTTTCAAAAGTTTTTTGTGCAATTAATTTGCCAAATCCAAAACCAAGATGTTGTGGAGATAATGCGATACGAAATTCAGTCCCATACTCATCATCACTTAAAATTGTAAAACCGATTAACTCATTATTTAAAACTGCGGCAAAAATATGAGTCTCTTTTTTATTAAAATACTCATCAATCCAACCACCATCTCTAAGTGCATAATCTAACTCTTTAAATTCATTATTATAATTAGCCCAATTATTGACTATGTGTTTATGGGACAAATCAAATGCTACAAGATTTATGAAACTTTTATTATCCATTCTTTTGTACCCATCACATCACTAAATCTAAATTGTTGCTCTACAAGAGTAGCACGATGAAGTTCTTCTGCACTTACTTTTCCGGCTTTATTTTTAAAATCAAGTGTTGCTGTCGCATCAGATAAAAACTCAACATTGAAACCCAGATGATGAGCGTATCGTGCAGTCGTATCACAACAATGTTGTGTCATATAACCACTAATGACAACCGTATCAATATTATGTGTTCTTAGCCATTCTTCCAAATTTGTACCCACAAAAGAGCTTGGCAATGTTTTTTCAACATATAAATCTACATCAATATTTTTTATAGAATCATGCAATTCCCATCCAAATGTACCTTTTACAAATGCTTTTGCATTTTTTACTGTTGAAGTGTGTTGTACCATTATAATAGGTATATCAAATTTCTGCGATATTTTTATAGCTTTTAGAATATTTAATAGACTATTTTGTGGGTAAATTATAGGCATTAAACCTGTAAAATACTCATTTTGTACATCAATAACCAACAATGCTCTTTTAGGATGATTACACATCTTTTTCTATCTTAAAAGTATTAAACATTATATCAGTTGCCAACATTCTTGCACCGTGATTGACGGCATCAAAAATATCTTTATCTTCCCATTGCATCTCTCTTAAATAGTCTAAATCATTTGCATTTACACCATGAGCATTGCTGATAGCTTTGATTACTAATTTTAATAATGCAATTTCTCTTTTTTCTAAATTTGCTTTATCCATATCGGTTTTCATCATTTGAACTTGCTCCATTGACCAATTTGCCATATTGACAAGCATCGCACTATTATAATCTACACAAAATGCACAATCTTCTCCATTAGAAACCATAATTCTAATAGAAGCCAAAAGTGGCATAGACAAGGTTGGATGATTCATATAAAATTTTATAAATTCCATTTGCTGTTTAAGAAGTTCTGGACTTATACTAAAAAGTTTTGCATTATTGCCGACTCTACCTCTCATGGTGGTAATAATCTCATAAAGTTTTGCTAACTCACCTGTTGCTTCATCTGTTTCGTATGTTTTTATTAGTGGCATAAACACTCCTTTTGGTTGTATTTGACTGTTCGGTCAAGCAAATTATAATATATTTTGACCGAATAGTCAAGTAAAATATGTTATAATTGCTCTATGAAAGATAATACAAGACAAAAATTAATAGACGCAACTTATGAAGAAGTTTATTCTCACGGTTATCAAGGCTCTGCACTAAGTGAGATTTTGAAAAAAGCAGGTGTGCATAAAGGCTCCATGTACCATTATTTTGCCAATAAAAAAGAGATGACATTGTGTGCTTTACAAGAAAAAATGTCTGAAAGATTTTTTGAGCGATACGGCAGAATTATAAAGTTAGACAATAACTATCTAGGTGAGTTTATATCTATTATTAAAGATACAAAAGCAAGGGATTTTAAAAGAGGGTGTCCTATTGCAAATATTGTTCAAGAGATGTCAAATCTTGATGTTGACTTCAACCGTGCCATGAAATCTATTTATGAAGATTTTAGGGGATATATCAAACAAATATTGGATAAAGCAGTAGAAACCAAAGAGATGAGAGAATGTGATACAAAAAAACTCGCTTTATATATCACCTCTACCCTTGAAGGTGCTATTTTATCTGCAAAAGCTAGTGGCAATGAACAAGATTATGTGGATATTGTGGATATGTTGATATCGCATATTAACTCTTTTACCGGAAGTAATGATTTGAATAATAAAGCTATAAATAATAAGTCGAATTGATAGGATTTTAGAATGCAAAATTTGGAATGTAGTTCAATAGATGAGGCACAAAAGGACAAAAAACGATTTCAATGGCACTATAACACAAATAGTGTAGATTGGGATGAACTTTCAAACCTTTATAAAATAGCTCCTTTGGGAGATAAAAAACCTGAAGATTTAAAAATAGTTTTTGAAAATAGTAGATACAAATGTTTTGTGTATAATAAAGATAAACTTATAGGTGTTGGACGAGCGTTGGCTGATGGAGTAGATGTATCATATATCGCCGATGTAGCTATTCATCCTGATTTTCAAAGACTTGGATTAGGAAAAGATATAGTAAACAAGCTTGTAGAGTTTTCAAAAGGCTACAATAAAATCATTTTGTTTGCTAGTATGGGGAAAGAACCTTTTTATGCAAAACTCGGTTTTGATAAGATGAATACTGCAATGGCTATATTTAAGAATCGACAAAGAGTTTTGGATATGGGACTCGTAAGTGAGCTAAAATATTAGTAAAAAATGAAATATTTTTAGTAAAAGTAGTAGAACGTTTATAAAATAATCTCTATATTTATTAAATGTGACCGGTACGTGACCGTTGATTTGATATAATCTCAATAAAACCAATAATATCGGGATTATATTGTATAAAATAGAAAAAAATAATATAAAATTCTTTATATTTTCATTATGTAATTTTTTTGTTGTTTCAGGTTATGCAATAGATAAAAATAATACTTTTGATGCTACCACAATACCTTTTGAAGAGTTATTACAAACAGATTATATTCCTGCTAGTAAAATTGCAGAACAAATAAACAGTGCATCTTCGGCAGTATCTGTAGTAACTGCTCGTGAGATTAAACTCTTTGGTTATAAAAATTTATCAGAAATTTTAAATAGTATGCGTGGACTTCACACCTTCCAAGATTATGGATATACTTTTCTAGGAGGTCGTGGGTATGGGAAACCTGGTGATTATACAGGTAGGATTATATTACTTATAGACGGTTATCAGGCAAATGATAGTTTTTACGGTCAGGCTTTTTTTGAAAATGATGGACTATTGGACGTATCTTTGATTGATAGAGTGGAGTATATACCGGGTGGAAGTTCTTCCGGTTATACGAGCAATGCTTTACTTGGAGTTATAAATATCATCACGAAAAAAGGGAGCGATATAAACGGTACTAATCTAGCTTATGGTTACGGTAGTCATCGTACTCATAATAGACGAGTTACATTTGGACAAGTTTTGGATAACGGTGCAGATGTTCTTTTTTCTTTGTCCGATTTTAAGACTGCAGGACAAGATTTTACTTACTACTCAGGTGGTCAAGAAATTTCAAATACAAACAATGACTCAAAAAATTACCGTATGTTTCTAAAAACATCTTACAAAAATCTTTCTTTGGAAGGTGCGTTGGTATCACATGAAAAGAATTTACCATCATATCCATATAGTGATGTAAATTCACCTCTACCGATAGAACAAAAAGATAAAAATAGTTTTATTCGTTTGAAATATGATGCAGATATATCAAGAAATACAAAATTTTCCACATCTATCTGGTATGGACACTATTTTTATGATGCAGTGGATAAAGTGAGTTATGTAAGTAGTGGTTATGATTTATTTCAATATGGCACAAAATCAAAATGGTATGGATATGATTTGAAGCTTATAGGAACTTGGTTTGATAAGCATACTCTATCTTTTGGTAGTGAATATCGTCATGATTATTTATTCAGTGATTATTTGATTATGGATGACTATTCTGATAGTCTTATTTATGAACCTCGTAAAACACATGGGTTATATATTTACGATGACTATGCTATTCTTGATAATTTAAATTTAAATTATGGTTTAAGATATGAAAAAATAAATAAAAACACTCAACAAGTTATGAGTCCACAAATATCGATTATATGGAAAGCTTATAATAATACTTTACTCAAACTTTCTACAAGTAAGACCGGTCGTCAATCGACTATGTTTGAGAATAGGTATGATGCTATTGAAAAATCAAAAAAAACAGAATTTGTTATAGAGCACACATTTAATGATACTAAGTTGTTGGCATCAATTTATCGTTATAGTATTTATGACCGTTTAGCATGGTCTAAAGTGTCAGATATAGAAGCGAAAGGTTTTGAAACTGAGGTCAATAAATATTTTGAGAATGATATATATGCAAAAGCTAGTTATACATATCAAAAAGCATATGAGATAGATGACAATACACCATTAGTGAATACTCCTACGCATATGGCAAAACTACATGTCTCAAAACCTCTTTTGGGTAAAAAACTCCAAAGTGGACTTGAAGTTTTATATCTAGGCTCAAGACCTGATGTAGATCAAGATAAAGTTAAAGCTCATACTATAGTAAATCTAAATTTATTATCTCAAGATTTGATAAAAAATACTGATTTATCATTTAAAATAAAAAATTTACTAGATAAAAAATACTATGATATAACAGACATTACTTATAGCGGTGAAAAATATTATCCTCAAGATGGTCGTACTTTTTGGTTTGAAATGGAGTATAAGTTTTGAAAAAAATATTACTTATACCCATTATTGTAGTTATTACGATAATCCAAACTTTACAAGCCAAAGCATTACCTGAATATGCCCTAAAAACTGCGTATTTATATAATTTTGCATTGCTTACACAGTGGTCATTAAAAGAACATAAATCAGACACGTTTAATATTTGTTTTTATAAAGAGGATTTCGGTACGGCATCAGATGTACTAAAAGAAAAAACAATTCATGATAAAAAGATAAATATTGTTAGTATAGATGCTATTGAAGAGGCAAGAAAATGTCAAATGGTATATATTCGAGATAAAGACTTGATAGAAGAAGCACAACTGTTTGAATTACTTTCAGAGGCACATATACTGGTTGTGACGGATAACGAAGAGATTAAGAATACCCATATTACTATTTTTTCAGATAGTACGAAATTGGCTTTTAATATTAATCTAAAATCGCTAAAAAATACCGACTTGACTGTGAGCTCCCATCTTCTGAAATTGGCAAAAAAGGTTATTCGATGAATTTGTTTTTACAGTGGTTAGGCAAGAAGTCGGTACAGCAAAAATTGGTTATTTCAAATTTATTAGTACTGATTTTGGTAGCTACCCCTATAACTTTGACTATGCTTACCTATGAATATTTTGCTTTGCGTAGCCATCTTTTGAATGAGATAAGAGTTCAAGCAACCATAGCAGGGGAAAGCACTTCAGCCGCACTAGCCTTTGAAGATAAGACGGCTGCATTTGAAACATTAAGTGTTTTTCGTGATTCACCTTATTTATTAGAAATGCATTTGATACTTCCTGATGGCACCGTATTTCAAAGTTATTTTAAAGATACACATAAAGTACCTGAAGAGATTGCTACGTTTTTGACAATAACCATCAAAAAGCCTATATATCTACGTGATGAGTTTGTCGGTTCTATTATGATTGTAAATACATTAGAAGTTTTTTATTCTCGTTTGATGTTGTATGTGAGTATAGTTATTTTAGTTTCTTTTATAGGTGTTGTTTTTGCTAGATGGATGATAGCCAAAACAAGTAAAACTATAACAGAACCTATAGTTTTATTGACCAAAATGACCAAGAAAATCATGAAAGAAAAAGACTACAATACATCTATACCTATTAGTAGCGAGGATGAGATAGGTAGTCTTTCTAGTTCTTTTAATGAAATGATGTCTCAAATAAGAATACGAGATTTGTCTTTACGAAATCTTGCGTATTATGATAGAGTCACAGGTATTGCAAACCGTCATTTCTTTGAAGAGCGTATAGTCCAATCAGTGCATAACGCAGGTCAATATGGATCAAATTGCTATTTATTGATGATAGATTTGGATGATTTTAAGATAGTAAATGATACATTAGGACATCATATAGGGGATTTATTACTCAAAAACGTAAGCCAAAAATTATCAGCAATTTTAAGAAGAGATGACTCTATCTTTAGAATAGGCGGTGATGAATTTGCCGTTATTGTGGAACACATAGAAAATGAAGATTCAGTCAAACAAATTGCTCAAAAGATTATAGAATCTATTTCTACCCCTGTAGATTTAGAAGGACACATAGTAAAAGTAGGTGCAAGTATAGGAATTAGTTCATTCCCTACACACTCTACTGATGTTATTACGCTTATGAGTACGGCTGATACTGCAATGTATGTTGCAAAAGGAAAAGGTAAAAATAATTTCAGTATTTTCGTAGGATAGTTTTTAAGTATATCTTTTACGAACTGTGTTATTATTCTTTCTGACATAAATTTTTAAGACCGGATAGGTGATGCAAACCATACAATACAAAAAACAACCAATAATCCCAAGTAAAGTAATCTGTATAGGTCGAAATTATGTGGAACATATATATGAGCTTGGAAATGAAATACCTGAAAACCTAGTTGTTTTTAATAAACCAAATTCTGCTATAACAGATAAGCTCTATTTTATAAGTGAAGATACGAGATTTGAAGGTGAGATTTGTTTTTTGATACAAAACAACCAAATATCAGGTATAGGATTTGGACTTGACCTGACAAAAGCAAATCTTCAAAACTATCTCAAATCAAAAGGGTTACCGTGGGAGAGGGCAAAGGCATTTGACAAATCAGCCGTACTAAGTGAATTTGTGGAGTTTAACGGCGATATAACACTTCTTAGATTTGAGCTTTTTATCAATGATACATTGGTACAATTTGCAGATTATAATCTTATGATTTACAAGCCTGATATTATGCTTAGCGAGATTGGGACTTTTATGAGTTTCGAAGACGGAGATATTATCATGAGCGGTACTCCAAAAGGTGTTGGTACGTATAAAGTAGGTGATAGATTCGAAGGTAAAATTTACTGTGGTGATGACTTGATTGTAGCATCTAGTTGGGAAGTATTACAAGGATAAATCCTTGTAATTTATGATTGGCACTTTATTCTTGACTTTTATCTTTTATTACGACAGTATTGGCAAGTTTATCATGCCATCCTTGTTTTTTCTTATCAAAGCCAATCCATATAATACCGAGCAACAAAGGTATAGATGCCAAGAAATAAGCAAGATACCGACCTATAGCTTGTCCTACAGTCAATACATTTCCAGTAGTTGCATCAACAACTTTTAGTTTCAAAACCATTTTCCCTGGAGTTGCAGATTTGTATAACCAAAACAAAACAACTACAACGGCAGGTAGTACATAATTTATTAGAAAATCAGCTGGACCTAATAAAAACGACTCACTTTCCCATAGTGCATCACCGTAAACAATCATTGTAAGAGGTAGCGTAAATATAGCAAATAAAAGTCCATCGATAAAAGAAGCCCCCACTCGTATCCAAAAACCTGCATATTCAAAATTATCAATATTCTGCATTTTTGTTTTCCTTTATTGAAATAATTAAATTATTGATTTTAAATAATATTATACACTAGTTTTGCTTAAAATAATTTAATAGTTAATCAAAATACTAGGAGAAAATCGATAGATTCAGATTTGACATTTAAAAAATATTGCAATACAATTCATAAATTTCATTTTGGATAGCCGTATGTTTGATTTCATAATATTATTTCTCACCAATTTTTGGCAACTTTTAAACGTAATATCATTTTATATTCTACTTGGGCTTTTAATAGCTAGTGTTATGAAACAATATATAAAAGATAGTTTTATCAAATCTCAGCTTGGAGGAGATTCAAAATTATCTGTAATAAAAGCCTCAATGCTTGGTATCCCTTTGCCGCTTTGTTCGTGTAGTGTTGTTCCTTTTGCAATGACTTTGAAAAATAGCGGTGCAAATAAAAGTTCCATAACATCATTTTTGATAAGTACTCCAGTAATAGGTGTTGACTCAATGTTAGCAAGTTACGGTGCATTTGGATGGTTTTTTGCTTTTTATAGGATTCTAACCTCTCTTATTACGGCACTTATAGCAGGATTTGTATCACTATTTTTTGAAAAAAAAGAGCAAAAACAGGTTAAATCTACTACTTTTAGTCCAACTTCTGCCGTATCACATGGTTGTTCATCAGGTGGTTGCGGTTGTACATCATCTAAGGTGGATAATAAGGGCTTTTTAAGAACTATACTTGAATACGCTTTTTATAATCTTTTTAAAGATATAGCAAAACCGATGTTAATAGGACTTATCCTTGCAGCACTTCTTATGAGTCTATTGCCAAAAGAACTTGATATATTTCTTACTCAAAATCTATTTTTATCATATATATTTATGCTTGTTATATCTATACCTCTTTATATTTGTGCCACATCTTCTATCCCTTTGGGGATTGCATTGATGGTAGTTGGCTTTAGTCCCGGAAGTGCGTTTGTTTTGCTTAGTGCAGGACCTAGTACCAGTATGGTTACTATAGGGATAGTTAAACAAATCTTAGGCAAAAGGGGTCTTTTTATTTACTTAGGTGTGATAATAGCAAGTACAATTTGTTTTGCATTTATGATAGATTTGTTTTTTGCTGATTTAGTGCAGATTAATACAATTATAATCGATGAAGATGATAGCCCAAGTTTTGTATCAAATATAGCATCATTACTATTTCTAGTAATGATCTATAAAAGTCTTATTTCCCCAAACAAAACGAACTAAACATCTTATCAAGCATTTCATCGTTATCATACGGTCTTGATATACTAGATATTTCTTTGATTGCTTCTGTGACATGGTGGCTAAAAAACTCCAACATTCCATTATTTAGTGGTGTGTAAGCCATATTGATATGTTCTAGTGTTTTTGTCACAGCCAAAACTTGACGTTTTGATATTAGCATTACTTCATCTTCAAAGTTTTTATTGTTTAGTAGATTTTCCAGTGCATCTATCAAAGGATTTATATCTATTTTTGTACTCAAAGATATGTGTTCGTCTATTTGTGAACTATCAAATTTACTCTCCAAATCACATTTATTCAAAACTATAATTTTATCTTTATCTGTACTATTTATAATCTCAAGTATTTTTTCATCTTCATTATCCAAAGTTTTACTATTATCAAAAAGAGCCACTATTATATC
>DISL01000042.1 GCA_002421845.1 Epsilonproteobacteria bacterium UBA6211 | reverse complement strand
ATAATATCCTATTATCATTTATTTAAAATAATTGTATCGTTTTTTAATTTAAAATTAACTTTTTATATTTATTATTTATCTATAAACAATATTATTGTGTATTTATATTTGTTTTTGATTAAGATTTGATTGAATATAAAAGTACAACTGATAATTATTCTCAAAATTAAGCCACACTTAAGCCGTTTTTATATATTATTTCAATAATTATTATCAAATCACTTACTAGCCAGCAAATTCTTCAAATCTTTCAGATAGTAGCCAGCCAACAGTACCAAAGGAATATTATGAATATAAAAAGAATAGTTGGTTTAAGTATGGTTACATCTGCATTTTTGTATGCAAATGATATATACAAGCTTGATGAAGTGGTCACAATCGGTACGAAAACGCAAAGTTCTGTGTCTGATTTGCCTATGCAGGTTGCCGTAATAGGTGCTGAAGATATACAAAACAGCGGTGCTTCAAATGTGGGTGAGATACTAAACAGTGAGGGAAGTATATATCTTCAAACATCAGGAAGCAATGGTGCTACTATGAGTATCAGAGGTATGGCTCACGGTGATACCCTTTATTTGATAGACGGCAGAAGAGTGACCGGGGAGTTTAGTAAGACTTATGAGCTTGATAGGATTCCTGCGTCTATGATAGAACGTATCGAGATAGTAAAGGGGAGTTCGTCTTTGCTTTACGGCAGTGATGCTATGGGTGGGGTTATCAATATCATCACAAAAAAACCAAAAGAGAGTTTTGGCGGTGATGTGACACTCACTCACGGCAAAAATAAAAACGGTGCTGATTTATTTGTACATGGTTCAAAAGATAAAACCTCTTATAGGCTTTATTCAAGTTATCTCAAAAGAGATGCTTTTATGAAAAAACAAAATACTGATGTGAAAGTAATGCAAAGTGGAGTTGAAAAGTCACCTTCAACACTTACAGGTATCGGTAACTGGGCAACACTTAGAAATAATCTTGATGATTCATATTTAGTAAATAGAGATTATCAAGATGAATTAGAACTTAAAAGTGTAGGCAGTGGTATCACCCACATGATAAATGACTATTTCAAAATAGATTTTGATATAAGTTACCTAAAAGAGGATAAAAATGCCGAGTATATAAGTAATATGTATGAAACTGCTTATTTACAAGCTGGCAATACTATCAAAGCAAAATATATCCCTTCAGAGCAGTTTGATGAAAACAAAAGAATCACACTTGGCTCAAGTCTTACATGGAATCCAAACGATAGCTTGGAATTAAAATACAATATATCTTATTCAAAATATGATAAAGATAGAAAAGTTTATACGGCACTGTGGGAAGAACTTGGATATGCTTCAAAGGAAGATTCTCTATCAAGCGTAAATAAATCAACTATCAAACATATAAATAATGACCTTTTAACAACTTATTCTATAGCTGAAGGCAATAGAATACTAGCAGGACTTGACTATAGAATAACTGATGTAAAATCAACGGCTTACAATCAAGATGATAGAAAATATAAAGCAATTTTTGCACAACACGAATATAGACTACTAGAAAAACTAAATCTAGTGTATGGTGCAAGGTATGACAAAGATACTATAGGTGATGGTGAGACATCAGTAAGCTTTGGTGGTACTTATGATATAGCTTCAAACACCAAACTAAAAGCAAACTACTCACAAGGCTTTAGGGCTCCCGATGATAGAGAACTTTATGTGGATCAAACTAGTCCAAATGGTAAGAAAATGCTAGGAGCTACAGTAATAGATACAACGGCAGGAAAAACTACAACTTGGGATTTAAAACCTGAAACAAGCGAAACTGTGGAGCTTGGATTTATCACAAAAGGTGATATTTGGAGTTTTGATGTAACTGCTTTTAAAACAGATATAAAAGATAGGATTTCTCAAGTTACTAGTACAAATTATACAAGTTTTGAAAATGTATCAAAAAGTGAGATAAAAGGGTATGAAAGTAGTTTTGCGGTAAGTCCTAGAGATGATTTTATGGCAAAAGTAACTTATAGTGATATAGATGCAAAAAACAAAACGGATAATACAAAGCTTACTTATACTCCTGAAAATCTAGCTAGTTTGACATTAAGCTATTTCCCAAGAGGAGATATTGAGCTACGAAGTATTACAAAATATGTTGGCAAACAAACAAATAGCGACAATGAAAAAATAGGCGGTTTTAGTCTTACAAACGTAAAAGTTGTATATTCAAATGCTTTCAAAAATACGGATCTTTTTGCAGGAGTTGATAATGTGTTTGGGAAAACTCTTGATGATGATTTGGGTGCTATAGAAAAAGCAAACTATTATGTCGGTATGAAGTATAAGTTTTAGGAGATAAAAATGAAAAAAATAATATTAAGTGCAATATGTGCGGTATGTTTGGGGCTTGGTGCAAGTGCAAATGAGGGAAAAATATCAAGTGAAGAAAAAACACCTATGATAAATGATTTGATAAAAATTCAAATCCCTAATACTTTTTTGAAAAGCGGTCAGCTAGATGTAACCGATGAACAAAGAACAAAGATTATGCAACTTGTAAGACCGTTGATGCATGATATATATCAGCCGAAAATGAATGAGGCTTACGGCTTAGAAAGACGTGTACAAAAAGCTGTAATGCAAGGTAAGTCAAAAGAAGAGGTCAAAGATATGCTAGATAAAATTGCACACATAAAAAGGGAGGCACTAGATGTCAAACTTGAAGTTATAGGGCATTTTAGAAGTGTTTTGACTCCTGAACAATGGGAGATATTTGTAAAACTAGCGAAATAAACAACGGCTAAAAACCGTTGTTTACATAATGAAAAAGGCAAAAAATGAGTGCAAAAGATATTCCGTCGGCATCGACTATTGATTTAGAAATTATAAATCATATACTTATTAGAAAATCTTTTTATGCGGAATACCAACCTATAGTTGATGTTAAAACGCTAGATATAATAGGCTATGAGGCTTTATCGAGATTTACATATAACGGTAACAATATCCCACCAAAAGAGGTGTTTGAATATTGCCATAAAAACGTAGATTTGTTTTTTGGGCTTGAAATGGCTACAAAACAACATCAGTTTAGAAATAGACCCGATAACGCAAAATTATTTATCAACTTTGACCCACACGTATTTTATAAACGTGACGGTGCAAATGAAGTTTTTGAGTGTTTCTCAAAACATCAAGATTTTGTAATAGAACTTGTAGAAAATTCTCATCAAAGCGTAAATATAGAGTTACTTATAGAGATTTTTAGGAAATTTGATTATAAGTTTGCCATTGATGATTTTTTTCAAGATAATACTTTACTATCCATTTTTTTACTAAATAACTGCGATTATCTCAAACTTGATATGGGTATTTTAAAAGAACTAAAGAAAAATAAAAACTTTGCTCATATTATAGACGGGTTAGTTGATTTTTCCCATAGTGAAGGGAAGCTTGTGGTATTGGAAGGTATAGAAAACGAAATAGATTTTGAAATAGCAAAGAGTAGAAATATAGACTTTGTGCAAGGATTTTATTTTGAAAAACAATTTATTAGAAAATAATTCAATACAGCATGTATTGACACTTATAGCTATTTTGATTATATTGGTTGGTGTATTGTTTTATAACAAAGTACAGATTAAAGAGCAATACTATAAGTATCAAACAAATGTACTTATTAATCAATATTTTGTATATAAAAAACTTTTTGATAATTATGATTTTACCGGTGATTTATATATCAATAATCCAAATTACGTAGATAATACGAAGATGGTGGATGAATTGGCATTGAGTACACCTTTTATGATGGATAAAAATAAAAAACTTTTACCGCAAAAGCTTATAACTTTTACATATCTTGAGGATACTAAATTTGAATCTTTGAGTAATAAACAATATGAAATTACAATCAAAGAAAAACAAGATAAAATGGTTCTTAGAGGAGTACTCAATCAAAATGATACGGTAGAAATAGAGTATGATTTAAATGATTATACTCAGTTGGATGATAGTATAAATAACGTATTTGTAAATAGTTGGATAATATTGTCCATAGTTTTACTTATGTTCGTGTATGCCTTTTTTACTATAAAAAACTTTATGGTTTCTCAAATCGAATTGAAAAATAAATTTATATCCAAAGAAAAAGAGATAGAAAAGATGGCATTTGTAGATACATTGACAGGTGCATCTAGTAGGTTGAAGTTTAATCTAATCATTGATGATATACTTCATATTGCAAGACGCTTCAATCACAAATTCTCTTTAGTTATGTTTGATATAGACCATTTTAAATCTTTTAACGATAAGTACGGTCATGATGTGGGGGATTTTGTTTTGAAAGAAGTTAGCTTCAATGTAAAACATATTGTAAGAGAAACAGATACTTTTGCAAGGTGGGGCGGTGAGGAGTTTATGATAATCTTACCATATACCGATTTGGACAATGCCGTGATGTTTACCTCAAAGATTCAAAATTCTATAGCTTCTTTAGAGTTGGGCGATTTGCCGAAAGTTACTTGCTCTTTCGGCGTTGTGGAATATATTCTAGGCGATACCAAAGAAGATATTATAAAAAGGGTAGATGAAAAACTATATCTTGCAAAAAATAGCGGAAGGAACTGCATAAAATTTTAAAAAACCGCTTTTTATTGATTTAAATCAATGATTTTAATTATCATTTATGATAAGCTTCAAATTCAAAACAATTAGCCAGCAAATTCTGATGTTCTCCAAGATAGTAGCCAGCCAAAGTTTTATACATTTTTAAAAGGTACAAAGAATGAAAAAAAGTATAATAATTAGTGTTGTGGCTGCCGGGTTGTTGGTTGCAAATGATAAGGTGGTACTAGATGAAATAGTTACCGTTTCAAGTGCTACGAAAAGCGAAAAGAATATAGAAGGTGTGAGTGCTAGTGTAGAGGTAGTGACTCAAAAAGATATAGACAAAATGGGTGCTAGTTCTTTGAAAGATGTTTTTGCAAACGTATCGGGGCTTCACGTCCAATACGGAACTTTTCCTAGTGCAAGTAGCAAATCAAAAAGTTCTATAAGCTTAAGAGGTATGGGTGCTAAGGGAACGCTTATTTTGGTTGATGGACGAAGACTCGGCGGTGAGGTGGCAAATCCTTACGATTTGGATAGGATTCCTGCTAGTTCTATAGAAAAAATAGAGATTGTAAAAGGTCCTATGAGTACCCTTTATGGTGCAGATGCAACGGGTGGGGTTATCAATATCATCACAAAAAAACCAAAAGAGGGTAAACCGCAAATTAATTTTGGTGTAAGATACGGTCAAAACGGTGACGGAGATGATAAAAATAAAAATATTAATTTTGATATAAAGGGTAAAGAGAATAAGTTGGGTTATAGTTTTTATGTAAACCAAAATTCTACGACTCCTTATACTCAAAAAGAGACGGCTGATGTGTATGCGAAAACACCTACCGGTAAAGCAAAACCGTCTGCTTATCCTGCAGGGGCTAATGCATTATTGAGTGCAAATTTAAAAGATAGTTATGCGGAAGATGTCACTTATAGGGAAGACAGCGAAGTTTTGACATACGGCGGAAGGCTTGAATATGATTTTAGCGATGATATAAAAGCAGGTGTGGATGTAAATACTTTTAAAGAGGAGCGAAACGGTAGTTATATAGGGTATTTCCATCCTACAAATTTCAATATGGGTGCAACGACAAATAAAATTCCTGCATACAATGTACCCGTAAATTCAAATGACGACAATGAAAGATTAGATATCGGGGCTGATTTGGAGATAACTTCCATAGAAGATTTGATTTTAAAAATAAGAGCTTATAGAAGCTATTATGAGAAGAGAAACAAAACAACTGCAAAATATTGGGCTGATATGGATATGCGAGTGAAGAAGCATCTGCTCAAAACGGAATGGATGCAAACGTAGATATAAGAAGCTTAGAAACAGTTGCAAACTATATGCTAAACGAAAACCATTTATTAACCGGCGGTATCGAAAAAAGAACGGAAGATAGAGATGCTACGGTATTTACTCAAGCAAATACCCTTACAACCAAGAGCGTAGATTATAAGGCATATTATTTACAAGATGAATGGATGGTAGCCGATGATTTAAATGTAGTGTTTGGAGCAAGATATGATGATATAAGCAATGCAGATTCAAAGGTTACTTATAAATTAGGAGCGGTAAAGAACTTTGATAAGGCATTTAATCTAAGGGGTAATTTCGCTCAAGGTTATAGAACGCCTGATATTAGAGAACTTTATATAAATAAAACTACGCCAAACGGAGTTCAAAAAGGTGCTGAACTTGCCGGATATGATTTGAAGCCGGAATTTACAAACAGTTATGAAGTAGGGGCAAGTGGAAGGGTTGAGAGATTGTCCTATGATATAGCTATTTTTTACAATGATATAAAAGATATGATAGCTGAGGTAAATAAAGGTACATATTACACTTTTGAGAATCTTCCAAAAGCTAAAACATACGGAAGTGAATTTGGTCTTGAATATGAACTAAACAACACTATAAGTACGAGATTTAACTGGAATGAATTAAAAACAAAGAACAAAGAATCCGGGGAAAAACTAGAGTTTAATCCAAGCAGAATAGTATCAGCGTTTGTCGATTTTGAAGTATCAAAGGATATTGATACAAGCATAGGGGCAAAATATATCGGTAGCCAATATTACAAAAAAACTATCAATAGAGGTACGCCGACCGAGGCTATCGTAGATGATAATACCGGTGGATTTACTACTGTTGATTGGAATATGAACTATACTTATAACAAACAAGTTGCACTTTACGGCGGTATTAATAACCTAATGGATAAAAAAATAGAAGATGTACTTGGAAGTAGTAGCGGAAGATATTATTTTGCAGGGATGAAAGTAACATTTTAGATGATATGAGATATGAGGAATTAGAATGAAGAAATTTTTTTTAGTGCTTTGTTGTGTGGTGAATTTATTTGCCGCACAGCTTGATAAGCTTGTGATTGCAGGACCGGTGGCTACGGTATCTCACCCATTTTTCAAGATGATAGAAAGTGGTGCTTTGAGTGATGTGGCAAAAAAAGTGGAGTTTAGACTTTGGCAAAATCCGGATGAACTAAGAGCCATACTCCTCAAAAATGAAGCTCATATCGTAGCAGTGCCTACAAATGTAGCTGCAAATCTTTATAATAGAGGTGTTGATATAAAACTTCTAAATATTCCTGTATGGGGTATTTTGGAAATTGTTACAAGAGATAAAAATATAAAAACCATAAATGACCTCAAAGGTCAAGAGATAGTTGTACCTTTTCGTGCAGATATGCCTGATATTGTACTTCAAGCTATTATAAAAAAAGCCGGGTTTGACCCAAAAAAAGACTTCAAGCTTGTATATGCACCGACTCCTCCAGATGCAATGCAGATGTTGATACTTAGACGAGCCGATAATGTCCTTTTGGCTGAACCGGCTACTTCTATGGCAATGAGAAAAACAGGCTCGTTTCCACTTAATCTAATAGCACCTGATATTTATAGAAGTATCAATCTCCAAAAAGAGTGGGGTAGGGTTTATGGGGTTGAGGGTAAAGTTCCTCAAGCTGCCGTTGCGGTAGTGGGTAAACTTGATGCAAATATAGCAAAAAGAGTAGAAGAAGAGTACAAAAAAGCCCTTGCTTGGTATAAGTCAAACCCTATGGAAGCTGGGGTTATGATAGAAAAAAATATAGATTTTTTCAAAGCAGATGCAATTAGTGATTCAATAGCCAATGTTCAACTTGTAGCAAAAAATGCTTTGGAAGTAAAGGGTGATTTGGAAGAGTTTTTCAAAGTTTTATTGGAAATTGAGCCTAAATTAATAGGTGGTAAAATACCGAATGAAGGGTTTTATTTTAAATGAAAACGGTAGTGAAAATTATCCGTGATTTCCCTTGGTTTTTATGGAGTGGATGGGGTAGTATAGCCTCTATATTTTTATTTTTGGCATTTTGGGATTTGGGAAATCAAATATACGGTAGCTTGATACTCCCTAGCCCTGCTGAGGTTTTTGCTTCTATGGGTCAGCTTTTTGCCGATGAGTCGTTTTTAAATGATCTTTATCTTACTATAAAAAGGGGCTTACTTGGCTTTGGTATCTCTTTGGCGGTCGGGACCTTTTTGGGGCTACTTGCAGGGTATTTTGTCACTGCTTCTGTTATGAGCCGTCCTATAGTAACGATTTTGGTCGGTATTCCACCTATTGCTTGGATAGTTCTGGCTATGATTTGGTTCGGTTTTGGGGATATGACTGTTATGTTTACCGTTGTGGTGGCATCGTTTCCTATTGTTTTCGTGGGTGCATTACAAGGAAGTCGTACCCTTGAAGGTGAGCTAAAGGAGATGATGGATAGTTTTCATCTGAGCTTTTGGCAAAAGTGCAAAGATTTATATTTTCCTCATCTTTTTTCTTACCTTTTCCCATCGTGGGTTTCAGCTCTTGGGATGAGTTGGAAGATAGTTATTATGGCTGAACTTTTAAGTGCAAATGATGGAATAGGGGCATCTTTGGCAGTTGCAAGAAGTCATCTTGATATGTCTATGGCTTTAGCTTTGGTAAGTGTGATGATAGGTGTTTTGCTTTTTGTTGAATATGTATTATTAGAGCCTGTAAAAAAAGAGGTAGAATCGTGGAGAGATTAGAAGTAAGTGAACTAAATTTTTATTTTGGATTTACCCAAATCCTAAAAGATATAAATTTTGTTTTAAATTCCAATGAGATTATCAGTATAGTTGGACCAAGCGGTGGCGGTAAAACTACCTTACTCAAGCTTTGTGCAGGGCTTTTGGATGTGACGGAAGGGAGTATCAAAAATAGTTTTGGTTCATCTGCTTTTGCTTTTCAAGATGCAAGGCTTCTTCCTTGGAAAACGGTAATAGAAAATATAATGCTTCCCATAATTGCTAAAAATGACTACAATAAAGCCTATGATGAAGCATGTAGTATTGCCCTTAGATTTGGGCTTGAGGCTAAAGATTTCACAAAATATCCAAAAGATTTGAGCGGTGGAATGAAACAAAGGGTAAATTTCGCAAGAGCTTTGATAACTAAACCGAAGCTTTTATTCCTAGATGAGCCTTTTTCTGCACTAGATATTGGGCTAAAAAGGGAGTTGCAGGATTTCGTTTTGGATAGTTCTTATGAAAGCGGTACAAGCGTCCTATTTATTACACACGATTTGATGGAAGCTATAAGACTAAGCGATAAGATATTACTTCTCAAAAGTGACCCAGGTGAGATACTAAAAAGCTATGAGATAACAACTCCAAAAAATCAAAGAGACGATGAGTTTGTTTTTGCAAAAACAAAAGAGTTTTTAGATGATAGAGATGTCATCAATACATTTGAAATAAAGGTGCGATAATGGCTGATAAACAAAATGCAACAAAACATTATAAATTTTACCCAGACGAAGCAAATATCCCACCTTATCTAGCATACGGATTTCGTCCGTTATTTTTAATACTACCTCTGTATATGGCTCTTTTAATTCTACTTTGGGGATTTGTTTTTAGCGGAAAGTTAAATATATTTGATGACCCTATAAGTTGGCATATTTATGAGATGCTTTACGGTGTAGGAATTGCCGGGATTATGGCCTTTATATTTACTGGTCTTCCTGAGCTTTTCCCTGGTCTTGTACCGATAGTCGGTAGGCTTTTAAGTCGTATAGTGGCTCTTTGGCTTTTGGGGAGAGTTAGCTTTTGGTTTATAGACTTTTTGGGTGTTTATGTGGTCGCTTTTATCAATATATCTTTGTGGGTTTATATCATTTTTTGGGCATTTAAGCCAGTAGTTCTTGATCCACTTCAAAGACACGCAAGTATTGCTTATACCATAGTTGTTTTGACTATTTTGCAAATACTATTTTTTGCTTCAAAGGGTGGATTGATAGATGTTGATAGCCTTAGTATTTTAAAACTCTCTTTGGGCGGATTTATGGTACTTACACTTTTGGCACTAAGAAGAGTAAATATGGAAGCAATCAACGAAATAATAGAGAGAAAACAACTTGATGATATATTTATAGCAAAACCTTTTAGGTACAATTTAGCGATATTTTGTATTATTTTATTTAGCGGTGTTGAGTTTTTCTATCCATCAAATTCAGCTCTTATATGGATTGGTTTTGCTTGTTTTGGGGCATTACTTGGGATTTTAAATGATTACAACCTTAAATTTGAAAGCATACTAAACGAGCCTTTTGTTTGGTATCTAGGAACTATTATTGTTATGATGGCACTAGGATATGGATTTTTAGGATATGCTGTTTTGAGTGGTATCGGCGGTGAAAACCATTTTAGACATTTTTTAAGTACAGGAGCATTTGGCATAGCGTTTTATATGGTGATGGTTATTATAGCTTACGTACATACTGGAAGAGTTCTCAAATCAAATCTTTGGATAGCAAGTGGTCTAATAATGCTTGTATTTGCCACACTTTGTAGAAGTTTGATACCGTTTTTTAGTGAGTTGTATTATCCTCTTACCGGATTATCTATGGTATTTTGGATATTGCCTTTTGTGATATACTTTTTCAAAACAAAAGAGTTTTTATTAAATTCTAGGGTTGATGGGATAAAGGGGTAGAGTTATTCTACTCCTATTTTATAGTTATAGTATTTGGTAATTTTCAATAGTTTTTATATAAAGTAAATAATATTTATTAATTAAATTAAACTTAATTAATATAACATCACAACTATATGAGTGCCATTTTATAGTACTTGTAATATATATTAATTTATGGTATAATTCAACAAATTTTATATAGATTTATATTTTTAACAATATTAATTAATACTTAAATGGAAGATGATGAAAACACAAAGAGATAAGGTAATAGATAAAATCACAGCAACTTTTAAAGAGGGTGAGATTTTTACACTTCATGAATTATCTGAGTTAACAAAAGTAAAGAAGTCATCTCTGTCATGGATTATTAGTGATGCAATTGAATTAACACTTATTGATAGAATCGGTAGGGGTAAGTATTATATCCCTAAGAAAACAAGATTTGGTACTCTTAAACCAAGTGACTCAAACATCATACAGTTTGTTGTTGATGAAATATATAAAAATACAGGTTCAAGACCTTATTTTGCTTCAAATACTATATATCAAAAATTAGGTTTAACCACACAAGTATCTAATGAAGTGTTTCTTATTTCAAACAGGTATAATAAATCAAAAATTGAAATAGGAAATATATTGATTAATATACTTCCTTTTAAAGGAAACTGGAGTAAAAAACAAGTTAGGTATTTAGAAATATTATATGCAATAGACAACATAAAAGATGTACCAGATACAAATATTGAAGAATCTTATAAAATATTATTTTCACATGTTAAAAAATTATCTACAAAAGAAATAATTCAACTAATAGAATGTTCCATTCTTTTTAAGGCAAGTGCTAGGGCTTTGCTTGGTACAATGGTATCTCAACTTGGTTATAAGATTGCTAGTGATAAGTTAAGAGACACTATAGGTTTAGAAAGTAAATTTTATTATAAAATAAGCGATAATATCATAGATAAAAAGATAAAAACACTTTGGAGAATATATGAACCTGCATGAGGATAAGGAGGCTTTTCAAAATGCTGTAATTGCAACTGCTCAATATATAAACATACCTGAGACTTTTATAGAAAAGGATTATTGGGTTACATATATATTAAGAAATCTATCGTTATCAGAATTTAATGATAAAGCAGTTTTTAAAGGCGGCACATCTCTATCTAAAGGATACGCACTTATAAATAGGTTTTCGGAAGATGTAGATCTTGTTTTGCTCAAAATTGGTTATAGGGAAGATAAAGATAATGAAAAATTAATGACATCTATTTACAAAACAATATGCAAACTACCTTTAAAAAGATTAAAAGGTGATGCTAGGGAAAGAGATAGTATATCATATAAGAAAAAAATCTATGAATTTGAAAAAATTGACCCAAATGGTGAATACTACCATGGTACACCTGATATTACACTGGAGATAAATTGTTTTAATGAGCCTACCCCTACTAAAACAGTGCAATTAAAAAGTTATATCTATGATTTTTTTAGAGCTAAGGGATTTGAAGATGATATAAAAGAATATAAATTAGAACCTTTTGAACTACAACTTTTATGTACTACACGGACATTTCTTGAAAAAATATTATCTTTATATAGAGGAGCAAATAAAGGAATACTAATAGAAAGGATAAGACATTTTTATGATATTTATATGTTATTGAATTATGATAAAGAGGTAAAGGCTCTATATGTAGATAAAGAACAATTTAGAAAAAGGTTACAACATGTAATAGGAGAGGAAAAATATCACAAAACATTTTGTGATATAAAAGATTTTTTACCTCTTTGTGAATCGGCATTTGAAGTAGAATATGAAAGTTTTCGAGATGGTTTGAAAGTAGCCTATAAAGATTTTGAATCAATGCTTTACAAGGGGCAAGTACATCCTACTTTTGAAGAGGTAGAAGCTTGTATAATAGATATAAAAAAAATTATTCAACTGCAAGGTTTGTAAACTGACCATAAGTGATAACTTTGACGCTATTTTCTTATCTCTTTTGGCAACATCCCATATTTTTCTTTGAAAATTTTGCTAAAATGCCCCATACTGTTGTATCCTACAATGCCTGCTGCTTCTTGAATACTAATATCATTTTTGACAAGCAGGTTTTTTGCGAAATCAAGTCTATATTCATGGAGCATACCGTAAACTGTTGTTCCAAAAACTTGTTTGAATCCTTTTTTTAGTTTAAATTCATTGATAGCGGATTTGTATGCAAGTTCTTTGAGCGATGGTGGATTTTGGATATTTTCAAGTAAAAGATTTTTTGCTTTATGTAAACATTCAATATCTTTTTGGCTTAACTGCAAAATATCATTATATCCTTGGGTTTCTATAGAATTTAAGCTAGTATAGACCAATTCCAAAAGTTTTGATTCTAAATAAATTTCTTGGAGTTTTCCACCATTTAAATTTAAAGTTTGGATTAAATCTGTTAGTAATATTTTTTGATTTATATTTATATGGTTATTGAAATTAACATCTATATAATCTCCTTTATAGATTTGTTTTGTATTTCTAAAATTTTCATTATTTTGAATAACTTCTTGAAACAATTTTTTATCAAAACTTATATGATGTAGTTGTATAGGTTTATTTTTTGGATAAATGCTATTGCATTTATGCCCTGTAAATAGTTCACCATTCATGCAAATACCTGAATCCCATTTAACTTGTTTATTTTTTATCGTATCTTCCATATAAATGTTATTTCCACTATTAAAACACAAAAAGTTAATATCAAAACAATTATTATTTTCAACTATAGTATCATCTTTAAATAACCCAGTTATAGAGGTATATCTTATACCAAATCCTGTGCTATAATGATTTATATTCATCGTACCATAATCTTGTGTTATAGTGATATTTGTCTTACCTCTTGGGTGATTCGGAAAGCCAACACTTTGGCATACTTTATCCCATAATTCATTTGAAGATATAAACCTACTCATAAAATCCCTCCAACGATAAAAAAATTCCGCATAGTGATATTATCATATTGATAATTGTTTTCAATTATAGTATTATCTTGCTTTAAAATTGCTAAAACAAAAAATCAGGAGTACACAAATGAAAAGAAATTATCTACTAAAGGCTACTTTGTTATCAGTAGTTGCAAGTTCTATTTTGATGGCTGATGATACTAATGTAGTCAAGCTAGATGATGTAACGGTTAATGCCAACAAGATTGAAGAAAATATCAAAGATGTTCCCCAAAGTATCACGGTAATCAGCGAAGAGATTCTTCAAGAAAAAGGGATAAAAAATGTCCAAGATATTATTCAAGAAATTCCAAATATGGATGCAGGTCCAAATCACGGAACACAGGTTTCCTTTAGGGGGCTAAACGCATCTGTGTTTACAAGTAATAATCCAGTTGTTATTTATATAGATGGAGTGCCATATTATGATAGATATGATTTTGATCCATCTTTGGCAAATGTGGAACAAGTTGAGATACTTAGGGGTCCTCAGGGGACGCTTTACGGTAAAGATGCCATAGGTGCTGTTATCAATATCATCACAAAAAAACCTTCAAATGAGTGGCATGGTAGTGTAGGGGCTGAATATGGTAGTAATAACTATATGCAAAGTAGTTTTAATGCAAGTGGAGCCTTGATAGAAAATAAACTTTTTGCAGGGATAAACGGATCAGTTGAATCTGATGATGGCTGGATAACAAATAATTATCCAGGGATGGACAAAGATGCAGATAAAGAGAAAGAGAGAAAAACAAGTGCCTTTTTGCTTTTTCAGCCAACAGATAGATTTTCAGGAAAGTTAACGATTGCAGATAATTATTCAAAAACAAATTGGATGGATGGTGTGGCTTTAACGAATAACACTACATCTATCAATAGTATAAAAAGAGACAGTGCAAAAAATGCCAGCTTTGATGTGCCTACATATGAAAAAACAAAGAGTAAATCTGAAAGTTTAAATTTATCATATGATTTTGATAATGTGAAAGCGGAATCTACAACTACACATAAAAAATTTGATATTGATGGTGACTATGATGCTGATTATTTATCTGGTAATGCTAATGATGGATTGAGACAATTTAATTATTCTAGTATCGATACTTGGACTCAAGAGATTAAATTATCTGGGAAAAAAGAAAATATTAAATGGGTAGCAGGTCTTTATGCAGATGATGAAGATAGAAAACAAGGTCCTTATGGTATGGAGATGTTTTCTGGAGGGGCAGTGTATTATGCCAATTCAGACTCCAAAACAAATAGTAAAACTCAAGCACTATTTGGGCAAACGATGATACCTCTTGCAGATAAATTTGAACTCACCCTTGGGGGAAGATACCAAAAAATCAAAAAAGATATTGATTTGACCATGTCACAAACTTGGGGTGGTGCAGCATTCCCAGATTTTATCTATAAAGATAAAAGAACTTGGAATACTTTCTTACCAAAAGTTGCTCTTGCTTATAAAAACAGTGATAATTTAACAACCTTCGCCTCTGTTTCAAAAGGGTATATGCCAGGAGGATTTAACTATTTTGCGATGAGTGGTGGAACTGCTGAAAATAGTTTTGAGCCACAAAAATCGACTAACTATGAAGTAGGTATAAAATATACAGGGGCTAATTATCTTCTTAATACATCTATTTTTAGAATGGATATAGAAGATATTCATATTTATAAATCAATTGGCGGAACAATTTGGCTGACTGACAATGCAAAAAAAGCTCATACTCAAGGAATAGAGATAGATGGAAAATATTTCTTAAGTGATAATATCGAGCTTTCAGGGGTACTTGGTTTGATTCAAGCCAAATATGATGACTATGATACAGGAACAAAGAAATATGATGGTGAAAGAATAGAAAATACACCAAATTACACAGCAAATTTAGGAATAGCTTATGTAGTAGAACAAGGAGTATATGGGAGACTTGATTTTAACGCAAGAGGTTCAACTAGTTATTTTGATGGGGCAAATGATCGTATGGTCAAGGCTGATGGAGCAATAATATCAAATTTAAAAATTGGATATAAAATAAAAGATTGGGATATTTATGGATATGTTAAAAATATTACGGATGAAGAGTATATATCTGCATATAGGGCAAAAACTGGTTTACAAATTGCTAGTTTTAATGAGCCAAGAACTTTTGGTATCGGGGCAAGATATAAATTTTAGGGATAGATATGAATAAACAAACAAAACAAAAACGTGGGCTATGGGCTATCATGGCTCCCGTAAATAGTTATATTAGATGGGCGATGGTGGTATCAGCCCTTGGTGGGATACTATCGGTTATAAGCTTTGTATTTTTAGCTTATGTTATTGGACTTATTATAGGTGGAAGCATCAATCTTTTTGGTTTTGAACTTGGATTTCAAGAAGCATTGATACTTTTGGCTCTCATCACGATTCTTTCGTTTTTAGCCAAATATTACTCTTTTGTGATTTCTCACCTGGGTGCTTTTAAATTAGAACAAATTTTAAGAACAGATATCACTACCCATTTGGCTCAAATCCCTCTAGGGCAAATTATCACTCTTGGAACGGGTGCTATCAAAAAAGTATTGCTTGATGATGTGAAAAACCTTCATGCTTTTGTAGCAGATACGACTCCGTTTTTAGCAAAAGCTATAGCTACTCCGATTGCCTCTATGATAGCACTTTTTGTGATTGACTATCGTTTGGGATTAGTTGCTATTGCTATTTTGTTAGTGGGTGCTATACTTATGAAATTTGTAATGAAAGATTCTGTAATGCATAGAGAAAACTATGAACAAAGTCAAAGTGAAATCAACAAAGCGGTTATTGAGTTTATCCAAGCAATGCCAGTTGTTCGAACTTTTGATGACGGGACAACTTCATTTAAAAGATACAATGATGCCCTAGCAAAATATAGAATAAATCTTAAAGCGTGGTTTGGTGCCACTAGTACCCCTGCAAGAATAGCTATGACAGTTCTTAGTCCTATGCCTACGCTCCTTGCAGTTACTATTACGGGACTCTTTTTTTTAATCAATGGTACCTTAGAGTTTGCACCGTTTATTGCGGCTTTACTTGTAAGTACAGGGATGGCCGATGCAATGATGCCTTTGATGTGGATGAGTAATTTTGTGAAAAAATCAAGTGCCGCAGCAATAAAAATACAAGAGATTATGGACATACCAGCACTTCATATTTCAAATGTACATAAAAAGATAGAAGCTACTAATATAGTGTTTGAAAATGTTGATTTTAGATACAACGAAAAAGACAACTATGCTCTGAAAAATATCAACTTTGAAGTCAAAGAAAATAGTGTTACTGCACTTGTGGGACCTAGTGGAGCTGGGAAAAGTACAGTGGCAAAACTCATACCAAGGTTTTGGGATGTGACAAATGGGAGTATCAAAATAGGTGGTGTTGATATCAAAGATGTTGATTCACAAACTTTGATGGATACAGTTTCGTTTGTATTTCAAGATACCTTTTTGTTCAACGACACTCTTGCCAATAACATCAAAATGGCAAATATAAACGCAACTCAAGAAGATATGATAGAAGCTTGCAAAGCAGCACAAATCCATGAGTTTATCTTAAGTTTGCCAAATGGGTATGAGACAATGGCAGGAGATAGAGGGGCAAATCTCTCAGGCGGTCAAAAACAACGCATCACCATAGCAAGAGCAATTTTGAGAAATACTCCTATAGTGGTACTTGATGAGGCTACTGCATTTGCCGATCCAGAAAATGAAGAAGAGATTATCAAAGCACTAGCAAATTTAATGAAAAACAAAACAGTCATAGTGATAGCTCATAGACTTTCAACCATCAAAGGTGTTGATCAAATAGTGGTATTTGATAATGGTGAAGTGAAAGAGAAAGGTAAACACGAAGAACTCTTAGGAATACAAGACGGTATTTATGCAAAACTTTGGAGTAATTATGAAAAAGCACAAAATTGGGATATTCATCATAGTGGAGGTGTAAAATGAAAAAAAATCAATTTGCATCACTACTCACCATTTATCAGCTAAGTGTAGAATTAGCAGGTGAATATGGAAACGGTTTTAAAAAAAGTTTAATCTATTTTACTTTGTCATTTGTATTTCAAGGTCTTGCTTTTGGTATGTTTTATCCTCTTCTTTTAGCGATGTTTGCAGATACTATTGTGATGAGTGATATTGTTTTATATATAAGTTTGATGGTGATATTTAGTATATTGTCTTTTTTTACAAAATGGAAAGGGCATGATTTTGATTATAATGGAAAGATTGTAGATGTAACCCATGATTTAAGAACAAAACTAGGAATTGCTCTACGAGAGATGCCTTTAGAAAAACTTTCATCTTATAAAACAGGGGACTTAAATTCTACATTTTCAAGCAATGTGGATGAGTCGGTACTCCATATGGGAATGGTAGCTTCTATGTTCTTGCAAATTGTGGTTGTACCTATGACTATTATTGTAGTTACTTTTTTTGTAGATTATAGACTTGCCCTTATAATGCTTGCGATGCTTCCTCTAGCAATTCCATTGTATAGTTGGAAAAGAAGAGGCTCATATGAAGAAAAAAGCGAATACAATCAAGCCAACAGTGCATTGGAATCAGATTTTGTAGAGTATATCCAAGGTTTACCTGTACTAAAAGCTATCAATAAAGTTGGTGTAAATGCACAAAATTTACAAGAGTCCATAACTTATGTCAAAGAAGTACAAAAACAAGGACTTTACAAAGGTCAAATTCCATTTGTACTTATGGGGGTTTTGATAGAGATAACTTTACTAGCAATCGTATTTATCGGAGCATTTTTTGTACTTGATAATACCTTGTCATTTATCACTTTAGCTGTGGCTGTTATCGTAATATCAAGACTTGCTGAGCCTTTGTCTATCTTTTTGGGTGTAGTATCAGTATTTGATTTGATGGATTCGGCATTTAAAAGAATTAAATCAATTTTAGCTATCAAATCCCTTGGGATTAAAACTCCAAATCAAGTTGCAAAAACTTATGATATTGAGTTTGAGAATGTCAGTTTTGCCTACCACAATCAGCCAACATATGCACTAAAAAATGTAAACTTTGCTATGCCCAATAAAACTATGACGGCTCTTGTAGGACATTCAGGTTGCGGTAAAACCACTATTACAAAAATGATTATGAGATATGCCGACCCGCAAAATGGAAGTATCAAAATAGGTGGAGTCAATATTCAAAATATGACACCTGAAAACTTGATGAAAAATATCTCTGTAGTGTTTCAAGATGTCTATTTGTTTGATGATACTATCATAAACAACATCCGTATGGCAAACCCAAAAGCAACTGACAAAGAGGTCGAGAATGCGGCACAAAGTGCTTATTGCCATGAGTTTATCACACGATTGCCTAATGGATACAATACAAAAATAGGGGATATCGGTGGAAGTTTGAGCGGAGGTGAGCGACAAAGAATCTCTATTGCAAGAGCTATTTTAAAAAATGCTCCGATTGTAATCCTTGATGAACCAACAGCTGCTCTTGATACCGAAAGTGAAGTGGGAGTTCAAAGTGCTATAGACAAACTTGTAGAGGATAAAACGGTTATCGTGATAGCCCATAGACTCTCAACCATTGCAGGAGCCGATATGATACTTGTGGTTGATAATGGTGAAATCATTGAAAAAGGTACTCACGATGAGTTAGTCAAAGAAAACGGTAGATATTTTAGTATGTGGTCAGCACAACAGCGAATCAAAGATTGGCATATTGATGCATAAATCATACTTAACTAAACAAACTATCCTCCTTTTGGGTAGTTTATATACCACGCAATATGTAGGCTTTGCTTTTTTTTCAGTAGCAATAGTAGCTATTTGGAGAAAAGCTGGAATGCCTTTAGAACAACTTGGATTATTGTCAATGCTAAGCCTTGTGTGGGTTATAAAGTTTTTATGGTCACCTTGGGTAGATAGATATGTTCTTCAAAATAACGGTAACTATAAAAAGTTTATCGCAATAGTCCAAAGCTTTTTGGTTGTAGCTATTGTTGGGGTAAGTTTTTTAGATGTTACTGAAGATAAAACAATTATTATCATCTCACTTATTGCCGTTGGACTCTTATCGGCAACTCAAGATATTGCAACAGAAGGTTTAGCATATAAGATACTTGCAAAAAATGAAAGAGGCTTTGGCGGTACCCTTAAGACCATAGGTGGAATCTTAGGATATATCATCGGTGCCGGAGTTGCTCTGAGTATGTATGAAAAAATAGGTTGGAATGCAACTATTTTGATGTTGGCATCACTTACGGCTATTACTTTGATTCAAATGTTTCTTTACCAAGAGCACACTTCAAAAGTTGAAATACAAAGTGAGTCAATATCTTGGAGAATATTTTATAGATTTTGGAATACAAAAGATAAAAAAATTTGGCTTATATTTTTGATTTTATTTCCAATAGGTATGTCAATAGCAAATGGATTACTTATACCTTTGCTTGTTGATATAGGCTGGAGTTTAGAAAAAATAGGTTTTATCAAAGGTTTTGTAGGAAGCATTTTAGGGATTATCAGTGCCATTGTAAGTGGTTGGTTTTTAAAATATTATAGCCGTGTAAATGTACTTTTAACAATCTCTTTTATAGAGGTAATTGGTTTTTTATTTTTACTCTCACTCTATGGTGGAAATACGAATATCGTCTTAAATGCTTTAGCAATAGGAACTATTTTTGTAAGTTACGGAGCGTCAATGCCTATCATCTCAACATTGATTATGGATCATATAGAAAACTCCCCAAATACAGAATATGCATTACAATTCTCTATTTATATGCTTTTTAGCATTATTGCAAGTGCTGGTGGTGTTTCATTATCTGGAGTTTTTGGATATGGGACTATGATTGTAACATCTTCAATTTTTTCGTTTATTGCTATGTTTTATGCATTTATATTTTTAAGAAAGGTAAATTATGAAAGAGATTAAACCTTTGATGCTGACAAATATACTATGTGCAACAGCTGGTATGGCTTTTATGCCAGTTGTTGGTCCAATAGTTAGAAACCTTGGACTGCAAGAGTGGCATGCAGGATTTACAGTGACTTTTGGAGCAATAGCATGGGTGTTTTTTGCCAGATATTGGGGTAAAAAAAGTGATAAAATAGGTAGAAAACCTGTTCTTATTATAGGAGTTTTAGGTATAGCTGTTTCTTATTTAGTTTTGGCTATTTTTGTAGATTTTGCTTTAGAGAGTCCCCCTTTGATTATTATATCTTTGATTGTTCTTATCTTAACAAGAGGAGCTATTAGTATATTTTACTCCGCAATTTCACCAGTTTCTGCTGCATTTGTAGCAGATAAAGTTGAACCACATCTTAGATCAAACTATATGGCAAAACTAGGAGCAGCAAACGGTATGGGGATGATTTTTGGTCCTATTGCTGGGGGTGCTTTAGCTATTTATGGTCTTGAAACACCACTTTATACTTTTGCTATATTACCTTTTATAGCTGCTATAGTTTTGTACTTTAGTATTGAGAGAGCTCCAAAAATACATATCGAAAAAGAGATAGAAACTAAGTTTCTTGATAAAAGACTTTTTATCCCTATATTTTCTACTTTTTTAACAATGTTTGCATTTATGACAATTAATTCTTGTTTGGGATTTTTTGCACTTGATATTTTTAGATTAGATGACCTCGAAGCTGCAAAAGCGACAGGATATATTTTGGGAATTATGGGATTTACTCTTATAATAGCTCAAATAATAGTTACCAAAATAACAACCATTCAACCACAAACTTTTATGAAATTAGGTACTATCCTTTCAGCTATTGGAATAATTGGAATGGCATACGCTTTTAATATGTGGGTTTCTTTATTGTTTTCATCAATATTTGGTCTTGGTATGGGATTATTATTTCCATCCATTATGTCAATAACAGCCAATTCAGTAGAAGCACATGAACAAGGATATGCAGCAGGAACAGTATCTTCAGCCAAAGGGATAGGGATGATTTTTGGTCCGCTAGTAAGTACTGCTTTATATGGATTTTCTAGTTCACTCCCTTTTGTATTTAGTGGATTACTTTTTTTTATATTATTGATATTGATTTATAGGAAATTTGATGTTTGAAGTTTTGATTTTAGCAATTGCCCTTAGTATGGATGCCTTTGCCGTATCCATAGGATTGGGAATAAAAGAGAAACAAAATATCAAAATTGTAGCTTTAAAAGCAGGATTGTTGTTTGGTTTGTTTCAAGCACTCATGCCACTTATTGGTTATCTTGGTGGACGGAGTATTGAAGAATTTATTGGTGGATATGATAAAATTATTGCCTTTATGCTTCTTAGTTTAATTGGGGCTAAAATGATATACGAATCATATCATGAAAAAATAGAAGAAGAGATACGATGTGTATCAAATCGTATTATTTTGACTCTAGCTATTGCTACAAGTATTGATGCTATGGCTGCTGGTTTTACACTTCATCTATTTGAAATAAATCCATTTGTATCTGTGATTATAATTGGTATAACAACATTTCTATTTAGCTATTTAGGAGTTTATATAGGCAAAACTACAGGTGCTAAATATGAACAAAATGCAGAAAAATTCGGTGGTATTGTTTTGATACTTATTGGACTTAAAATAGTTTTATTGTAAAATTTTATAAGGAGTTTTAATAATGGAAAAAAAAGTTAGTGTTAATTCACGAATTATGTTTGTCGCTATGCTGAATGTAACGATAGTAGCTTTAGAATTGGTTTATGGTGCTATTTCTAATTCATTGGCTTTGATTACGGATGCTTTGCATAATCTAGGTGATGTTTTGGCTCTATTTGTAGCATTGATTGCTTCTTACTATGCCATTAAAACGGCAACATCCAAAATGACTTTTGGATTTGTAAGAGCTGAAATGATGGCAGCTTTTGTAAATTCTTTATTTTTGTGTATTACTATGCTTTATGTATTATTTGAAGCTGTATTGAGATTTTTTAATCCTATACTTATGGAGACAAATAGTGTTATTTTAGTAGCAACCGTTGCATTGATAGCAAATGGAATTAGTGCATATTTACTAAAAGAACATCATCACTTATATCATCATCATGGACATAAAGAAAATAGCCATAATCATGGGCATTCACATTCTTGTAATCATCACCATGAACATCATCATGAAGATTTAAATATGAAAGCTGCATATTTACATATGTTAGGTGATGCTGTTATATCCTTAGGAGTTATTATAGGTGCGGTAGCAACTATGTATTTAAATACACCATATGTTGACCCTATTATAACATTCTTATTTGGGGCTTATATTCTTAAAAGTAGTTTTGGAGTTTTACAAGAAAGTTTTATGAGTCTTATGGATTTCAATAAAGAAAATATTGAACAATACGAAAAAGTACTATTGTCTTTTGGCGAGGTACAATCGGTACATGATATGCATCTTATTCATCCTTCATCAAAAGATAAATATTTTTCTGCACATATTATTTTGCGAGATAATAAAAATATAGAAGAAATAGAAAGTCTAATAGAAAAAGTACGTCATAAGTTAAAGCATTTGGGAGTAACACATTGTTTAATACAGCCTGAAACGACAAAATATCTTAATAACGACCAATATTGCTCTGCACACTAATGATAATAGATGAGTAGGGGGAAGGTAGAGTTACTCCACCCCTATATATATTTTAGAACCTGCTTTTATAGTAAAGTCATCGATATGACCGGCTTGAGTTTGGTTATTGAATATAGCGTGAGCATGGTAGTTTTCTCCGGGATGGGTGAAGATTCCTTGTTCGCCGAACGTATAAAAACCAAAAACTATCCCACCCACTGCCGACTCTTCTATAAATAGTTTCCTCATAGTAGGTTGTTTTTCACCTTCTATAGGTTTTTCATCGTTTTTGCCGTTTACGATATGCCATCTGACATCATTAAATTCACCTTCGATTTTAAAGACAAAAGTTTGACTTTCAATGCCTAGTCTTATAGCCTCATTAGCCAATAAATCGTAAAAATCCAAATCCAATACATCCTCTTCTATCTCGATAGGTTCACTCCAAGTATTTACGGTACCCATAGCTAGTAACATAGCTTTTGGGTTTGATTTGACTTCGTTTATTACTACATCTTTGCCACTTTTGCCCAGTGAAATAAAAACATTACCGTCAAATACGGTTATTTCACCCTCTGCATTGGATAGTGCACCTGTGGCATACACGCCTTTGTTGTTTAATTTTAGATTGTTTAAAGAAACTTTTGACGATAAATCTTTTTTTTGTATTATATTGGAAAAATTTCCGTAGCTTTTAAAGTTAAAATTCTCCGCTGCTAGCATTGAGCAAAACAGCATTAGAGGTAAAGTATATTGCGATAATTTCATAACACCCTTCAAGATGAAAAACTAGCAACATTATAAATCAAATCAGCATAGAAGTCAATATAATTTAGTGCTTTAAGGACAAAATATCACCATTAAATCTAAAATTAACACTCATACCTATTTCTAGTGTGTCATCAAAGCTATGACACATCAATTCACTTGATTTTGTAGATAGTATAACCTCATAAAAACTACCGTAAAATATTATATTTTTGATGATAGCATTAAAGTCGCCGTTTTGGCATATTTCTATATGTTCAGGTCTTATATATCGGTCTTCGTCTATTTGGGTCATTTTGCCAAGGAAGTTTGCACAATACAAATCTATAGGGTTGTGGTAAATCTCCTTTGGAGTCCCTATTTGTCTTATATCCCCACCTGTCATAATAGCAATTCTATCCGACAAATAAAAAGCATCTTCTTTATCATGGGTGATAAATAAAGCCGTGATATTAAATTTTCTTATCATCTCTTTTAGTTCGCTTCGCAAAATTCCTCTAAGTTCCGTATCTATATTGCTAAGAGGTTCATCAAGAAGTAGAATTTTAGGCTTATTTATGATAGCTCTTGCTAGTGCCACACGTTGTTGTTGCCCTCCGCTTATTTCATGGGGGTATTTGTTTTCTATCCCTTTGAGATTGGTTTTTTCTAGTACATCTTCAAGCTCTTTTTTACTAAATTTACCGCCGAATGTTATATTTGAAGCGATACTAAGATGGGGTAAAAGTGCGTAATTTTGGAAAACTACGGCAATATCCCTTTGATTTGGTTCTAGGTTTGTTTTATTGTCAAAAACTACCTTCTCATCTATGCTTATCTCTCCGCCGTCAGGTTTTTCAAGTCCTGCTATCATCCTAAGAAATGTTGTTTTTCCGCTACCGCTTTTACCCAAAACAGTAAAAATCTCACCCTCTTTAATCTCTAAATTTATATGGTTTGCTACGCAAATATTCCCTTTGCAAAATGTTTTTTGAAGGTTTTTTATTTTTACAATCTCTTTCATCTTTTTCCTCTAACAATTTTCGTATTCAACAAAACCACAGCCACCGCAGTAGTAATCACAAGTAAAAGTGACGGAAAGCCTACTTTATAAAGCATCTCGTTACTTGCAAGTTCATATATCCTAACGGCAATGGTATCGAAATTAAACGGACGTAACAATAAAGTAGCAGGAAGCTCTTTGGCTATATCTATATAAAGTATCAAAAATCCACTTATTATGTATGGTTTCATAAGCGGTAAATAGATGACAAAAAAGTTTTTAATTTCACTTTTGCTAAACACTTTACTAGCATCATCAATACTTTTGTCTATTTTACTAAATCCATTTTCGATAGAGCCGATACTCACGGCAAAATATCTAGAAGCATAAGCAAAAACGAGCATAGCAATACTTCCGCCTATTAAAACGTGACCCAAACTATTATCCACTAAATTTGCAAAAATCAATACCCCTATACCTATAACAGCACCAGGGATTGAGTATCCGAGTATAGATATTTTATGGGTAATTTGACTAAGTTTTGATGGATAAAATCTTATAAAATAAACAGCCACAAACGATAAAGCTATAATAATAGCGGACGATAGTATATTTAGACTCAACGTATTGTATAAAAATCCAAATATCTCAAAATCAAGTGTATCCATATCCAAAATAAACCAATACACAAGCACACCGCTAGGGATAAAAAGTGCAACGGTACATATCAAAAACGACACACCAAAAGCATAAAAGTTTTGAATCCCTTTTAGTTTTACTTTTTCCATTTTTTTACCGCTATGTGTTGAGCTTACAAATCTATATTTTGTTCTTATTTTGCTCTCTACGGCAAGTATCCCAAATATAAACACAAGCAAAACCATAGCTACGTTTATAGCACCTAGTAAGTCACCGTATCCAAACCAGTTTTTAAAAATCCCTACACTAAAAGTATCTATACCAAAATACAAAACAGTGCCGTAATCACTAAGAGTTTCCATTATTGCTAGTATGCTACCTGCAAAAATAGCAGGATATGCAAGTGGTAAATAAACTATGAAAAATGCTTTTATAGAACTCATTTTTTGTAGTGATATAAGCTCTGCTACGGTTGATGAGACAGATGCAAAAGATACACGAGCTAGGATATAAACATACGCATACATAGAAATACCGAATATAAATATAGCACCGTACATATTCAAAATATCAAGTTTTATATTCATATTGAGTAATTCAGCCAAAATGCCACGATATTCAAAAAAACCCACATAAGTATAGCCTATTATATAAGCAGGGTATGCAAGGGGTAGTATAAAAGCAAAACCGAAAAATTTGCTTCCAGTGTATTCAAATCTTGCATTCAAAAATGCACTAAGAGTACCCAAAAACACAACAGCAATAAAAGTTCCTATGGTGAGTAAAGATGTATTTTTTAGATAGTCTAATAGCTCTTGATTGTTTAAAAGTCCAAGAGAAAAATCACTTTTAAAAATGAAATAAACTATTAGGGCAAGTATCGGTAAAGCGATACTAAGCCCTATAAATGGAGCGATAAAATATTTTAATCTCATAAAAACCTTATTTCCAGTTTGCTTTTGTTGCTATCTCTACAGCTTTTTTGTTATATTTGCCTACTTCGTTTAAAGATATACTATCTTCTTTAAATTCCCCAAATTCAGCAACGGTTCCAGATGCTTTTACCCCTTTATTTACAGGATATTCATAGTTACCCTCTGCAAAAAGCTTTTGAGCTTCTATATCACTTAAAAACTCTAGTAGTTTTACTGCATTATCTTTGTTTTTAGCATATTTTGTTACACCTGCACCTGAGATATTTATATGTGTTCCGTTACCTTTTTGGTCAGGGAAAAATATCTTAACACTTTTTGCCGTTTCCACATCCCTTTGGCTTTTGCTATTGAGCATTATACCAAGATAATAAGTATTTACAAACGCCACTGCACCGTCACCACTTGCAACTTTTGCGATTTGATCCCTATCGTTACCCTTTGGGTCACTAGCAAAGTTCTCCACCAAACCTTTTGCAAAATTAAGTGCTTTGTCTTCACCGTGGTGAGCTATAATAGAAGCAAGAAGTGATTTATTATAGGCATTTGATGATGTTCTAGCTACAATTTTCCCTTTTAGTTTAGGATTTGCCAAAGCCAAATAATCACTTAGTTCACTTTCACTTATAAGTGCAGGATTATATACAAATACCCTTGCCCTTTTTGTAAGTCCAAACCACTCTTTTTCACCGTCCCTTAAATGAGTCGGGATGTTGTTTTCCAATGTTTTAGATGTGATTGCTTGTAAAAGACCTTTTTCTTTTGCTTCGTACAGATTACCTATATCGGCAGTTATGAGCATATCTGCAGGTGTATTTGCACCTTCAAGTGATAGTTTTGATACTAGCTCTTCAGCCTTTGCCGTTACTACATTTACCTTTATACCTGTTTTTTCTTCAAACTGTTTAAACAACACTTTGTCGCTATCATAGTGTCTATGTGAATATACGTTTACTTCACTTGCCAACAAACTAGATGTCACGATACCTACTGCCAAAGCACCTTTTAATATAGTAGAAACTATTTTCATTTTACTTCTCCAAATGATTTTTGTTATCATATCCATTATAGTCTTAAAGTAAAATAAAAGATATTAGTAATGATTATCATAAATTAATTAATATTTAAGTTAATAATCGTTATCATTCACAAATCAAAAGTATATGAGGAGAAAAAATGAAAAGATTTATCAAATTAGGGGCTATATCTGTTGCACTTGCAAGTGCATTATATGCAGCACCTGCAAAAGACAACAAAACGGCAATATTATCAAACTATGCCGATATAGCACTTGTTAATTATAGTGATGCACTAAGCGATGCAAAAAAATTGCAAAAAGCTATAGCTGAATTTACAAAAAATCCTACACGAAAAAACCTTGACAATGCAAAAAATGCTTGGCTTGTATCAAGAGAGAGCTACGGTCAAACAGAGATTTTTAGACTTGCAAACGGACCTATAGATGCAGAAGAGGGCTGGGTAAGTGAAAAATATAGTGCATTGGAAGGGCAAATAAATGCTTGGCCATTGGATGAAAATATGATAGATTATACTATAGATGCAGACGGCAAAAAAACAAGTGGAAATATTATAGATACTATCGGTAAATTCAACCCAGGCGGTGAAGAGAGCAAAGAGGTAGATGTTACAAAAATCACGGTTGAAGCTATTACGGAGCTAAATGAAAACGGCGGTGAGGCAAACGTAGCTACCGGTTACCATGCTATAGAGTTTTTATTGTGGGGACAAGACCAAGATTATAGTAACTTTATGGAAGATGCTATAACAAACGGTGCAAAAACTGCAGGACTTAGACCGCTTAGTGATTTTATTACCGATAAATTTGCAAAAAGAAGACTTGACTATTTAAACGCTGCAACTACAAAGCTTGTGGATGATTTGGAAACTGTAACAAATGCGTGGGATAAAAACATAAGCAAAAATTGTGAAGCAGACTCAAAAGGGTGCTATAGAGGTGCATTGCTTGGTAAACTTCAAGGTACCGATGCAGAAAAAAATATAGAAGCAAATGAAGCATTAAGACAAATTATTGCAGGTGTGGGTGTATTTATGAAATCAGAACTTGCAAATGAGAGAATTGCAGTTGCAGTCCTTACACCTAGTGAAGAGGATGAACACTCTTGCTTTAGCGATAATACGCACAGAGATATAGTTACAAATTATGATGGATTTAAAAATATACTAACAGGTAACTACAAAACTATAAAAGGTGCAAATTTACTTGACAACGTAGATGCAAAAACAAAAAAAGAGATTATGGATTTGATGGCTAGTATAGAGAAAAAAATTGCAATAGTAGATACTACGGCAAAAACAACAGCTCACTTTGACTATCAAATAAGACCTGATAATGCCAACTCAAAAGTTATCAAATCTCTTAAAAACGAGATGAGAAATCTTGGTGATAAAATGGTTTTAGTTGCAAAAGCAAACGGCATAGAGTTGAGCGTTGAAGATGTAACAGACGCAGAAGAGACAAAAGTAGATTAATATGAAAAAAACAGCTTTAATGTGTGCAATTTTATTTTGCACACATCAGCTAAGTGCTGATAAGATACATACTTTAGATACAAGCAAGAAATTTTTATCCAAACCAACTGATAATTTGAGCAATGAAGAACTTGAAACATTTATTTTGGGTAAGAGTTTTTTTAGGATACCGTGGGTTGAAGCACCGAGTGCCACTACGGCTAGAGACGGTTTAGGACCGCTTTTTAGTGCAAATGCCTGTATCTCCTGTCATCCTCACAACGGCTCGGGTAGTGTATATAGCAAAGATGGCAATATCAGTAGGTCTTTGGTGACTAGATTTTCTCTAAAAGATAAGCTAGATGACAAAAACGGATTTGTCCCAGATTCCACATACGGCAACCAACTTAGTATAAACGGTGTCAAAGACGTACCGTACGAGGGGAAACCTACACTTAAATACGAAATAGTCCCTTTTTTATATCCTGATGGACAAAAAGTCGAACTAAAAAAACCTATCATAGGTGTAAGTGATTTACAATACGGCTTATTGGATAAAAATACCGTTATAGCCCATAGATTGGCTCAACCTCTTATCGGTCTTGGGATGATAAACAAGATAAAAGAAGAAGATATTTTAAAGCGTCAAGATGTGGATGATAAAGACGGTGATGGTATCTCGGGGCGTCCAAACTGGGCAGTTGACCCACAAACAGGCGAAAAAAAGCTAGGTCGTTTTACATGGAAAGCAAGTGCAGTATCTCTAAAACATCAAGTGGCAGCTGCATTTATCAACGATATGGGGATTACGTCACCTTTGTACCCAGATGAAAACTGTACACAAAACCAAAAGGAGTGTGTAGATGCTCCAAAGGGTAGAGATGAGTTTGATTTACCTATGCAAAGACTTGATGCCGTTACGTTTTATGTGGGGCATCTGCAAATCCCAAAACCAAAAGAGACAAAAGAGTTTTTGGAAGGTCAAAGGCTTTTTGAATCTGTCGGATGTACAAAATGTCACGTACCTTCTTATGAAGTAAATGGACAAAAAATCTACCCTTATAGCGACTTTTTACTCCATGATATGGGTGAGGGTTTGAGTGATGACGGTAGAGTAGAGTTTGATGCCAAACCAAACGAGTGGAGAACTCAACCTCTTTGGGGAGTAGGAAAAAGAGCTACGATTTTGGGTCAGGGTGATTATCTACATGACGGCAGAGCAAAAAGTATAGAAGAGGCTATTTTATGGCACGGCGGTGAGGCTGAAAATATAAAACAGCGATTTGTTGGGCTTACTCAAGAAGAGAGAGAAAAAATATTAGAGTTTTTAAAGGGGTTATAATATGAAGTCGATATTTGGGTTTTTGTTGTTTGTTAGTTCGGTGTTTGGGTCTAGCTATCCAAAAGAGATATATGAAAATGTCATCTTATATGATGCCAAAAATACCGTTCTTAGTGCCGATGAGCTAAAAATAGCAATACAAAGTGGTAAAGATATAGAAAAAAGTTTTGAAAAACTAGCGATGAATTGGAAGAGAGTCCAAACACTTTTTATCGCAAGTGGAATAGATGAAACTTTGATAGATTTGCCTTTTGAAATAGATTCATACCACTATGGAAAAGAGGATATTACCGTAGCACTTGATAGGATAGCCCAAGGTACAAACGATGTAAAAACTGCAATGTTCAAAAATTCCTACAAAAATATAAATGCTTTGGAATATATCCTTTTTCGCAAAAAAACAAATCCTCAAAGGGAATATGCGATGGCATTGGTGGCACTTGAAAGTTTAACTCAAAAGTTCAAAGAGGTTCAAAATGTCTATGAAACAAACAAAAATACCATCACTAAAGATGAAAGTAAATTCAACGCACTACTTTTAAATAGACTTATAGATAGTTCTTATGAGATAAAAGAGTGGAGACTCGGCGATACGGTAGGGTTATCAAAAAAATATCAAGATAAACCGGATGTAAGAAGGGGCGAATTTTATTATTCAAATTTGAGTTTGAAATCTATTTGGACAATAATGGATAGTTATGCAAAAGTGCTAAATAATCCAAAATATAGTGATTTTGGAGATGTATCTATAGCTTACGGTGCAAAAGATGAGATTGCTTTGGTAAGGGATGCTTTGAATGAGTCTTTTAAAATAGAAAAAAGTATGAACGGTGATATTATGAGTCCAAAATCAAAAGAGTTGTATGACTCATTAAATAGATTGCACAACGGATTTTACGTATCGCTTATCAGTGCTTTGAGAATGACCTCAAAAATATTGGACGCAGACGGTGATTGATTATATAGGACTTGATTATTTTGCAGACTCTAGCAAAAGGGTTTATTGGCTTTATTTACTTACATCAGCTTTGATAGCAGTTGTTTATCTATACAACCGCCCAAAAAGGCTTTTGTATGCCGTATCACAGAAAATCTTGTGGCATAAAAGTGCAAGGCTTGATTATTTGTATTTTATATTGTCAGTTCTCATAAAGGTAGCTATTGTAGTCCCCGTGGTGATAAGTTCCGGTGATGTTGCTAGATGGGTATATACAAAAATGGCTCTAAATTTTGGATATGTTAGGGTCGATTTTTCTTATGAAAGCGTTATGATACTTTATACTTTGAGTTTATTTATAGTAAGCGATTTTACGAGATATTGGCTTCATAGATGGCTTCATACGGTCAAATTTCTTTGGAGATTTCATAAAGTTCATCATAGTGCAAGGGTACTAAATCCACTCACTTTTTATAGGGTTCACCCTGTGGAAAATTTCTTATTTGGACTTCGATATGCACTAAGTAGCGGAGTGGTGACTGGGGTATTTATATTTGTTTTCGGAGGGATTTTAGATACTTGGGATATTTTGGGAGTAAACGGCTTTGTGGTTGCTTTTATGGCATTTGGCTCAAACCTTAGACATTCCCATATAGCTTTAAAGTTTTACAAACCTTTGGAGTATATTTTTATCTCTCCTGCCCAACACCAAATCCACCATGCAAACAAAACCATGGATAAAAACTACGGCGGAAGCCTTGCAATATGGGATTATATATTTGGAAGCCTTGCATTTAGTAAAGATACAAAAATAGGAAGATTTGGACTAAGACAATCGCAAATGGGCGATTATGACAATATTTTAAAACTACTTTTTACCCCTTTTAGGAGACAACAATGAAAAAACAACTACTAGCAATCTTTTTTTTAAGCTCTATGGCATTTGGTATGAGTGATGAAGAAAAACTCGGTGAAATGCTATTTTTTGACCCGATTTTGTCCAAAAACAAAACCCAAAGCTGTTCAACCTGTCACAACCCAAATCACGGATTTATCGACGATAGAAACAATGGCATAAACTCTATGGTTTCACTTGGAGACGACGGCAAAAGTCTAGGTGATAGAAACGCACCTACTGCATCGTATGCCAAATTTAGCCCCCATTTTAAGTTTGACCAGAAAAAAGGGCTGTTTAAAGGTGGGCAGTTTTGGGATGGTAGGGAAGCTCACCTTGAAGGTCAAGCAGGAGGACCGCCACTCAATCCTGTAGAGATGGCGATGGCATCAAAAAAAGAAGTTGTAAATAGACTCAAAAACAACTCTTTTTATCTTGAATTATTTGAAAAAGTTTACGGTAAGGGTGTGTTAAGTGACTCTGACAATGGATATGAAGCTATGAGTAAGGCAATAGCATCTTTTGAAAAAACATCGCAGTTTTCACCATTTGACTCCAAATACGATAGATACCTAAAAGGTGAATACGAGCTAACAGAGCTTGAAGAGCTTGGAATGGCACTATTTTTCTCAAACAATAACACAAACTGTGCCACTTGCCACGTACTAAAAGGGCAAGATAGAGCAGGTGAGACATTTACAAATTACGAGTATCACAATATCGGCGTACCTAAAAATGAAGTTTTATTTGAAAAAGGTGTAGTAAAAGGTGACTTTGTCGATTTAGGACTAGCCAAAAATCCAAAAGCCCAAACAAAAGAAAACGAAGGGAAGTTCAAAACCCCCACGCTTAGAAATATTGCCGTTACCGCCCCTTATATGCATAACGGTGTATTTAAGGACTTGAAAACTGTCATAGAATTTTATGATAAATACAACAATCCAGATAGAACAACAAACCAAGAAACAAACAAACCATGGGGTGAACCTGAAGTTGCTCATAGCGTAAATCTAAAAGACCTAAAAGCCAAAAAACTAACCGACGAAAAAATAGAAGCCTTGATAGCTTTTTTGAAAACTTTAACGGATAAGAGGTATGAACACTTGCTTGAATAATGGTATAATACCGTCAAAAAAGGTGCTTTATGTGTTTAGTTATTTCTGCTGTTTTGGTTGCTTTGGGTATTAGCTTTTATTTAGAAGGCAATACCTCACAAGCACTTTTATATTTTGCTTTTGCATTACCTTTCGTAAGTTTTTTTGCATATAGGATTGTAAAATACAAAAAGAATAAACCAAAAAACTAGAAGTGTTTTTATAAAAATCTCTTATTATATGATATAATTATATCTAATCTAAACCAAGGAGTTTCTATGACAAAAAACGTAGGAAAAGTTGACAAAATTGCTAGAATAGTTTTAGGTGTAGTTATCATACTACTAGGAATAATAAGCGGAAGTTGGCTCGGTATTATAGGTATTGTCCCTTTGGCGACTGGTATTATTGGATGGTGCCCACTTTATTGTCCACTCAAAATCAACACTTGCGGTAAAGACGACGAGTGTGAGGTGAAGAAAGACTCTTAATCTCTTTTTGGCTGTTTGGATACTAAAAATTGATTTAGTATCTAAGTAGCAAAAATTAGACACTTAAAATATAAAATATTGCAATTTGTAATATATTAAGACAGCCTTTGAAAAATTGTCTCAAATATTAGCAGATACTAAGAATACGGAAGGGAAAGTGATGGGATTTAGGCATAAACCATAATCACCCCACCAAACTCTTCAAACTCTTAGCACTAAAAAGTCTTAAGTTTTCACTTTTGAGGCTTTTTAGTTCGGTGCTATATCCGTTTTTTGCAAAAAGCACTACAATATCAGGTACTATACCGCTATTTTGGCAGTTTTGAAGAAGTGTATTGAGTTCACTTTTTTTCATTTTCACATCTGAGTATTTACAGTATCCTGCTATCACTTTGCCTGAATTTGTTTTGGCTAACGGTGTGATTTGGATTTTTTCATCCCAGTATTGTCCCACTTGTTTGACAGGGTCATCTTCAAATATTACTTTGAGATATGCCAGTGCCAACTCTTCAAAAATAAAATCGCTAAAATCAGCTTCACGACCTGCAAATTTGCTATAAAACTCCTCAAAATTCCCCTCTTTTATCCCTTTGTAAATAGGTGAAACGAAGCCAAACCAAAACCTCATAAAAGGGTTGGTAAAAAGTAGTTTTTTGGCTATTTTGGTGTCACTTCTTTTGTTTGCCATGAAGTGTTGAGAAGATTCTGTTTCGATAATCCCTTTTTCACAAAGGCTATCTACGCATTTCATCCCCTCTTCAAAGCTCACATGAGCCCTTTTGAAAGCGTTTGTGGTTTTTCTATCACCTAGAGCAATACCGCTAAGTATCGCATGGTCCACGCTGTATCCGCCTGTTAGGTAGTTTACTTCACTTCTTAGGTTATTGTACTCTTTTAAGATATGTTTTTCTACAAGCTCCAGCAGAGGTTTTGAAGTGTCTATTTGTATATCAATACCGCCAAAAACAGTGAAATATTTGATGGCTGTGGGCATATCCGTTAGGTTGTTTTGTTTGCAAAAAATGCTAAAAAGCTCTTTTATTGATTTGTCTAGTGTTATTATGGTGTATCCTTATTGTTTGTTGTGTTTTTGCAAAAAACTATTGATAGAATTTGCAAACATCTGAGCATCTTTTTGTCCAAAAGGTGCAGGACCTTTTGTTAGCTCACCGCTATCTCTGATACTTTGCATAAGGTTTCTTATGGCAAGGTATTGTTTTACATTATCTTTTGTATATATATCACCTCTATGGTCTATGGCATGAGCATCAAGGTCTATCACCCTAGAAGCAAGAGGAATATCGGCAGTTATGACCAAATCATCTTTGGATAACATTTGTACTATTTTATCATCAGCTTCATCAGCCTTTGTATCTACTATCATATAGCTTATACTTTGCGACTCACCGATGGTTATTTTTTTGTTTGAGATGACATAAGTTTTTATTTGTTGCTTATTTATAGCTCTCAAAACTATAGGTTTTAGCAAGTTAGGGAAAGCATCCCCATCTATAAAAATCGTCATTATCTCTTATTCGCCAATCGTTTCATAACACGAATTGTACTATAATATGAGCTATTTTACAAGGAGATTTTTTTGCAAACGGATTTAATACAGATATTAGAACAAAAAACAGATATTTCAAAAGAGCATATTATAAATATTTTGAGATTTTTAGATGAGGGTTGTACTATCCCTTTTATTGCAAGATATAGAAAAGATTTCACGGGCAATGCAAGTGATGAGGATTTGAGAAAGTTTGAGGAGATTTATGAGTATTCTTTGAAACTTTTATCAAGAAAAGAGGAGATTATAGCTATCTTAAAAGAGAGAAATTTCCTAGATGAAAAAGTAAACAAAGCTATCGAAGAAGCTACTACTTTGCAGGGCTTAGAAGATATTTATGCACCGTATAAAGAGAAAAAATCTTCAAGAACCACAAATGCTATAGAAAATGGACTGGAGCCTTTGGCAAATATTATCCAATCTATGAGATATACAACTCAAGAAGTTGAACAAAAAGCAAAACAGTTTCTAAACCAAAATATTAAGAGCCTAGAAGATGCCATAAAAGGTGCAAGTGATATCATCGCCCAAAGATACGCAGATGATTTCAAAACAAAAGAAGCTATACGAAATATCATAGCAAACCACGGCGTTTTGGAAACCAAAAAAACAAAAACCTTTGATGAAAACGGACTTTATAAAATCTATGCAGATATAAACGAAAAAATAAAATATATCAAATCATATAGATTTTTAGCTATCAATAGAGCCGTAGAGCAAAAGCAACTAACAGCAAAAATAGAGGTTGATGAGAACCATATCTTAGAAAATATCAAAAAATACAAAATCCCTTCAAATGCCCAAAGCTCGTGGACAATAGTTTTTGAAGCATACAAAGATGGGCTAAAAAGGCTTTTGTTACCTGCACTAAAAAAGGAAGCTTTATCAAACCTTGAACAAAAGGCATCAAAAGAAGCAATAGAGCTTTTCGGTAAAAACCTAAAAGAGCTTTTACTCACTCCACCTCTTGTCAATCAAGTGATTTTAGGTATGGACCCTGGGTTTGTGAGTGGGTGCAAATTAGCGGTTATCGATGAAAACGGTGAGTTTTTGCAAAGTGCGGTGATATATCCTACAAAGCCAAAGGAGGATATTGAAGGTGCTTCAAAGACCGTCATTGAGCTTATCAAAAAATACCGTGTTACTTCTATAGCCATAGGCAACGGAACCGCATCGCAAGAAACGGCTGAGTTCGTCTCAAAACTTATAGAAAAACACAATCTTGATATAAAATACGCAGTGGTGAGTGAAACGGGAGCTAGTGTATATTCGGCATCCAAAATAGCAAGTGAGGAGTATCCCGACCTTGATGTGACTATAAGAGGTGCTATATCAATAGCTGCAAGACTAAGAGACCCTATGGCTACTTTGGTCAAAATCGACCCAAAATCCCTTGGAATTGGTCAGTATCAGCACGATGTAAACCAAAAAGATCTATCACAAAAGCTTGAAAATGTGACAATAGATTTGGTAAATAAAGTAGGGGTTGATATAAATTCAGCTTCGTACAAACTCCTATCTTTTGTATCTGGTATTAGTGAAAATTTGGCAAAAAATATCATAAAACACAAAAACAAAATCAAACAATTCAAAACAAAAAAAGAGCTTTTGGATGTCAAAGGGATAGGGCAAAAAGCCTATGAACAAAGTGTAGGATTCTTGCGTATCAAAGAGGGCAATAGCATACTTGACAACACAGGCATACATCCTGATAACTACGATATTGTAAGAGCCTTGGAAGCAAAATACAATATAGCTGATATTAAAGACAACCAAATAGACTCTATAGCCAAAGATTTGGGATGTTTGCCTTTGCTTTTGCAAGATATTATCAGTGAACTCAAAAAACCGGGGCTTGATATAAGAAGTGAGCTAAACGAGGTGGAGTTTTCAAAGGATATTACGAAAATAGAGGATTTAAAAGAGGGCTTTATACTTAGCGGTGTGGTGAGAAATATCACAGATTTTGGTGCTTTTGTGGATATTGGACTGAAAAACGACGCACTTTTGCATATCTCACAGATAAGCAACCAAAGAATATCCCATCCGGCAGACATACTAAGTATCAACCAACAACTAAAAAATCTCAAAGTTTTGAGTGTGGATTTGGATAAACAAAGAGTATCGTTGAGTTTGAAGTAGGGGGGATTAAATGGCAGTTTATGTAATAGGACAAATCAATATAAAAAACCAAGACAAATGGCAAGAGTACAAAAACCAAGTGGCAGATACGCTTATACCGTATGGTGGGAAAGTTTTATTTCGTGGAAGTCAAATAGACTCTTTTGTAGGTGTGACGGAGTATCCCGATGTGGTAGCTATAGAGTTTGGAACAGCTGACATCGCAAAACAATGGTACCAGAGCAAAGAATACCAAAGTTTGGTAGAAGTTAGAGAAAAAGGTGCTGATATTATTTTGCATGTTTATGGGTGAATGTGGTAAATAAGGAATAGATTATGATACTAACACATAGAATATCAACGGATGAAGATTTACAATTTATAGTACAACTACCAGAAGATAAAATATCGCTTTTTTATATGTTTCCAAAAGCAACTTTTCCATTGACCATAGAACAATTAAAAGATGTTATAAAAAGTAGATTTGATTCAACAGTATTTTTGATAAATGACAAAATAATTGGATATGCAAATATATATTTTTATGATGATGAAAAAGAGCCTTATATCGGTAATGTAATATTATCTAAGGATTATAGAGGCAAAGGACTAGGTAAGGAAATAGTAAAAACTATGATTCATAAAGCAATGTCAAATCATGATACTAATTGTGTTAAAATAGCAGTTTTTAAATCAAATTTATCAGTTTATAACTTATATAAATCATTATGTTTTGAAGAATATAAAACAGAAATTAGAATAGATTTTGAAGGTAATAAACAAGAGTTGGTTTTTATGGAATTGAATTTTGTGAATTAAATCAATAAAATATATTATAATAAGTTTTGATTATTAATTATTGATAAGTTATAATATGCAATATTATATTGATATAAAAAAGGTTGATAATGACTGGTATTCACTTAGAAAGAGTTAAAGAAATATACTCTGATGATGTATCAAAGCTTGTTGGTGAACTTTTATATGAAATTATGCAAAGAATTGATATAAAAGCTTTTAATTTTGATTTAGAACAAACTACAAAAAGACTTAAAGAGTTTATTGAAACTGAAAAGAACTTTGTTTTTGTGGCTAAAGATCACGATAACTTAATAGGGTTTATCACCATTTACGAAAGTTTTGCTTTATATGCAGAAGGTGCTTTTGGAACTATCGCTGAACTTTATGTAAAGCCTCAATATCGTTCAAACGGCATAGGCAAAATGCTCATAGAAAAAGCGAAAGAATTCGGGAAAACTAGGAATTGGACAAGACTTGAAGTTACTACACCTCCATTACCACAATTTGATAATACGTTAGAGTTTTATAGTAAAGAAGAGTTTGAGATTAGCGGTGGTCGTAAGATGAAGGTATTGTTAAAAGCATAACTTGGGAAAACAATATAGAAATTTAACAAAATAATGATATTATTTAGGGGAAAGATGTACTTTTTTACAATCACTACAATAATACTTCTACTCATCATGGCATTTTTTCATATTTACTGGGTAATCGGTGGAAAGTTTGGGTTAGATAAAGCCTTGCCAACTAAGGATGGTTTACTACTATTAAATCCATCAAAATCTATGACTTTCTTTGTTGGAGTGATATTATTTGGTTTTGCTGGAGTAGCTTATCTACTTTATTTCAGTATGGATAATAGTGATTTTATATTTTATTTGGGATGGATAATATCAGTTTTATTTTTTGTTAGGGCTATTGGAGATTTTAATATGGTGGGTTTTTTTAAAAAGATAAAAGATACACAATTTGCAGAGTATGACACTAAATATTTTACCCCTTTATGCTTATTTTTGAGTGTAGCTTTTGTTTTATTATCAGTAAAATTATAGTCTATAAAAAAACATTGCAATTTGTCATATTTTTAAGATAATTTTCCGAAACAATATATAATGCTAAATATCAAAAGAAATTTTGGAGATATTCATGGAACAAGATATTATACATACTCTTACTAAAGATTTTGAAAAGTTTGTTCAACTGACAAGTGATGGAGTTGAATTTTGGTTGGCAAGAGATTTGAAACATCTTTTAGGTTATGCAGAATGGCGTAATTTTCAGAATGCTATTTTAAAAGCAAAAATAGCTTGTGAAGTGTCTGGTCAAAATATTTCAGACCATTTTGTTGATGTCAACAAAATGGTTGAAATAGGCTCAGGTGCGACAAAAGAGATAGATGACATTATGCTTACTCGCTATGCTTGTTATCTTATCGCTCAAAATGGAGATAGTAAAAAACAACAAATAGCTTTTGCTCAAACTTATTTTGCACTTCAGACACGAAAAGCAGAGCTAATCGAACAGCGGATACTTGAATCAGAAAGGTTAGAGGCAAGACACAAACTCGCACTTACAGAAAAAGAACTTTCAAAATTGATTTATGAGCAAACAGGCGGAAATGATAATTTTGCTCTCATAAGAAGCAAAGGAGACCAAGCACTTTTCAACCGTACAACTGCACAGATGAAAGAAAAATGGAATATCAAAAATAAACCTTTAGCTGATTTTATGCCAACTATTTTACTCAAAGCAAAAGACTTTGCCACAGAAATAACTATTTATAATGCAAGAGAAAAACTTATGAACACTGAAGTTGAGATTTCAAACGAACATATCATCAACAATGAAGCGGTAAGAGAAACCTTGATAAGTAGAGGTATAATCCCTGAAAATGTGAAGCCAGAAGATGATATAAAAAAAGTTGAGAGAAAACTCAATAGCCAAATGAAAAAAGTACTTGATCGTAAAGATAAATTGCAATAAAACGGAATATAAAATAGAAAAAGTTAAATTAAAAAGGAACCAACCATGCTTCTAAACTTTTCAACCCTAACCGAATCAAAAAAATACAGTACAATGAGTAACACCATCTTCCCTCGTCCAATCGCTTGGATAACTACAGAAGATGAAGGTGTGGTAAATCTAGCACCATTTAGCTACTTCACACCACTTAGTTCCGAGCCTCCGCTTGTGATAGTATCTATCGCCCACAAAGAAAATGGCGAACCTAAAGATACCTTTGCAAATATCCTCAAACACAAAGTTTGTACTATCAATCTAGCCCATAAAGATTTGCTAAATGACCTTATAAACTCAGGTGAAGAACTTCCCCATGAGATAAGTGAATGTGAGAAATTTGGTATCAAAACAAAACATATTTTAGATGGTTTTCCTCCGATGGTTGCTGATGCTAAATGTGCTTTATTTTGTGAATTTGTAAAAACTGTAGAGCTTGGAAATAGATATGAACCGATGATTTTAGAAATAAAAGAGGTGTATATCCACGATGATGCAATAGATGAAAAACACCATATTAACCTAGAAAATATAGGAAGAGTCGGGATGGAGTTTTTGGTAGATAGTAGAAGGGTACAAAATTTATGACTTTCCAACAAATAGACAAATACCTTCTATCAAAAGACGGTGCAACTTTTGATTATCCTTTTGACGATAAAGTAAGAGTATATAGAGTGTGTGACAAAATATTTGCCTTGATGGTAGATGAAATACCGCTCAAAATAAACCTCAAATGTGACCCGTTGTATTCTCTTGAACTTCGTTCGCTTTATAATTCAATAGAATCAGGTTATCATATGAACAAAAAACACTGGAATACGGTAACCATAGGTGGTGATGTGGATGATACACTTTTACAAGAACTTATAGACCATTCTTATGAATCTATAGTATCAAAACTTACCAAAAAACAAAAACAAGGATTACTCCATGAACCATAAATTTAAGAAAGTATTTGATGAATTATCGTCTGTATTGTATAAATATATTTACTATCGAGTGAAAGATAAGTTTGTAGCACAAGATATTTTGCAAGAAGTATTCATTCGTCTTTATAAAAATCAAGATAATATTATAACAAATGAGAAGATAAAAAGTTGGCTTTATAAAGTGGCTACGAATAGTATTATAGATTATTATAGAAAGAAAAACATTAATGAAATCATTAGTGATAGTATAGAAAATATGGAAGATATACAAGACAATAGTTTTCATATAGAATTTTCAAATTGTATTAATCATTTTATAACTACACTTTCTTCTGTGTATAAAGAAGTATTGACTTTACATGAATATCAAGAACTTTCCGTCAAAGAAATTTCGCAAAAGTTAAGTATGCCTATACCAACAGTAAAATCAAAGATACAAAGAGGAAGACAAAAGTTAAGAGAAGCACTTTTTTTGTGTTGTGAATTTGAATATGACCATCAAGGAATTCCAATAGAATTTAAACCAAAGTGTTGTAAATCTCCAAAATGTTTAAAAGCTTAAGTTATTTTTGCATCCTTTTTTGATTTTTATCCGTTATACATTGTGAAGTTTAACTTCATAAATATATTAAGGATGGAAAATGGAAAATTTAAATCAACAAAAATTGCATAGGAGTAGTTGTGATTGTTCTTCAGGTTCACAAACATCTTGTGGATGTTTAACAAACAAAAGTGCAGATGAGGCTTGTCCTAAATGTGGTATTAAAGGATTGAAGGTAAGTCAAACAACATTAAAATCTCAACTTAAAAAAGAGTTAGTCGATGGTTTGAAGACTTTAGAAGATTTTAATTTTTGTACAAACCCAGTTTGTGATACGGTGTATTATCGAGATGAAATTCTTTTTAATCAAAATGATATTAAAAGTAAAGTTACTATAAAAAATAGTCACCCTGATACTCCTTTATGTTACTGTAAAAGTTTATTAAAAAAAGATTTTTATCATATGCTTGAAACTAACGAGGCAAATATCGGTTCAAAAATTAAAGCAATTATAAGTGACGGCAAATCTGTTTGTGAAAAATCAAATCCAAAAGGGGTATGCTGTACTGAAGACGTAAAGGAGTTTTTAAAGTCCTATAACATAAATTGGGATGATGATATAAATACAAAATTAGGATGTTGTTGAGTAAAAAGTGTATGTGACTTATATCACATACACTAAGTTTTTGATTAGTTATCATAGGCACAAGATTTATTTTAGACAAGGGGAAATGATATGAATATAATAACTCACACAACACCGCCTTATTATGCGGTTATTTTTACTTCTATTAAGACAGATTCAAAAAACTATTTTACCGTAGCTAATGCAGTTTTAGAAGAAGCTAAAAAACAAGACGGTTTTTTAGGGGTTGAATCGGTTAGGGATGAAATAGGTATTTCAGTATCCTATTGGAAAGATTTATCATCAATAGAAGCTTGGAAGAATAACACGTTGCATAAAAATGCACAACAATTTGCCAAAGAGTTTTACTCGCATTTTCGAGTTAGGGTATGTAAAGTCGAAAAAGAGTATGGATTCTAACAAAAGGCATATACCATGAAAAACTACAAAATTTTGATTATCGGTGGCGGTATTGCCGGGCTTAGTGCGATGAGGGCATTGGAAAGAAGAGGATTTCATCCTGAATTAGTAGAGCAAAGCGATACTATACATTCCGATGGCACAGGTATTTTGCTTGGGTTTAATGCCGTTGCAACTTTATATGAATTGGGGCTAAAAAACGAGATTGAAGCTTATGGTTTAGAACTTTCCACCATGACTGCTTTTGATGAAGAAGGTAAAAAAATTGTTGCATGTAATCTTGATTATGTAAAAGAAAAAAGCGGATATACAACATATGGTATTGCTAGGGAGGATTTAATTGATATTTTAGTATCAAGTATCAATAAGAAATATCTCAAAATAGGGAAAAGAGTTCAATCTATTGTAAATACGGAACACGGTGTCAATGTGATTTTTGATGATGGAAGTACATCCTTTTATGATGTGGTCGTTGGAGCAGACGGTATTAATTCAACTGTTAGAAAATCACTTTTTGGAGAGATTCCATTAAGAGATGCCAAACAAGCGTGTTGGAGATTTATGGCTAAAACACCTGCAAATTTCAATCAAAATGGTATTTTTGAATATTTTGGAGTAGGTAAAAGAGCAGGTTATATGCCTATGAAAAACGGTGAATTATATGCATATATTTTATTAAATGAAAATAAATATGATAGAGAACATATACTTAATCTTGATGAATTATTAGCTATGTGTCAAGAATTCAAAGGTGATTGGCAATTAATCTCACCTGCATTGACGAAAGCTAGTAAAGTTAAATTTGATATGATAAAAGATCTCTCTCAAATTTGTATTACAAAAGGTAGAGTTGTACTTATCGGCGATGCAGCACATGCCATTACACCAAATTTGGGACAAGGAGCAGCTATGGGTATCGAAGATGCAGAGTTGTTAGCTTATTATCTTTATTTTGAAAGCAACGCACACGAAGCACTACAAGCTTTTGCAAAAAGAAGGGTACAAAGAGTTCAAACAATTCAAACAAAGTCGTATATGATAGGTAAAATAGCCCAGTCGTCATCTCCTCTGTTTTGTAAGTTGAGAAACTCGTTTTATAGGCTTTTGCCCTCTCGTGCTATTGCTGAAGATACATTAAAAACTCTTAGTAGACGGTAACGCGATAGTTTAGTTGATAGCTATCATTCCCCTATGGAGTTTTATGTATCCTTTTTGTTCAAGTTTTTTTAGATTCCTACTGACTGTTTCTCTGGTCACACCAATAGTTGTGGCTATTTTTTCATGTGTAATTTTGATTATACCCAATCCCTGTACATAAAGCCAGTTTAATAACAGTTGCTCTATATTTGAGAATTTTACATCTGTTAGTAAAGATACCAAAGCATTCATTCTTTTGCCGACAATATCAATCTTGAAATCCCTAAAAGATTCTGAATTATTTATAAGCCATTTTATCGTTTTTTGAGGTACAAGCCAACCTTCAATAGGAGTGATTGTTTTTGCATTTGCAATAGTTTGACTTGATGTAATAGTACTAAATAGATTCACTACGCATTGACTACCTGCTTCTAATTCATAAAGTGTCATTTCTTCACTACCTATTTCATTGGGCTGTATATAAATCTTTACTTTGCCGCTTTTTAAAAATAGAACATCATTACAAATGTCACCGATATAATAGAGTATATATTCAGACGGTAGCATAACTTTTTTTGAAGTGTTTATGAGTTCTTCTTTTTCACTTTGTGTTAAATTATTAAAACAATAATAATCCAAAAGTTCCATTATTTACTCCTAGTAATATTAGGTAGGTTACTAATATAATTAAAACCATACTATTTTTTAACTTTATAAAACATAATTACATACGGGGTAAAACCCGTATGTCGACTAAAACGATAATGATTGGGTGGACGGTGCTAGTAATGCACCGGCAACGTCACTAGGTGTGACTATTTTAGTACCTTCTGCTACATCATCTGCCGTGATTTTCTCAAAATTAGCACACATACCGCATAGCATAACCGTTCCGCCGTTTTTGCTAAGGGAAATAAGCATATCTCTTATAGATTTTCCTGTTGGACCGAATTTTTGTTGTTGCCCTTTTTTTAAGACCAAATGAGTTGCATCGGCTCCTACCAAAACGGTTGTGTTTACTCCTGCGTCTTGAAAAGCATTTGCAACGGCAACTCCCATACCAGCTTGTTTGAGATTATCAGTTGTAATAGTGACAAAAAGATTTTTGTATCCTTCTGAGGCTTGTGCCGAAATTGTAAGCATGATTAGGACGAATAGTCCACCGATGATTTTTTTTGATGTTTGCATAGTGACTCCTTTTTTAATTTTGTATGCAAACGAATTTTATGATGATACACGGCACTTTTCTGTGATATAAATCACATAACAACCTTATCTTTCTAAACTTCTTATATATGTAGCGACCGCTTGTATTTGTGATTCAGACAATCTGCCGTCAAAACTCGGCATCGTTCCTATAACGCCTTTTTTCCCATTTTTTAGGACTGTGGCTATTAGCTCATCACTATATGTAATGATATTCGGAGCAATAAAAACTATCCCTTTGCCGTCTTCGTTATGACAAGTTGCACATATTGCCCAGGCTTTTGGTTTGTCTCCTTTTAAACTATTTACAACATATTTTGCTACTTCTTCAGCTTCTTGATTTGTGACTAAACTTGCCGGCATTCCTTGTGGATACATGGATTTGAAATTATTTGAGCCGTTTTTTATAACATCGATAATGGATTTTGTAGCCATTCGTTTTGTATGGTCTTGAGCTTTATCGTTATTCCCTTTGCCGTCTTTTCCGTGACATGATGAACAATAGACAAAATACGTTGACTTACCCGTATCTAAAAGCTTTTGAGATGAATCTTCTTCTTTAACTTTGACTATAATCGGATATTTGTTAAAATGAACTAAATTAATAGCTATAAAGAGTTTTGATACCAATAATGTTATGACAAGAATTATTCCGCCCAGTAGTATATATCGCATTTGATATCTCCTGTTTAAGTATTTTTCAAAATATACCTTTATTTCAACTTTCCTTCTGTGATTACAATCACATAAAAAATCATTGATATATATTAAGATTTTAGGAAAATAAAATATTGGGAGAATGCTATGAGATGCTTTATATTCGTATTGTTGATAATAAATTTGTTTGCAAGTGATGACTTGGATTTGGTTAAATTAGCTTATAGTAACGGACTAAAACCTGTCCCAAATAGTTTTGAAAATCTGTTAACCGTTCTAAATACGAATTCTCAATATTTATCGAGAGATAAAATTGCTTTAGGTAAAAAGCTTTTTTTTGATAAAGAATTATCTCTAAATAAAGATATTAGTTGTGCATCTTGTCATGGTTTTAACAAAGGGGGTGCCGACGGTAAACCTACTGCTATAGGGCATAAAAATATGACAAATCCTTTTCATCTTAATACTCCTACTATTTTTAATACTGCATTTTCAAGAGTCTTATTTTGGGATGGACGCAGTGATACTTTGCAAGATCAAGCAAAAGGACCTATCCAAGCACCTTTTGAAATGGCTATGACTCCTGAATTAGTAGAAAAAAGGATAAAAGATAAAAAAGAATATCAGGAAATGTTTCAAAAAGTTTATTCTGCTAATGTCTCTTTTGAAAATATAGTTAATGCTATTTCTGCTTATGAAAAAACACTTGTTACAAGAGGAAGATTTGATGATTTTTTGCTTGGAGAATTTAATGTAATGAATAAAGATGAAAAAGAGGGTTTGAAACTTTTTATTACAAAAGGTTGCGTCGGCTGTCATAACGGTATGGGGTTGGGAGGAGAAGTATTGAGAAAATTTCCTCTATCGTATCATCGTATTTGGAGTAAAGCTAAACCTTTTGAAGTAGTAGAACTTCAAAAAAAATATGAATATTGTTTAAATAGATTAGACGAGTTATCGATTCATGATAACAATAGTAGATTAATTTATCTGAAACTTATATTGTCGGAAAATGATATTAAACTATTGAAAGAAGGCTTTTTTCATCAGTTAAAAGAGGTTGAAACTTTAAAAGTTATTGCAACTTCAGCTTGTACGACTTGTCATGAACGTAATAGTAATCTAATAAAGCAAGACTTAATTGCAAAAATAGTTTTCCCTTTTGATAATATAGGTGGATTTTTAGGTGGCGATTCATCTAAATATTTTATGGTTCCTCTACTTAGAAATGTCGTACAGACTAACCCATATTTTCATAACGGAAGTATTGAAAAACTTGAAGATGCTATAAAAATTATGGGTACACACCAAAGCAGAACGGATTTGAGCCATAGTGAAATTAATAAAATTATCTCATTTCTAAAAGCTGTTGATGGGCAAATCATTGATTACTAAATTATATAATAAAATATTATTGATATTTGGGCGGTTTTTGAATAATAATTTGGGATAGAAACACAAATCAAACAACTATATTCCAAGATAATCTCAGGCAAAACAATTTATTTATGCCCAAGATTACCTAGTTATTTACGAAGAAATATTTTCATTTTTTTGCATTGCATCCACATAATCGCAAATCTCGCTATTATCATTACACGGTTGTGAGTAGCCTTGCATTTTATCACTTTTAAAAGAAGCAAAGTTTCTAGATACAAAGCTCCAATTTATGAGATTCCACCATTTATTGAGATATTCCGCACGTGCATTACGATAATCGATATAATAAGCATGTTCCCATACATCACACGTAAGTAGCGGTGTTCGTCCGTGACGAATTGGAGTATCGGCATTTGAAGTTTGCTCAATAATCAAAGTACCGTTATTTTGTACACTTAGCCATGTCCAACCAGAACCAAAAAGCGTAGTAGCACTTTTTATAAAAGCCTCTTTAAACTCTTCTATCGAGCCAAAATCTCGCTCTATACATTCGGATAGTTCAGCTGAAATACTACAACTATCACAAGTCATCCCTTTCCAGTAGAAATCATGGTTGAATACCTGAGCAGCGTTGTTGAAAACTCCTCCATCAGCAATGCGAATAATATCTTCAATTTTCATTGATTCATATTTAGTGCCTTCACTGAGTGCATTAAGGTTTTTGACATAAGTAGCGTGGTGTTTACCGTAATGGTATTCAATAGTTTCAGCAGAAATATAGGGTTCAAGTGCGGTTTTTTCAAACGGCAATTCCATTAGTTTAAAGTTCATAATGTTCTCCTTTTGAGATTTTTCATCTCATTTCGACCAAACATAATCGGTCATAGATAAAGCATTTTTTATGCTTAAACTTGCCAACTTCTTCACACTAAGTTATAAAAATTTATTATACCATAAAAAAGCCTGTTAGTCTAGAAATAGTGATTTTATGGTTTTAATTTATAGGATAAAACTTTAAAATATGTTATAATTATAACTACTGATACTATTGTCGAAAATAACCTAAAACTAGGGGGTTTCAAGATGGATAGAAGATACTTTTTACATTTGTCTGCGGTTACTGCAGGATATCTGCTAGTAGGGTGTGAAAACCGTGGTACTACTGATAAAAAACAGTTACAAAAACAGCCTGAGCTTGACCTTGTTTTAGATAAGATTTCACCGAAAGATGAAAATATAGCTAAAGATATTATCCCGTTTACGAAAAAACTGAAGATTCCATCTGAAATAAATTTTCCTAAAGTTAGTAACCCTGTATTTATAGCACAAAAAAGTGAAGTCAATATTTTTGAAGATGCCAAAACAAGTGTATTGACTTTTCAAGGAGATTTACCTAATCCAACTATACGTATAAATAAAGGAGATAGTTTTAATCTTGATTTGACCAATAATCTCGAAAAACAGACTATTATACATTGGCATGGGCTTATAGTACCTGAAGAGATGGATGGACATCCTAAGAGTGCTATTTCTACAAATCAAAGCAAACATTACCACTATCTTGTAAATCAAAATGCAGGTACATACTGGTATCATACCCATCCTCATGGTAGAACAGGTGAGGAGATTTACTATGGATTGTCAGGATTGTATATCGTAGATGATAAGAATGAAGATACTCTCAATCTTCCCAAAGGTGAGTTTGAGATTCCACTTATTATACAAGATAGACGATTTGATAACAAGGGGCAACTTTTATATAAAGACCCTAGCTTTTCACATGATAATAACGGGGTTTTGGGTAATGTTGTACTTGTTAATTCTACTCCGTTTCCTTTTCATGAAGTCACAACAGGAAAATATCGCCTTAGAATCCTTAACGGTTCAAGTGCAAGAACATATAAATTGGCTTTTGATACTATTGATAATTTTTTATTGATAGGTACTGATGCCGGTTTGTTAGAAGAACCGATAAGTGTAGAAAGTATTGTTTTAGGTGTTGCAGAGAGGATTGATATCGTTGTAGATTTTACAGCTAAACACATAGGTGATAAAGTGACACTAAAAACACTTCCTTTTAAAGAGGGAAGTAACATGAAAATGAATCCAAACTATCCTAGTTTTGATGCAGTTATAGAGATAATGCAGTTTCATATTACAAAAGAGTATATAGATACAAGTGTGGTTCCAACAAAACTTGTAAATATCCCACGAATAAAAGAATCAGATGCTATTCAAACAAGAAAAATTACTATGGAGATAATATCAGGCGGTATATGGACACTTGATAAAAAACCTTATGATATGAATCGTATTGACCAAAAAGTGAAATTAGGTACTACTGAAATTTGGGAAATCAAAAATGCTATTCATATGGCACACCCTTTTCATGTACACGGTGTTCATTTTCAAGTACTTGATAGAGATGGAAAAGTCTCATTCCCTACCGATAAAGGATGGAAAGATACGGTTTTAGTTATGCCCAATGAAACTGTTCGTATAATTATCCGTTTTATGATGCCTGGATTGTTTTTGTATCACTGTCATATACTTGAACATGAAGACCATTCTATGATGGCAAACTTTTTAGTGGAGTAATAGTTGTGATTAATTCCTAAAATAAGAAATATTTTATAAATATTAGTTAATGAGATGCAAACCATAAAATACAAAAAACAATCAATAAATACAAGTAGTCGATATAAGTTGAAATGATAAAATATAAAGGCAAATAATTATATAATAAAAATATTATACTACATGGCACAACAAGGACTTTCTTCATGAAACCACAATTTGAAATAAAAGATCAAAACATTATAAACAATATTCTATCAAATGTAGAGTACGGTACATTGGCACTTTGTCATGACAATATACCGTATAGTGTACCGGTGAATTTCTCTTGTATAGGGGAGATAGTATATTTTCACGGTTCTCAAAACGGTAAAAAAGCACAAATAATATCCCAAAACCCATCGTGTTCTTTTAGCGTAGTTGAGCCTTATTCTATGATTCAATCTTATTTTAGCTCGAAAGAGGGACTTGCATGTCCTGCAACCCATTTCTTTAAATCCGTGCATATTCAAGGTACTATTGAGATAGTGACAAACTATGACGAAAAAGTAGATGCTCTTGAATCGCTTATGAAGAAACTTCAAAAAGAGGGTGGTTATAGACCGATGAGTGATGAGATTTATCAAAAAACTATTAATATCACTCAAGTTTACAAAATAATACCAACAGAACTTAGAGGTAAAATAAAACTTGGACAACATTTACCGCAAGAGCGTTTTGAGATGATTCTTGAACATCTTAGCACGAGAGGAAACGATATAGATAAATTGACTGTTCAAGAGATGAAAAATGCAAAAACAAACAATTACTAGGAGATTAAAATGAAAAAACTGATTTTTGGATGCTTGTTATGTAGTTCTTTAGTGCTAGCGGATGGATTTACTTTGACAAGTGATGTTATAAGCGGTCAACTTGGGAATGAACAAGTTTTGAACGGGTTTGGTTGTAAAGGTGATAATATTTCACCAAAATTATCGTGGGAGAAAGCTCCAGCCGGAACAAAAAGTTTTGCCGTAACTATGTATGACCATGATGCCCCTACAGGTAGCGGTTGGTGGCATTGGGTTGTATTTGATATTCCTTCTGATACAACTTCCATAGCAAAAAATAGCGGTGATGTGAGTTTGAATCTAATGCCTCAATCTGTTATTCAAAGTATTACGGATTTTGGAAAAAGTGGATATGGCGGTGCTTGTCCTCCTGTAGGTCACGGTGCACACAAATATATATTTACGGTATATGCTCTTGATGTTGAGAAACTAGGTTTAGATGTCAATGCTTCTCCTGCACTTGTTGGTTTTATGCTTAATTCCCATACTTTGGCAAAAGCATCTATTATAGCTTATTACGGTAGGTAAAATGCAAAATTTGGAATGTAGTTCAATAGAAGAAGTACGAAAAAATATTGATAGTATTGATAAACAAATAGTTGCACTTATTGCACAAAGAGATAATAAACGATTGTACTATTTAAAAATCGTAAAAGAGTTTTGAGTATGTGGCTTGTGAGTGAATATCAAAAGGGGAACAACTAATGAAGTTAAAAGTTGCACAGCTTAGTGATATAGACAAAGTTTTGGAACTTCACTATAAATATCAAATCGATAGCATAAATGAAGAAGATAAAAAAGATGG
>DISL01000057.1 GCA_002421845.1 Epsilonproteobacteria bacterium UBA6211 | reverse complement strand
GAAATCGGTGACGGTACATTTGAAGTTCTTTCAACTGACGGTAATGCGTTTTTAGGTGGAGATGACTTTGACAACAGAATCATTGATTGGTTGGCAGGTGAATTTAAAGGTGAGTACGGTATAGACCTTAAAGCTGATAAAATGGCTTTACAAAGATTAAAAGATGCAGCCGAAAATGCTAAAAAAGAGCTTTCAAGTGCAGCTGAAACTGAAATCAACCTACCGTTTATCACAGCAGATGCAAGTGGTCCAAAACACCTTGTAAAAACTTTAACAAGAGCAAAATTTGAGTCAATGACTGAAGATTTAGTATCTGAAACATTAGCTCATATCAATACGGCACTTAAAGATTCAGGTCTAAGCAAAGGTGAAATCCAAGAGATTATTATGGTTGGTGGAAGTATCAGAATACCGAAAGTTCAAGAAGTTGTTAAAAATTTCTTCGGTAAAGAACTAAACAAAGGGGTAAATCCTGATGAGGTTGTTGCTGCAGGTGCTGCGGTTCAAGGTGGTGTATTAAAAGGTGACGTAAAAGACGTATTATTACTTGACGTTACGCCGTTAAGCCTTGGAATTGAGACTTTAGGTGGGGTTGCTACAAAACTGATAGATAAAGGTACGACTATACCAGTGAAAAAATCACAAGTTTTCTCAACGGCAGAAGACAACCAACCGGCAGTTTCTATCCACGTAGTTCAAGGTGAAAGAGAATTTGCAAAAGATAACAAATCTTTAGGTATGTTTGAACTAAGAGATATTCCGGCAGCTCCAAGAGGTGTACCTCAAATTGAAGTTACGTTTGATATAGATGCAAACGGTGTATTAAATGTATCAGCTAAAGATAAAGGTACAGGTAAAGAGAGCAAAATTACTATTAGCGGAAGTTCAGGATTAAGCGATGATGAAATCCAAAGAATGGTAAATGAAGCTGAAGCAAATAAAGAGGCTGATAAAAAGAAAAAAGAGTTAATTGATACTAAAAATCAAGCAGAAGCGTTGCTACACAGCACTAAAAAATCTTTAGAAGAAAATAAAGGTGTAGTAAGTGCAGATGAAGAAAAAGCTATTATTGATGCAGGTGCTGAACTTGAAGAGGTATTAAAAAACGAAAATGCAACAAAAGAAGAGATTGATGCAAAAGTAACAGCTCTTACAACTGCAAGTCACAAACTAGCTGAAGCTATGTACAAAAAAGAGCAAGGCGGTGGATGTGCCGACGGAAGTTGCAACACTGGTGCTAAGAAAAAAGACGACGACGTAATTGATGCGGAAGTAGAGTAATTAATTAGAGGTACTAAGCACTGAGTGCTGAGGTACTGAGTCTTGTATTGGCTCAGAACCTTAGTACCTCAGTACCTCAGAACTAAGGTTTTAAATTGAACAAATATATGCAAAAAGCCGTCAATGAAGCCATAAAAGGTGTCAAGCAAGGTCACGGTGGACCTTTTGGAGCCGTGATAGTCAAAGACGGAAAAGTAATCTCAACTTCTCATAATAAAGTTTTAAAATCAAACGACCCGACTTCTCATGCTGAAATAAATGCTATCAAAAAAGCCTCAAAAAAACTTCAAACTTTTGATTTAAGCGGATGTGAAATCTATACCACATGTATGCCTTGCCCTATGTGTATGGGTGCTATTAGATGGGCAAATATATCGACTATTTATTACGGTGCTACAAGTGAAGATGCAAATAATATAGGCTTTAGAGATCAGGTTTTTTATGATGAGTCATATCAAAATATAAAAAATATCGATAGAACCGAATGTCTTGCAGTCTTTAGAATCTGGAGTGAAATACCAAATAAAACTATGTATTAGTTTTTATTATAGACAAATCTTTCTTCTTTTGTTATAATATCCCTATTGGGTAAGAGGAGAATGAAATGTTTAAAAAAATATTTTATACCTTAGGTATAGTTTTTATTTCTTACGTGCTTATCGGCTTTTTTGGGTTGCCTTATCTCATCAAATCTCAGGCTCCAAAATATGTCAAAGAAAATTTAAGAGTTGATTTATCTATCCAAAAAATAGAGTTTAATCCATTTTTATTCAAAATGAATATTTATGCCATAGAGTTAAAGGATAAAAATAGTACGTTAATATCCTTTGAAAATCTTTTTTTAGATTTTGATTTGTTAAGAACTATTTCCAATAAATATCTACATTTCAAGACATTATCCATATCAAAACCTTTTGTTAATATACAAATAGATAAAAACAAAAATATAAATCTTTTGGGTTTGATACCTCCAAGTACACAACAAAACAACACTCAAACTACCCCTCAAACAAATGGCGAACCTTTTAAAATTCAGCTTGATACTTTTGCTATAAGTGACGGTAAAGTAGCTTTTGCTGATTTTTCTTTGGAGAATGTTTTAAAGGTCGATGTGGATGATATAAACTACACTTTACGGGATTTTAGCACTTTACAAAACAGTGTCGCATCTCAAAATATAAATCTAAAATTGGATAACGGAGCATCTTTGAAGTTCAAAGGTGGATTGTCCCTAAGTCCTATGAGGACTTATGGAACTATTGAGATAGATAACTTTGCACTAGGTAGCTTTTGGGATGTATTTGCCCGTAAGGCTCCTATTGATATTGATAAAAATATGAAATTTGACTTACAAACAGGCTTTGTCCTTATGCTTGAAGATGAGCCTACCGTGATGATAAATGACGGTTTTTTGGA
>DISL01000105.1 GCA_002421845.1 Epsilonproteobacteria bacterium UBA6211 | reverse complement strand
ATAAGCGATTATCTTGATACTACCATACCAAATAAGGATTTTGTAAAAAAACTTATCAAAAATCGACTTAATGATATAAGAAAAAATGGTATAATTTGAGAAATTTTTTAGGAGTTTACAAATGAAATATTTAATACTTACTTTATCTTGTATTGTATTCTTTAGCGGTTGTGCAACATGGAAAGGTGTAAAGCAAGATAGTTCAGATGCATGGGAAGTGACAAAAGATACATCTGTCAAAGCTTATGAATCAACTAAAAAAGCCATAAATGAGGCTACTTCTGACTAAAATCAGTATAAAATATTAAGCATAGATTAACTATCTTCTTGATAAACTCTATCATAATATAATATGAGGAGTTTATCTTGAATAGAAGTAAAATATTAGTATTAAGTGACCTTAGAGACTTTAGCGAAATAGTTGCAAAAAAAGCTACAAATATAGCTTCAAAATACCATAAATCACTGGATGTATTGCATATAGAGGAGAAATCGTTTTTAGATTTTTTTAAAGAGAAAACTACAGTCTCTTTGGAAAAATGTAAAGAGCTTTTGTCCAAAATGTATAATGGTGAAAATACGCAAGTTTTTTGTAAATGCGGTGACTTTATACCAACTATCCAAGAACATATATCACAAAACGGAATATCAGCTATTATAGTAGGGTTCAAGAGAGATAGAACTTTTGTAGAGGATATTACGGACGGCTCACATCTAAATTCAATCATAAGAAAAACAAACGTTCCTGTACTAGTAATCAAAACAGAAGATGAGCCGGAATACAAAAATATACTTATACCTACAGATTTGTCTTTTGAATCAAAGGAAAACGTAGAGTATTTATCAAAACTATTCCCAAATTCAAATTTTTACATTGAACATTATTATAAGGCATTTTTTGAAGATAGAATGAGGCTTTACGGGTTTGACCAAGATGAAGCCAATAAATTTATAAATCACTACAAATACGAGGCTGAACATAATCTTGAGGAGTTTGTGAACTCTCTTTCTTTGCCTGAATCTATCAAAGTATATCATAGAGCAAAAAAATATACCGATATAAATAGTATGGTGCAAGAGTCAATAGAATTTAATGATATAAACTTACTAAGCTTATCAACAAGCGGTTATGTAAGTATGTTTTCATTTGATTTGCTTGAAAAATCTTCAAAAGACGTGATAATATTTAAAATCAACTAATCAGGAGTCAACATGAAATTTGTTGCATTATTGGTAATAACATCAAGTGAGTATGAGGATAGGTTAAAGGCTATTTCAAAGGAAGCCGGAGCCGATAGTGCTACGGTTATTCAAGCACGAGGAAGCAATTCCGGTGATAAAAAGAGTTTTTTTTCTCTTACTTTTGAAGGCAACCAAACTGTTATATTGTACATTTTGGAGGAAAAACTATCAAAAACTGTTTTAAAAGCTATAGATAAAGAGATTGAGACTGCTAAAACGGATTGTGTAGCTTTTACTATGCCAATTTCTCATATAGTAGGTCTTGATAAAGATGTACTTAAAAAGTTTGAAGATTGTATAAAAAACGAAGAAGATTTATAAGTGAAGAGGGAGTAATCAATGTTAGTAGAAAATCTTATGAAAAAAAATGTAACTCTAATAAAGCCTTATGCTACTTTAAAAGAGGCTTTGAAGTTGATGAAAGAGAAAAATCTTAAATCGTTAGTAGTGGATAAAAACTCACCGTCTGATGCTTATGGTTTGATAACAAATACACAGATATTGAAGGCTATTTTAGCTGAAGATGGAGATATAGATTTGTTAAATGTTTATGATGTTTATAAAAAACCTGCTTTTAGCGTATCGGCTAAAATTGATGTTAAATATGCTGCAAAAACTATGATTGAACACAATATAAAGAGGGTTGTAGTTACTGATAATAACGAATTAAAAGGAGTTTTGTCAATAACAGATTTGACACATTATTTACTTACTTGGGTGGATTAAGAGTTGAGCGAACTTCTAAAACAGTTTAGGCATACTTTTATAGAATCTTGTATCAATCTGATACCTATCCTTATTATTATCGTAGGGTTTCAAGCACTTGTATTTCAGAGTGTACCTGATAATGTAGTATCTATCGCTATAGGTTTTTTTATAGTTGTAGTTGGCGTTACATTTTTTTTGATGGGGTTAGAGATAGGTATTTTTCCACTTGGTAACAACTTATCAGCAGAGTTTTTGGAAAGAAAATCACTCTTTTGGTTTGCATTGTTTGGTTTTGCTTTGGGGTTTGGTGCTTCCATAGCAGAACCTGCCATAATAGCAGTTGCTTCACAAGCAGGTGAGATAACAAAAGGTGCATTAGACCCTTGGACGTTAAGGCTTATTATTGCAACAAGTGTTGGTGCAATTACTGCATTTGGAATAATCAGGACAATACTAGGATGGAATATAGGGATTATTATCGTTGTTGGTTATGTAATAGTTTTGGTGATTACTTATTTTACACCACCTGCCATTATAGGACTTGCTTATGATTCAGGCGGAGTTGCTACAAATGTTGCTACCGTTCCTTTGATAGTTGCATTGGGTATTGGTATAGCTTCTAGTTTACAAGGTAGAAGTGTACTAAAAGATGGTTTTGGGTTTGTGGCATTAGCGGCTATAACACCCATGATAAGTATTCAACTTTACGGTATTTTTGCGTTGGGTGGGGATTTTAGTCTGGAAGCTTTAAATGTAGTGTCAGAGGTTGAAGATGAGGCTCACTATATACCTGGGTTTACCCTTTTGGGGATAGTAACAGATATTTTCAAAACATTTCTAAATTTAGTACCTATTATAGTGACGATTTTAACATTTCAGTATCTAATCATAAAAAAACCTTTACCGAATATTAGCGGTGTAGTTTTTGGATTTATTTTTCTGGTTTTAGGGTTATACGGCTTTATAGTTGGTATAAAGTTGGGGTTGTTTCCTATGGGAGAGTCCATCGCAGGAAGCCTTGTAGAGATGAATAATGTATTTTTTATATATCTCTTTGCTTTTTTGATAGGATTTGGGACAACTATGGCAGAACCTGCTCTTGTGGCTATCATAAAACAAGCAGATAAGATGTCTGAAACAAGGTTAAACGTAACTATTATAAGATTGCTTGTCGCACTTGGTGTTGGAGTCGGTATATTGGTAGGGGCATATAAAATAGTAAACGGTTACAATATCTGGTTACTTATAACTATACTCTACAGTATTGTTGTCTTTTTAACCATATTTGCACCAAAAGAGATAGTAGCCTTTGCATTTGATTTAGGAGGTGTTACTACATCTGAGATAACCGTGCCTATCGTTACCGCTTTTGGGCTTTTTTTAGCTACAAATATAGAAGGGCGTGATGTTCTTATGGATGGGTTTGGACTTATAGCTTTTGCCTCGGTGTTTCCTATGATTACGGTTATGGGGTATAGTATTATTTTAAGTAAAAGGTAAAAAGTAAAATTTAAGATTTTGCTTATTGTTATCGTGATTATGGTATAATGTAAGAAAATATAAGGATGAATTAGTGCATATTACAAATAAAACTTCAAGAGTCTTTGGCAAGTTTGCTAGTTACAATTTTCCAAAACCTATACAAAATATTATAAACTATTCCTACGTGAAACTTTTGGGTCTTGATATGGGTGAGTTTTATAGCCCCGGTCATTACAAAAGTTTAAATGAGCTTTTTACAAGAGAACTAAGAGTCCCAAGACATATAGACACAAGCTTGGACAACTTTATCTCACCTGCAGATAGTTTTATAACAGAGTGCGGTAAACTTCAAAGTGATACTTTATTACAAATCAAAGGGATGACTTACGGAGTAAAAGAGCTTTTGACGGAGCATATAAAAAATGATAATTTAGACAAAGTATCCGACGGTGAGTTTATGAATTTTTATCTTTCACCGAAAGATTATCATAGATACCATAGCCCGTATTACGCAAAAGTAACCAAGCTTATTCATATCCCTGCAAAGCTTTATCCTGTAAATAAACCGTATCTTAGAAAAGAACAAGATTTATTTATCAAAAACGAAAGGGTAGTATTAGAGTGTATAACCGATGAGGGTAAACTTTTTTATATGGTTTTTGTCGGTGCTTTAAACGTGGGTGAAATGGTATTTACATTTGAACCTAGAGTTGAAACAAATAGAAATAATAAAGATATAAAAGTTTATGAATACGATAATCTTCACATAAGTAAAGGTGAATGTCTGGGGTATTTTAAGATGGGTTCAACGGTACTTATGATTTGGGAAAAAGATTTTGTAAATTTGGAAAATTTAGTTAATACTAAAGTGAATTTCGGCACAATAGTGTCAAAGGTACTGAGCTAATAAGATGCTGAGGTGCTGAGCTGTTTTAACTCAGTACCTTAGTACCTCAGTGACTCATTAACTTAAAAAGAGGAGAACAAATGGCAACAACTGAATTAAGTAGAATAGAATTAAGCGGTACAAAAAAAGGTGCAATAATAGTTGCAAACGTGAGTGAGCCTTATGGAAGCGGAACACCTGATGTGGTAAGTATAGGTATAGCTTTAAACGGTGAGGATGTTGAGTGGAAAACTCATATCCCTTATGATAATATAGATACTTTAGTAGAAGCTCTAAAATCTGCAAAAGAAGCTAAAAAGTAGTTATGATGAAATTTTTAATATCGATTGTTTTATTTGTTAGTACCGTTTTTTCAGCTCCATCTTTTGAGCTAAATAACGGCGGTTTTTTGGAACCTGAGGAGGCTTTTAAAACAAGCGTTATTAAAGAGGGTAACCATATAGAGTTTGAGATTGTTCTTGGTAAAGATATATACCTTTATCAAGATCAATTCAAAGTTTTGATAACAGCTCCGCAAAAGATAGATATTACTGATAAGATAATATTACCTGAATATAAAGATTACAATGAATCAAAAGCTATTTTTGATATAGCAAACGTATCAGTGCCTATAACTTTAGTCAAAGATTTGGTAGGTAGTGATAATTTTAGCTTGGAGCTTAAATATCAGGGATGCTCTAGTGCAGGGCTTTGTTATGCACCGATGAGTATTTTTTATAATGAAGAGTCGGTAGTGATAAGTGAGACTATCACACAAACAACGGAGCAAAAAAGTCAAAACTCTTTAAACGAGACGGATCAAATAGCTTCGCTTTTTAGCAGTTCAAATCCATATATCGTATTGGCTACTTTTTTTGGATTTGGATTGTTGCTTTCTTTTACCCCTTGCGTTTTCCCTATGATACCTATACTCTCAAGTATTTTGGTTTCTCACTCAAATACTACAGATGGTGGCTTAAGTAGTAAAAAAGGGTTTATCTTATCATTCGTCTATGTTGTTTCCATGTCTTTTGCTTATGCTCTAGCCGGTATGATAGCAGGAGTATTTGGTGCAAATTTACAAAGTGCACTACAAAATCCTTATGTACTAATATCTTTTTCAGCGGTATTTGTAGCTCTTGCTTTATCCATGTTTGGATATTTTGAACTTAGAGTACCTGCATTTATTCAAAACAAGATAAGTAAAACAACTGACGGTCAAGAAAAAAATGGTGTATTAGGTGTAGCTGTTATGGGCTTTTTGTCCGCTCTTATAGTAGGTCCTTGTGTGGCACCACCATTAGCCGGAGCTTTAGTTTATATTAGTCAGACAGGCGATGCCTTGCTTGGTGGGTTTGCACTTTTTGTTATGAGTATCGGTATGGGTGTTCCTTTGCTTCTTATAGGTTTGGGTGCAGGTAAATTTATGCCACGACCGGGTGGATGGATGGAGAATGTCACTAGAGTGTTTGGTGTGATTATGTTGGCTCTTGCTATTTGGATGTTGGAGCGAGTCATAAATCCATCCGTTACTATGATGTTATGGGCTTTATTGCTTATCGGGAGTTCAGTTTACTTGGGGCTTTTTGACGGTATAAAAGAGAGCTGTAGAGGGTTTAGAAAACTAAAAAAAGTATTTGAAATCATGCTTTTATTACTTGGTGTTTCTATGTTTGTAGGCTCTTTAAGCGGTGCTACAAACCCTCTAAATCCATACGAAAAGTTTACAGTTTCAGGTGTAGCATCGTCTTCGGATATTTTAGAATTTCAAGAGATTAAAACACTATCAGAGTTAGAAGAGATAGTTAAAAATTCACAAAAACAGTTGATGATAAAATTTACCGCTTCATGGTGTACAAGTTGTAAAGAACTTGAAAATATAACTTTCAAAGATAGTAGCGTAATCTCTGTTTTGGGTCAGTATGATTTATATAAAGTAGATATATCTGATGATACTAAAGATGATAAAGAGTTGTTAAAACATTTTGGACTCTTTGGACCACCAGCCTTGATTTTCTTTGAAAACGGGAGTGAGCAAAAGTCAAAAAGAATTGTAGGGTACAAATCTCCAAAAGAGTTTTTAGAAACAATTAAATAGGATTTAATAATGAAAAAGATACTATTCCTTTTTTTAATCTCGGTTACGTTTTTATTTTCAACTGAGCTAAAGTATATAAAAACATTTGATGAAGCAAAGAATATAGCAAAATCAGAAGATAAAAAAATCTTAGTGATGTTTACTATGGATGGGTGTCCTGCGTGTGAGTATATGAAAGATGTAGCTTTTGCAAACGAAACACTAAGTGCTTATTTGCAAAATTACTTTGTAATATATGAGGTTGATTATAATAAAAAAGATACATATCCGCAAGGTTTGAATCCTTTTGGTACGCCTACTTTTTATGTACTTGATAATGAAGGTAATAAAAAAGGTCGTGCTATAGTAGGCGGTGCTACGGCACAAGTATTTTTAGATAAATTAAAAGAATACAAATAAGGATAATTGCTTGGTAAAGAAATCTATTTTTAGAGAGTACGATATTAGAGGTATCGTAGGTGATGAGTTAAATGAACAAACGGTAAAACTAATAGGTTACTTTTTGGGTTTGAGAATTTATGAACAAATGGATTGTTGTGTACCATATGTGGCTATAGGTTATGATGCACGAACTCACTCTCCAGAGCTTTTTGAGTATCTTGCTAGTGGACTTAATGCAAGTGGTTGTAAGGTTCTTAATATGGGTATGGTAGCTACCGGAGTTAACTATTTTAGCAACTATAACAGCTTTGACGGTATTACTCCTAGTGCATCTATTATGATTACCGGTTCACATAACCCTAGCGAATATAACGGCTTTAAGATTACCATAGACAAAAAGCCGTTTTTCGGTCAAGATATTTATGCTTTGGGTGATAGTATCATAGCAAATCAGGCAAAAGTTATCAACGACAATCCTGAACACCAAGTGATAGATGTTAAAACACCTTATATTGATTATATAGTAAATCAGTTTTCACACCTTAAAGGTTTAAATCATAAATTTATCGTTGATTGCGGTAACGGTGTTGCAGATACCGTATTGACTACTATTTTTGATAAATTAGAGCTAAAATACGGTGCTTTATATGCCGAGCCTGATGGAAGTTTCCCAAATCACCACCCAGACCCTAGCGATGAACACAATCTTGAAGATATTAAAAAAGAGTTACAAAAAGATGAGTATGAATTTGGTTTCGCATACGACGGTGATGCGGATAGAATAGCATTTTTGACTAAGAAGAACAATGTCAAAGGTGATATTATGGCTATTTTATTTGCTAAAACTATGAAAAACCCTACCGTAATAGGTGAAGTAAAATGTAGCCAGATTATGTATGATATTATCAATGGTAGCGGTGGTAAAGCCGTAATGTACAAAACAGGTCATAGTAACCTAAAGGTAAAACTAAAAGAGTTACATGCCGATTTAGCTTGTGAAGTTAGTGGGCACGTATTTTTTGCCGATAGATATTTCGGTTATGACGATGCCGTTTATGCTACCTTTAGACTTTTAGAACTTATCGCAAACGGTATGGATATAGATAAAGAAATATCACAATTACCGGTTGTTTATAGCACTGAAGAACTAAAAGTAAAAACAACGGAAGATGCTAAGTTTGCTATTATAGATAAACTAAAAGTGATATTAAAAAATCCACCTTCCGATTTTCCTAAAATCAAAGATATTATAGATGTTGACGGTGTTAGGGTAATATTTGAAGACGGTTGGGGACTTGTAAGGGCTAGTAATACTACGCCTATATTGGTAACTAGATTTGAATCTACAAATAAAGACAATGCAGCTTTATATGAGAAGAAATTAAATGAGCTTATAAGCGAAGCAGTAAAATAATTAAGGAATAGTAATGAGTATAGAAAACGAACTAAAAAAAAGAAGTAACGGTGTATGTGAATTGTGTGGAAGCACGGAAGATTTAAAAGTATATCAAGTTAATTTAAACGATGATGGAATTGATGGAAGTGTACTACTTTGCGGTGTATGTAATTCAAACGTAGATAGTCCAAAAGATATAGATGAAAACCACTGGAGATGTTTAAACGACTCTATGTGGAGTGAACACCAAATAGTTCAAATTTTGGCATATAGAACTCTAAAACAGCTAAATGAATCATGGGCAAACGAACTTATAGATATGATGTATCTTGATGACGATGCAAAGGCTATAGCTGAAGCAGGAATTGTATCTGAAGAAGATGCAGGAGATGTGAAAAAAGATGCAAACGGTAATATTTTAGCTGAAGGTGATAGTGTAACTATTATCAAAGATTTAGAGGTAAAAGGTGCAGGATTTACGGCAAAAAGAGGAACGGTAGTAAAAGGTATCGGTCTTGGTGATGTTGCAGGGCATATCGAAGGTAAAGTAAACGGCGTTAAGATTTACCTAAAAACTTGCTTTTTAAAGAAAGTGTAATTAGCTATTTTCAAGTATTTGATATGAGTTTTTAACCTTTATGGTTTTTAAACTTGTATCAACATCTAGTATATATTCGTCTTTAACGTAAGGTATTAAAAAAACTTTAGGAAGTTGTTTTTCTATAAGTGTGCTATGTGTTGCTATTTCAAGATAGTCGCTTAGTGGAAATCTATGAATTTCAGTTACATTTCCAAGTAACAATTCATCTTCAAAAACATTACACCCTAGTATATCAAACCAAAAATATTCTCCTTGTTTCAAGGAACATAACTCTTTAGTATCTTCTATAGTTGAGTATAATTCAAGATTAGTCAGTTTCTTTGCATCATCGCAATTTGAGTAATTATTAAATTTTACTATACCTTTATTAGAGTCAAACTTTTCAACTTCCAAAACAATCTTTTTGTTTGTCAAAAGCTTTGAGCCTTTTTTGATACCCTTTGGAAAATCTGTGTCTAAATAGATTTTTAAATCTCCATTTAGACCTACAGTTTTACCAAGCTTACCAAGGTACACTTTATTATTCATCTATTGCTACTACCTGAATTTTATATGATTTGTTATCTTTTGCTTTACAACCGTTAATGATAGTTTTAAGTGAGTTAATCATATTACCGTTTTTACCTATGATTTTGCCCACATCTATCTGGTGTGCTTTAATAAAAATTTCACAAAAATCACCGTCTGCTTCATTTAACTCAACGGATATTAAATCCGGATATGTTGCTATGAGTTTCGCATAGTTTTCTATAAAGTTTTCTACCATTTGGGAAGCTTTATAAATTATTTACCGCTAAGTTTTTTAACTTTTTCACTCATTTGAGCGCCAACACCTAACCAATAGTTAAGTCTCTCTTCATCTATTTTAAGAACTTTTGGCTCAGTTACAGGATTGAAATATCCTATTGACTCTATCCAACCGCTATCTCTTCTTTTTCTGCTGTCTGTTACAACTATTCTGTAAAATGGTTTTTTATTTCTACCCATTCTTGTAAGTCTAATTACCGTCATGTTTTTGTTCTCCTTAAATTTTAGTATTCCGAAAATACTTATTAAAGTTTTCAAACGAAAATTTTAATAAGTATTTTTGTTAGTCGTAAGTAGTGATTCGTAAAAGTCACTACTTATACAAGCTATCTAGGTATCCCTTTTTGTGCCTGAGCTAACATATTTGTAAAGCCCTTCATGCCACCTTTATTTGAGAGTTTTTTAGCCATTTTTGATGCATTTTTAAATTGTTTAAGTATTTTATTTACTTGCATTTCATTTAATCCGGCACCGTTAGAAATTCTTCTCTTTCTACTTGGATTTAATAAATCAGGATTTTCTCTCTCTTTTGGCGTCATTGAGCTAATAAGAGCTTTGATTTGAACTATTTCTTTTGAGTTGTCTAAATCCATCTCTTTTAGAGGTCCCGCCATTTGAGAAAGACCTGGAATCATAGATATGATTGACTTCAAACTTCCTAGTTTTTTTATCATCTCAAGTTGTTCTAAGAAGTCGTTGAAATTAAACTCACCCTTTTGGATTTTTTTAGCTACGGCTTTTGCATGTTTTTCATCCATAACTGCAGAAGTTTTTTCTGCAAGACCTTCAATATCCCCAGCCCCTAAAAGTCTGCTTACTATTCTATCAGGTATAAATACCTCAATATCAGGCATTTTTTCACCGATACCGATAAATCTAAGAGGAACACCAACTTGATGAGCTATAGAAAGAGCTACCCCACCTTTTGTATCACCGTCATATTTTGATAATATAACGCCGTCTATTCCTATCTCTTCTTTAAAAGTTGTTGCCGTTCTTGTAGCATCGTGTCCAGTCAAAGAATCCGCTACGTAAAAAATCTCATTCGGTTTTACTGCATCTTTTACTTTTTTAAGTTCAGCCATAAGCTCTGCATCTATTGCAAGACGTCCGGCAGTATCTATCAAAAGTACGTCATACAGCTCTTTATTTGCCTTTGCAACTGCCCCTTGTGCTATTTTTACAGGGTCTTTTTCATTATCGTCAAAATATATATCCACATCTATTTGTGCCGCAATTTGTTTTAGTTGTTCAACTGCCGCAAGTCTTTGTAAGTCTGCTGCTGCTACTAGAACTTTCTTTTTTCTTGTTTTTAGATAGTTTGCAAGTTTTCCTGTAGTTGTAGTTTTACCGCTACCTTGAAGACCCGTCATAAGAACTATAGTAGGAGGTGTACTTGAAAATACAAATCCTTGGTTACCGTTAGCCGTTAATATCGTAGTTAACTCATCTTTTAAAGCTTTTAAAAACGTATTTTGACCGATGCCTAGTTTTTTTGTATTGAGTTCTACGTTGTTTACTAAGTCTTTTGTGGTCTTATGATGAACATCGGCTTTAAGTAAAGCTTTTCTAAGTTCTGCCGTTGCATTTTTTAGTGCTTTTTCATCATCTTGAAACCTGATTTTATTTACCGTAGATTTAATGGAACTTGTTATAAAATCAAACACGAACTATCCTAATAAATTAATTTTTTGAAATTATATAAAAAGAAAACTTTAAAATAGATTAATTAAGTATATTTTAAGTTAATAATTTATAAGAAAGCCGATTTTTAGGCTTTCTTAACTTAAATTTTTTTTAAAAACCGTAAGTTTTAAATTCTTTCGGTTCCGGTGACTCAAAAGTGTAGTTAAATATTTTTGTTAGTTTTGAATGTAGTAACATTCTATGTACTTTTGTTGAAGGTTTACCGTAAAGAGTATCACCTATTATAGGAAGATTTAAGTGAGCAAGATGAACTCTTATTTGGTGTGTTCTTCCTGTTTCTATAACTACTTTTACTTTACTTTTGTGTCCTTCAATCATAACAGGATAGACAGTAGTTTTTGCACTTTTGCCGTTTTTCTTGTCTATTTTGCTTTTTGCCGTTTTCCCTTTTATTGTAGTTATTGGTAGGTCACACATCATCTCTTCTGCAACTCTTCCATCAACAACAGCAACATATTCTTTATAAACTTTATTGTCTTTAAATTCCTTTATTGCACGTGCTTGAAACTCTTTATTTTTAGCAAAAAGCATCACACCGCTTGTTTCACGGTCTAGCCTGTTTAATAAAATATAATCTTTGTAAGTAGCTTCAACTTCACTTGTATTCATATGTGCAGGTTTATCTACAGCTAATATATCATCATCTTCAAAAATCTTTCTAACGCTTTGCATCTCTTTTACTTTAAATACGGTATCTGCCGAAATTTCTCCACGAGCAATCATTACCTTTTTGCCTCCTGCTGTTACCAACCCTTTATCTATCAGCTCTTTTGCTTTGGAGTTTGTAATACCTTCTTGAAGTGCAAGTAGTTTATATGCTTTTTCTTTTGCCATTTTTTATATACCTTAATATCTTTTTTTATATTATACCATAAATTACCATTAATTCTATTTAAGATAAGTTTTAGTTTCTTTTGGATAAAATCGCAGACTCTATTTTCAAAAAAGATAGAAACCTCACATGTATCAATCCTTGAATTGGTTGCACGGAAGTGTTAAGGGATACAGAGGCAAAACCAAAACAAAACATATAATTGCAAGGAGCAAAACAATGGTTACAATGAAAGATTTGTTGGAGTGTGGTGTACATTTCGGTCACCAAACAAGAAGATGGAATCCAAAAATGAAGAAATTCATATTTGGTGTAAGAAAAAATATCTATATCATAGATTTACAAAAAACACTAAGATATTTTAGATATACATACACTGTAGTAAGAGATAGAGCTGCTACTGGTGAGACTATGATTTTCGTAGGTACTAAAAAACAAGCTAGTGAAACTGTAAAACAAGCTGCACTTAGCTGTGGTATGCCATATGTTAACTACAGATGGTTAGGTGGTATGTTAACAAACTACGGAACAATCAAAAAATCAATAAGAAAACTTGAAGTTATCAAAAAAATGAAAGAAGAAGGTCAAACTTCACTTCTTACAAAAAAAGAAGCTTTAATGCTTGATAGAAAAGAAGAAAAACTAGAACTTTACCTTGGCGGTATCAAAGATATGAAACAACTTCCAGATATGATGTTTGTTATCGATGCTGCTAAAGAAAAAATTGCTATTGCTGAAGCTAGAAGATTAGGAATTAAAGTTATAGCTCCAATAGATACAAACTGTGATCCAGACGTTATTGATTATCCAATTCCAGGAAATGATGATGCTATCAGATCAATCCAACTATTTTGTTCAGAAATGGCAGAAGCTATGAATGAAGGTAGAGCTGCATTCTTAGAAAACGGTGGTTCTATAGAATCTGCACCGGTTAGTGCTGAAGAAGCTCAAGAGGTATTAGAAGAGGCTTTAGCTGAGTCTGATAACTTAACTGAAGAAGATTTTTCACAGGAGAACTAAGATGGCAGAAATTACGGCACAAATGGTAAAAGAGTTAAGAGAAGCTACAGGCGCAGGAATGATGGACTGTAAAAAAGCTCTTAGCGAAACTGATGGGAATATGGAACTTGCTGTAGATAAGCTAAGAGAAGCTGGTCTTGGTAAAGCTGCTAAAAAAGCAGGAAATGTAGCAGCAGAAGGTCTTATTACTATTATAGTAAATAATGATTTTACAAAAGCAACTATGACTGAAGTAAATTCACAAACTGACTTCGTTGCAAAAAATGACGGTTTTATCAATTTAACTAAAGAGATAACTGCTCATGTTCAAGCAACAGGTGTAAGTGAAACTGAAGAGTTAATGAAAACTACTATCAACGGTGTAGTTTTTGAAGAATTTATGAAAACAAAAATTGCTACAATAGGTGAAAACCTAGTAGCAAGAAAAATGGTAACTGTTTCTACAGAAGGTGGCGTTGTAAACGGTTATGTTCATACAAACGGTAGAGTAGGTGTTATATTAGGTGCTACTTGTGCTCCTGAAGCTAGAGAAAAAACTGTTGCTTTACTAAAAAGCATAGCAATGCATGCAAGTGCTATGAAACCAACAGTATTAAGTTATACTGAACTTGATCCGGAATTCGTACAAAAAGAACTTTTAGCTATTAGAGCTGAAGTTGAAAAAGAGAATGAAGAATTTGCAAGACTTAAAAAACCTCTAAAAAGAGTTCCTGAGTTTGTAAGTAAATCTCAATTAACTCCTGCAATTATGGCTGAAGTTGAAGCTAACTTAAAAGAAGAATTAAAAGCTAGCGGTAAACCTGAAAAAATTTGGGACAAAATTCTTCCGGGTCAAATAGAAAGATTCATTACTGATAATACTCCTCTTGATCAAAGATATGCTCTTTTATCACAAGCGTATGTAATGGACGATAAAAAAACTGTTGAACAAGCTATCGCAGAAACTGATGCTTCAATCAAACTTGTTGATTATATAAGATTTGAGCTTGGTGAAGGTATAGAAAAAGAAGTAACGGATTTTGCTTCTGAAGTTGCTGCTCAACTTGGTTAATAAGTAATTTTAAATGTTAAATTATGAATGTTGAATTAAATTCAAACACAAGTAATATCACATCTTCAAATGATTTACGGCCTCTTTTGGAGGCTGTGAATATATCTCACAATTTCGATTATCCACTTTTTAAAGATATATGTCTAAATATTTATCAAGGCAACTCCGTAGCAATAGTCGGAAGTAGCGGGTGTGGAAAATCAACTTTACTAAATATATTATCAACACTATTAAAACCAAATAGCGGTGAAGTTAAATTTCAAAATAAATCTTTATATTCTGCAAAAAACGAAGAAATTTTAAAGATAAGAAGAGAATATTTTGGTATAATATTTCAAACACACTATTTATTTAGAGGCTTTAATGCCAAAGAAAATTTAGAAATATCTAGTATTTTAAATAGTACTAAAATAGATGAAGATTTGTTAAAATTGTTGCATATTGATTTTGTTATAAATCAAAATGTCGGTACACTCTCCGGTGGACAGCAACAAAGACTCTCAATAGCAAGAATTTTGACAAAAAAACCAAAGATTATATTTGCAGATGAGCCAACAGGTAATCTTGATAAAGAGACTGCAAATATTGTGTTTGATGCCTTATTTGAATATATAAAGCTATCTAGCGGTGCTATGGTGTTGGTTACCCATGAGATGGATTTGGCTTTTAGATGTGATAGGGTGTATAGATTAGAAAATCAAGGATTAGTACAAATAAAATGAATTTACTATTAGTTACACAAGAAGATATTATAAAAAAGGTTTTTACTCTAGTTTGTAAGAAGCTCGAGTTGCAGCTTGTAATTCAAGAAGATACGCAAATAACTGATAGATATGATATTATTGTACTTGATAATTATTTTATTGATGATAGATTTAATATAATCAAACAATATAGCAAAAAATTAGGTGCTATTACAAGTGAGCCGTTGCCATTTGAAAAAGCTAAAGATTTTGTTATAAATAGACCTTTTTTGCCTACTCAACTTGTCAAAATTTTGAGCGAACAATTAGAAAAAATACGATTTGAGAAGAAAAAAGAGAGTAACAAACAGTTTATAAATGACTATGAGACGCAAAATACAGTTAGTTATTTGGACTCTTTAGTGGAAGATATTGCAAGTGATATTGAGATAGAGACAGACGAATCAATAATTCAAAAGCCTACTATTAAGCAAGGTGGCGTACTTGATAGTGCAGAGTTATCAAAAATAAAAACACTTCTTGATATAAAAAAAGAGCCTACGAGTATAGATGATTTGGATGAAAGCGATTGGCTTGATTTGTCTGAGATTATCGATAAAGCTTTAGAAGAGGTGAAGGGATATGAATTTCCAGATAATAAACCTATAAAACTTATCTTATCCCAGTATAATTTAGATGAGCTAAAGCCACTTTTACGGAAATTAAATCAAAGCGTTATAGATTCTTTGACGGAAGGCAAAGAGATTACGATAATGCTAAAACTAAAGGATGAGAATTGATAAGTTTAGAAAGCGGTGCTATTTTAATCCTTTCAGGTCCTAGCGGTTGCGGTAAGTCAACACTTCTAAAAGAACTGTATAAAAGTGTAAATAAATACTACTTTTCAATATCAACTACTACTAGATTACCAAGAGTAGGTGAACAAAACGGCGTGGATTACTTTTTCGTTACGAAAGAGCAATTTGAAGAAGGTATCCAAAAAGGAGAGTTTTTGGAATATGCGGAAGTTCACGGCAATTATTATGGCACTTCGCTTAAACCTATTTTATTGGCTCTTGAAGAGAATAAACTAGTTATATTTGATATAGATGTTCAAGGTCAAGATATTGTAAAAAAATCAGAGTTAAATCGATACGTTACATCTGTATTTATCACTACGCCTAGTTTGGAAGTTTTGAAAAATAGGCTTTATTCAAGAGCTACGGATAGTAATGATGTTATAGAAAAACGGGTAAGAAATGCTGTTATAGAGATAAATAGTATCGATAAATATGACTATATTATCATAAATGATGACTTACAAAAAGCCTCATTAGAGTTGGTATCCGTTGCTAGAAGTGCAATGCTTAAAACATCTCTGTTTTCAAAAGACCATATAGTAAGTAAATGGCTTAACTAGGGTCTTTTATCCCACATCTTCTAAAATACTCCTCTTGTGTGAACTCCAATCCAAATGCATCATTTACAACACTTTGATTGATTTGTTCTATTACAAATGAGCGTTGTTTGTCATCCAAAAACGGTCCGATAAATATCTGAATTCTACCACCATCGCTTTGACATATTGAAATTCTTGCATCAACAGCTTTTATTTCACGTAAAAACTGTGTATAAAGCTGATATTTTAGTGTAGCTACTTGTATGAATTTTAGGAAATGTTTCCCGTTCTTTTCATTTTTTATTGTATTGGTTTGTTTGATTTCTTCTTTTGGTATTTGACTTGATGATTCTTTTTCAACTGCAATATCTTTACTACTAATATTTGATTTATCATCTTTTGTAGAAGGGGCAATCTCTTTGTCTATAGGTTTATTTTCTTGTATTTCTTCTTTTTTTACATCTGTTATCGTTGTTTCAATTTTTTTGTCGTTAACTTCTTCATTGTCCGTAGGTATTATAGTAGGTTCTGACTGTTTAGCCACAACGATATTTCGTTCTTCTTTGGGCAATAGTGCCTCTAGTTCCTCATCATAAAATGCATCTTCTGATGGTTGGCTTGTATTATTTTGAGTTACTTCTATGTTCGTTTCTATTTCATCATTTTTTTGTACAGCAGGGGCATCTATCAAAGCTTGAAGTTTTTTATTTAGTCTAGGAACATTTATATCGGTAGTTTTAAATTCATATGGTGGAATAGTTACTTCGGCAGGTTGTTGGTTTGTTGGTGTACCGTCTGCGGTTTGTGCAGGATTTTGTTGTTCTGTTGTGCTAGGTGGAGTAACAGCTTCTTGGGAATCAAATACGCCACTAAAAAAAAGTATCAAAACTATTAATAGTACGCCAAATAATACACCTACTACTATTATCAAAACTTTGTTTAATTTTTTAGCTTTTTTTTGAGTTAAATTTTCACTTTCATCAATGGGTACATCTTGATTTTCATTTTGTGGTACATTTTCTTGAATACTCTCAGCCCCATTTTTATCAGACTCACTTTGTCCTTCATTGGATTCAGTGATGTTTGATTCACTCTCTAAAGATTCTAAGGGTTGTTTGTTTTCTTCGTCGTTTGCCACTAAAGTCTTCCTATTTTAATTTTAGTTCTTCTCTTTTTGCTTTTTGTTTAGCTAAAATCTTATCTTTGTTCTTTTGATAGTAATCTTTGCGATACTCTTTTAGTTCTTGCTTTTTCTTTTCTCTGTATTCTTTGTCATATTCTAATCTTTTATCTTTGTTTTCTTGATAGTAGGCTTGTTTTTTCTTTCTGTACTCTTTAATCTTTGCTACTATAATCTCTTTTCTATCATCTATATGAGATTTTTGTTTTTTTGCTATCTCTTTAAGCTTTGAAGCAAAATCCTCAAAACTTAAATTATTTAACTCTTTATCGTAATCTATGGTTTCTCGTTTTTCCATACTAGATTCATTACCGTCAAGTTGTAATTTCTTTTTGAGATAGTATTCTCTTTTTTTCTTTTTATGACGTAAAAAATTCTCTTCTCTTCTTTTTTTTAACTCTTCTAAATTCATTGACTAAAGTTTACTTACCTTTTTAATCTATTGACAATATCTAACATATCATCTGTTGTTGTTATCGCTTTTGAGTTTGCTTCGTAGGCACGTTGAGCCGTTATCAAATCAACCATTTCATTTACTAAAGCTACGTTTGATGATTCAATCATACCTTGTCTAAGGCTTCCAAAAGCATCTACCGTAGGGATACCCTCTATAGGTGCACCTGAAGCTTCACTCTCTATAAACAATGTATCACCGTAAGGTGTTAATCCTGCAGGATTTATAAAATCTATAATTGTAATCTGCCCTAAAACTTCAGTAGCACCAGTTGTAGGATTCATTGCCGATACCGTACCGTCTAGAGCTATTGAGAGGTTAGTTAAGTTCTCAGGTATAACTATCTCAGGTTCAAGTCTATACCCTTGACCGTTTACGATAGCCCCTTCATCATCAACTTTAAAAGCACCGTTTCTCGTATATGCCGGTTCACCGTTTGGCAACGTGATTTGGAAAAAGCCTTTACCTTCTATTGCAATATCAAGGTCATTACCGGTTTGTTTTAGGTTACCTTGTAAAAAAGCTTTTTGGATACCTGATACCCTAACTCCCATACCTACATCTATACCTGTCGGATTTCTACTTATATCTGATGTTGCACCACCCGTGTAGTTAAGTGCTTCATACATAAGGTCTTGAAATTCTGCCCTATCTTTTTTAAAACCGGTTGTATTTACGTTTGAAATATTGTTCGACGTAACATCAATTTGCGTTTGCATAGCAAGCATACCTGAAGCTGCCGTGTATAGACCTCTTATCATAAAGCTCTCCTTTTTGTAACCTAGGCATATTAATTCCCTTATTATATTTAATACAAAGTTAAAAGTTGATTAAAAGAATTTTAGCTTTTTAAGGATAAATTTAAATGCTTTTTATTATAATAGCTACAAAGTTTTAAAAAACAAAGGTAGTTTAATGAAGATTTTAATTGTTGATGATAGCTCTACAATGAGAAGAATAATCGGTAACGTTGTAATGCAATTAGGATTTAGTAAAAGTGATTTCGATGAGGCTGAAGATGGTCTAAAGGCATGGAAGCTTCTTAGTGAAGGTCAGTATGATTTGGTATTGACGGATTGGAATATGCCAAATATGAACGGTTTGGAACTTGTCCAAAAGATAAGGGCTGAAGGAACGCATACTAAAGTTCCTATCATTATGATTACTACAGAAGGTGGAAAAGCTGAAGTTGTTACTGCTTTGAAAGCTGGTGTTAACAACTACATAGTAAAGCCTTTTAGTGCAGAAGTTTTGAAAGAGAAGCTTGACGGGGTTATGAAAAAATAAGTTATTACGTAGTAATTAATCAAAGGTTTTAATATGAGTATGAGTCAAGAAGAAATAGAAGCTTTAATGAACGGTATCGATTTAGGCGGTGACGATGATACGCAAGAATCGCCTCCTGTCGTTGAAGAAGATTCGCAAGGAACACTTTCGGCTGATGATATAGAGAGTTTGATAAATCAAACAAAAAGTGAAGAAGTTGCTCCAACTGAAGTGGAAGATACAGGCGGTGACGTTAGTGACGATGATATAGAAGCTATGTTGGCTTCTATAGGAGGAATTACGGATAATACACCTCCAAAAGTGGAAGAAAAGCCAAAAGTAGTAGAAAGTAAACCAAAAGAAGCCGTTGCGGTACATGATGATGAGATTGAAAAACTTGCAAGTTCATGGGCATCAAAAAAAGTAGAAGAGGGAATCTTCCCTTATCCTGTTACAAAAGACCATAAACCCATTAATCAGCTTAGCGAAGTAGCTAATGATAGTGAGGAAAAAGCTTCTAAGATTTTTGATGTTTTGAGTTTTATTTTAGATGAGAATAATGTCATACAACAAGAATCTAAAAAACTTGATGAATTTTTGAACAAACAAATTTCTTTAATGCAGGCGTTATCGGCTAAGTTTCCTAACATAGGTGTGTTTGAAGCAAATCATCAGTCTGCGGTTGCCTTAAAAGATAGTGTTAAAATCATAAAATCAAAAGTTGATGCTGAGAATATGCAGTTATTTGAAGCTATGGAGTTAATGCAATTCCATGATATTAACAGACAAAAAATAGAGAGAGTTATGGCTGTTATAAGAAAACTATCAGGTTATTTGAATAATCTTTTTGAGGATGACGGTAGCCATAAAGAGGTAGCTGTAGCAAAACATATACATGGTGATGTAAACTCTGACCTTGTCGGTGGTGACGATTTGGAAGCTCTTATAGCAGAGTTTAATAAACAATAAGGTGGAATTATGAATAAAGCCGTTCATCAGTTATCAGCCTCTATGATTAATCAATTTAATAGACTTGACAAAATATCTCATAATCTTGCCAATGTTAATACGACAGGGTTCAAGCAAGAAGGTGTTGTTGAAGGTACGTTTAATAATTATTTAAAGGAGGCTTCTGAGAAAGGTTTTACACCTACCAAAATAGATGCCGTTACAAATACGATGCCAAAACTTTATGAAAATTATATTGACGGAAGTACAGGAGCAATAATCCAGACAGGTAATACTTTGGATTTTGCTTTGAAAAATAAAGATACTTTTTTCAAACTTAAAGATTCAAACGGTGACATAGTATATACACGTGACGGTACATTTCATAATTTAGATAATAAGCTTGTTTCAAAAAACGGTTATGAAGTATTAAATGCACAAAATGAACCTATCATGGCAGATAGTGAAAATATTGCTTTACAACTTGGTGTAGTTAAGACTACTATTTCTAATTTAGAAAAAATGGGTGATAATAACTATATCGCAAAAGATGCGTCTTTAATGGAAAATATTCCTATAAATGATGGTTTTATAGTTCAAGGTGCTTTGGAAAAATCTAATGTTAACGGTGTCACGGCGATGATAGCTCTTATTGATGCCCACAGAAGAATGGGACAATCTCAAAAAGTTATTGAGGGTATGAGTCAGCTAAGTGAAAGTTTAGTAGATAAAGTCGGAAGACCGACGTAATGAAACGGTAGGGTAATATGGAAGCTAGTAGTGTAAGTGCGGAGCTATTCAAAAATTTAAGTTATAGAGCAGATAGACAAAATATCATATCAAGCAATATAGCAAATCGTGATACTCCAGGTTATAAAACAAAAGATTTATCTTTTGCAGATGAATTATCTAATGTGACAAAAAACCGGTTACCTATGAAGATTACAAATCCAAACCATATAATACCTCAAAATAATATAGCCTCAAAAGAAAATAAAGTTTATGATGTGGATAATTTACAAGTACAAAATGATGGTAATAATGTGAGTTTGGATAGAGAAATGAGCGAAATGGCAAAAAATAATATGGTTTTTCAGGCACTTCAAGCGGCAATTAAAAAGGATTCGACATTGTTTAGAACAGTAATAGACTCTTCAGGTAAAAATTAATGGATCAACTTTTAAAATTTATTAATGGACTTAATCCAGCCCAACGTGCAGTTGTTGTAGGTGGGTTTTCTTTACTTTTTATTTTCTTAATCGGTCTTTTGGTATATTCCAGTTTTAAAGCAGAGAGTGAAAAGCTCAATTATACAGTAGCGACAAATCTTACAAAAAGTCAAGTTATGCTTGCAAGTAGTGAGTTGGAGGGGTCTAACATACCCTTTGCTATAGTTGGAAGCGGTAATGATTTGACTATAAAAACAAGTAAAGATTTTATCAATATTGCAAAAATTAAACTTATTACGAGTGATTCCGGAAGTTCTACTCATACGGGGTGGGAGCTATTTGAGAAATCATCTTTGGGTACTACAAACTTTGAAAATCAAGTTAAATATTTAAGAGCATTAGAGGGTGAGCTTGGTAGGTCTTTAGAGTCTCTTAGTGGAGTTTTGAGAGCAAATGTAAAAATTGCTCTTCCAAAACAAACTATTTTTACGGAACAAAAAGCACTTCCTAGTGCATCAGCCGTACTTAGTTTGAGAAACGGTATGTTCTTGACGCAAAAACAAATTGATGGGATTAAAAACTTCATTGCGTCGGCAGTGACTGATTTGACACCTGCAAATATCAATCTTATAGATCAAGACGGTGCATTGCTTGAAAAATCAGCTTCAGAGGAAGAAAATCAACTATTCAAAACACAGTCTGATTATAAGAAAAAAGTAGAAAAAGATTATGAAGAAAAGATTATTGCACTATTAGAGCCTTTTGTCGGTGTAGGTAGGGTAGTAGCAAAAGTAAATGTGGATTTGGATTATACAAAGTTTGAAAGCCATGAAGAGATTTATGACCCAGAGGGGACTATTAGAAGTCAACAAACCAATGAAACATCAAGTCAAACTCAAGGTAAAGATAATACGGCAGGTGGAGTCCCTGGTGTACAAAGTAATATTCAAGACCCAAATAATGATGCAAATGCAATGGCTACCAAAAGCTCTAGTGAAGGTACACAAACCACTACAAACTATGAAATAAGTAAGAAAATAGTAAGTAAAAAAGATAATGGATTTGGTACATTAACACGTATTAGTGCAGCAGTAACATTTGATTCTGCTATTTTAGAAGATAATGTAAATAAAGAAGAGTTTACAAACTCTATGAAAAGTATAGTTCAAGATGCTGTTGGATACAACGAAAAACGTGGGGATAACGTATCTATAAGAGATTTTAGATTTATTGTAGCAAAAGCAAGTGGGGCAGTGGGTGAAGATGGACAACCTGTAGATGTGGAAGGAAATGCCGTAGATTCTACAGCTAAGATGAAAAGTATTTTAAAAGAGTTTGGGGAGTATATACAATATATTATAGCAGCCATTATACTTTTCGTATTTTATAAGAAATTTATAGCAAATCATGAAGTGGTTGTTTTAGGTGACGGTGGAGGAAGTACTACAAGAAGTTCATCAGGCAGAGGAAATAATCAAAACCTACCTGATGATTATAGTTTTGAGGAAGAATTTGATCAAAACAGTGCTCACAATCGACTAAAAGCAAAGGTAAAAAGTCAGATTATGAACAACCTTCAAGGACTTGATGAAGAATCTGCAGCAAAATATGAGGTGTTGATTGAAGATTTGGATAAACAGATACATACAAAACCACAAGATATAGCCAATATGATTTCTTTATTGTTAAATGAAGCAGACGGTGGCGGATCATCAAAAGGAAAGGGTAGATAATGGCTGAAGAGAAAGACTCACTAAAAGGGATGTCTATGCTTGAAAAAGTTGCAAATTTTTGTGTACTTATCGGTGAAGAAGCAACTATTAAAATTTTTCAACACCTCCCAAAAGATACTGTTGAGAGAATAACAACTTCAATATCTACAATAAGAACGGTAGATAAGGAAGTCTCTTTAGCCATATTAAATGAATTTTATGTATTGGCACGTTCTAGCGGTTTTATAAATTCCGGTGGTTTTGACTATGCAAAAGATATTTTATATAAAACTTTGGGTAAAGAAGAAGCAGAGAGAATTTTGGCAAAACTGTCAAAAATGCATATGGCTTC
>DISL01000022.1 GCA_002421845.1 Epsilonproteobacteria bacterium UBA6211 | reverse complement strand
TAAAAGAGTTAGAATCATTTGAGAAAAATAAATACTTGCAAGATGACAAATATCTTGATAAATTAGAATTTATCACTTTAAAAAATATGAGTTTTGGCTATCCAAAGTCAGATAACTTTGTACTTGATAATCTCAATCTCACTATAAATAAAGGTGAGATAATAGGGCTTAAAGGTGAAAGTGGATCAGGTAAGTCTACATTGATAAATTTACTTTTAGGTTTGTTTAAAACTTCAGATGGTGAGATTTTGATTAATAATATTTCATTGGATGAGTGCAAAAGTTCTTGGCAAAGTATGGTGTCATATGTGCCTCAAGAGGTTATACTCTTTGATGATACACTCAGAAACAATATCGTTTTTTATCAAAATGGTATACAAGATAGTGACATAATAAAAATACTTAAAAAAGTAAAAATGGAACAATTTATAGACAGGCTAGATATGTTTGTAGGTGAAGGGGGATCTGGTTTATCGGGTGGTCAGAAGCAAAGGATTGCAATAGCTAGAGCACTTGTAAGAAATCCTCAATTTATAATATTTGATGAGGCTACAAGTGCGCTTGACCATGATACTGAAATTCAAATCAATCAACTAATCAAAGAATTAAGTCCAGAGATAACAGTATTGATAATAGCACATAAACAGAGTGCTTTAGAAATTTGTGATAAGATATATAAAATAAAAGATAATAATTTAAGTTTAGAGGAACTAGATGAATAACAATGAAAAAATTTTGATGATAACATATTTTTATGGTACAAAAGGGTGTTGCCCTGCTGAGTGGGCAGATGATAAACTTGATGCTATGTGTAAGATGGATAAAAACACAATACTTCTTACAAGTTTATTTTCTAAAAAAAATACACAAAATGGTGTAAAGCATTATAGAGTTCAATCACTATCAATACAAGATATAAAGCATGAATTGCATGAACTTAAAATTGAAAATATGAGTGTTCCTTATTTTAAATTTATTTTTTGGTTTCCTTTTATTATTACGATCGGATGGGGACTAGACTTGGTTCAAAAAATCTTTACATCTGGTAATGGTGGTGGAAAATGGTCGTGGACTATTCCAGCTTCAATAGTAGGTCTTTATTTAGCTCTAAGATATAACTGTAAAACTATATTTACTACAGGTGGTCCTGCTGGAGCACACTTAGCAGGTGTTTTTATAAACAAATTAACTGGTAAAAAACTCATCTGTGAGCTTCAAGATCCACTCACTGGAAAAGATATAGGTCGCACTGCAAACTCTGCAAAGATGCTAGCAAAAGTAGAAGAGATGATAATGAGAAATGCGGATAAAGTAGTATTTGTAACCAAAAATGCAGCTGAATTTGCAAAGAGTAAATATGAAGGATTCAAAGCACAGATTGTAGCAATATATCCAGGAAGCAAATATTTTACTTCAAGTGATAAAAATAAAAATGAAGAAAGCTTACAAAAACTAAGACTTATTCATTTGGGTACTTTGTATTCTACTAGAAATCTTAATACCCTAATTCAAGCGATTGATGAGTTGATAGGAGAGGAACAACTAAAAGAGAATCAAATAGAGATTTTAAATCTTGGTGAAATATATGGAGAAATCAAAGAACATCATCTTTCACGAAACTATGTAAAGCAAGAGGGTATTAAACCTCGTGAAGAAGCTGTAAAAATTGCAAGTAGTTTTGATGTATCATTACTGATTCAGCATTCTGATAGCAGAAGTGAAGCAACCATACCATACAAGACTTATGATTATATAAATATAGGCAACCCTATATTAGCTTTGACAAATAGTGATGAGTTGTCAACTTTACTAAAAGAGAATGGTCATATAGTGAGTGATGTAAATGATGTTGCAAAAATCAAACTAACATTGCTTAATTTAATAAAAAATTATAGTGAGTTAAAAAGTAAAATCCAACCACTTTCTATAAATATTATTGACCAAACACAGGAGATTTTAGAAAAATAATGATTAATTTATTTAATAAAATTACTATTGAAAATTTNNTATGATGTTTTTTACCTTGGTGTTTATTGTATATTATTTATTGAATGAATCACAAATAAGAGGAATGTTTTTTTTAGGTATTATACTTACTATATTTTTATATGATACTTTTTTTAAAATATCTCAAAATACAAATCAAAATATTGACTATAAAAAAATACAAAAAATATTTATATATGTATTATGCCTATATTTGTTGGTACCTTTACTTATTCATATTTTGCATGCTACAGTGACTTTTGAAAAATATTTTTTATTTGATTTTGCTCCACAATTGTATATAGTAGATACCTTTCGAGGATTTACTTTAGATCGAGTTCAATATAGTTTTTTATCAGGTATTGCTTTGATTTTGTTATTATTTAATAGAAAAAATATTAAGTATCAAAAATTATTAATATATTTGCTATTGTTTGGTTTATTTATTTCAATGGCAAGAGCCAGCTTAGTGGCTTTGATCTTAGCATTTACTTACTATGAGTTTTTTGGAAATATAAAACGAAAAACAAAAAAGAAGTTTTTATTTATCATAGGTGTACTTGTATTAATAGGTTTGGCATATTTATTCTCTTCTAGAATGGAATTATTTGCAGATGGAGGAAATAGAATTAAAATAATAAACGATAGTCTATCGATGATATTAAATGATGGATTAAAAACTTTACTGTTTGGTTATGGTGAATATTATACAACTTTGCATAATGGAGTTTATCCTCATAATTCAGTCTTGCAAACAGTTTTGAACTTTGGTCTGATAATTACTTCTTTATGGTTGATTATGTTATGGCAACTTTTTACAAAGTTAAGTGTAAAATCTAAAGTAATGTTTATATATATATTTACATTTGGTTTGTTTCATGCAGGATTTTCCGCTTTTGTATTTATACCGATTACATTGTTTGGATATTTATGTGTATTGATATTAAATAATAAGGAGGAATCTTATAAATGATAATACTATCGCATAGAGGTTATTGGAAAGAAATACATGAAAAAAATCTTCCAATAGCATTTGAAAGAAGTTTTTCTTTAGGATTTGGTACAGAAACAGATATAAGAGATTATAAAGGTGAGCTTGTAATATCTCATGATATGGCAGATGAAAAATGTATTAGTGCAAAAGAAATGTTTGAGATTTATAATAAATATGACAATAGATTGCCATTAGCATTGAATGTAAAAGCAGATGGACTTCAAATAAAACTTAAAGAGCTTTTACAAGTGTATAAAATAACTAATTACTTCGTTTTTGATATGTCAGTTCCTGATGGATTACAATTTCTTAAACAAAATATTAAAGCATTTACACGAGAGAGTGAGTATGAAAAGGTTCCATCATTTTATGATGAAGCTTGTGGAGTTTGGCTTGATGAGTTTAGAGGGCATTGGATCACGAAAGAAGTGATAGAAAAACATATAAAAAATAACAAGCAAGTATGTATAGTATCCCCAGACCTTCACAAAAGAGAATATCAAAAAGAGTGGCAACATTATAAAGAGATAGAACAAGAATTAGGAATAGATAATCTTATGATATGTACAGATTATCCTGAAATTGCAAAGGAGTTTTTTTAGATGAGTAAAATAAAAGCAGTAATATTTGATATGGATGGTGTACTAATAGAAGCCAAAGATTGGCATTATGAAGCACTAAATAAAGCACTTCAGCTATTTGGTATGGAGATAAGTAGATATGACCATCTTGTGACTTATGATGGACTTCCTACAAAAAAGAAGTTAGAGATGCTTACCCATGAGCGAGGTCTTCCAAAAGGGCTGCATACTTTTATAAATGATATGAAACAACAATATACTATGGAGATAGTTTATGCAGAGTGTAAACCAAGGTTTTACCACGAATATGCATTAAGCAAACTCAAAAATGAGGGTTACAATATGGCTGTATGCTCAAACTCTATAAGAAATACTATAGAGGTCATGATGCAAAAAGCTTCACTAGAACAATACCTTGACTTTTATATCTCAAATCAAGATGTAAGAAATGGTAAGCCAGACCCTGAAATGTATAATAAAGCGATACAGAGAATGGGACTAAATCCAAAAGAGTGCATGATAGTAGAAGACAATGAAAATGGTATTAAAGCAGCAAGAGCTAGTGGAGCAAATGTGATGATAGTAGATAGTGTAGAAGATGTAAACTATGAAAATATAAAAAAACATATAGCACTTTTTGAAGGAGAGATGAAATGATAAATATACTTATACCATTAGCTGGTAAAAATCAATTTTTCCCAGAAGCTGAATATCCTTTTCCAAAACCTTTGATAGAATTCAATGGTAAAACTATGATAGAACATATCATAGATAATTTTAGTTCAATTAAAAAAGAGAAACAATTTATCTTTATAGTGAATAGTGAAGATTGCAAAAAATACCATCTTGATAATGTACTCAATATCCTTACAAATCATACTTGTAAAATCATCAAACTTGATAATGAAACAAAAGGTGCAGCATGTAGTGCTATGATGGCAGTAGAATATATAAATAACGATACACCACTTATTATCTCTAATGCAGATCAATTATTTGATATTTGTTTAGATGAAGTGATTAATAGTTTTGAAAGTAGTGATTCTGGGGTAATCACATTTGAATCCGTTCACCCAAGATGGTCATATGTAAGACTTGATAGTCAAAACAGAGTAACAGAAACAGCTGAAAAAAGACCGATTAGCAAAAGTGCAATTGCAGGATTTTATTACTTTAAAAATGGTAAAGATTTTATATTTTCATCTTCAAAGATGATAAAAAAAGATGCAAGTGTAAATGGATTTTATTATATTGCTCCAACTTTAAATGAGATGGTATTAGAAAATAAAACTATAAATATTTTTCAAATAGAAAATTCAAAATATCATACATTTTACACTCCTCAAAAAATAAAAGAATATGAAAGGCTAATATCATGCTAAAAGAACTTACAAAAAAATATATAGAGGCTTTTGATAGTAAAGATTTGGATAAATGTGCTGAACTTTTTATTGATGATTTTGCATTAGAGGATCCAGTAGTAAAAAGAATAGAAGGGAAAGAGGAAGTCCTCCACGCTATCAAAGGTATATTTGATTCATGTACTACTTTAGATTTTAGTGCTAAAAACATCTATCAAGATAATCAAACAACAATTATAGAATTTGTATTAAAACTTGATGATACTATCTTAACTGGAACAGATATCATAGAATGGGAAGATAACAAGATGAAAGAGTTAAGAGCTTATCTTGATATCCCAAAAGGTTGAGTATGAAAGTAGCAAAATTAGAAGATATGGTAAAAGGTTGGTTTGTAGGTAACTTTGATCCAACACTTATCAAAACAAATGATGTAGAAGTAGCAGTAAAAGAGTATAAAAAAGGTGACTATGAAGAGAAACATTATCATAAAATAGCAACTGAAATAACTGTAATAGTAAGCGGAAGAGTTAAAATGAATGGTGTTGAATACTCTAAAGGCGACATCATAGTAATAGAACCAAATGAAGCAACAGATTTTGAAGCACTAGAAGATACTGTAAATACAGTTGTGAAATTTCCAGGTGCAATTGATGATAAATATTTAGGAGAACCAAAATAATGATAAATATAGTTATACCAATGGCGGGTCAAGGAAGTAGATTTGCTAAAGCAGGATATGAAAAATCAAAACCATTTATAGATGTAGATGGTAAACCGATGATTGTAAGAGTTTTAGAAAATCTTGCTTACCCAGATGCTAGATATATCTTAATAGCAAGACGTGAACATATGGAAAAAGAAGCTGAACTTGTAGCTCAAATAGAAAAAGAGTTCAATGCTATTTTTATACCAATTGATAAACTAACAGAGGGTACAGCTTGTACTGTTTTATATGCAAGAAAATATATCAATAATGATGAACCACTTTTAATAGCAAATTCAGATCAAATAGTAGATATGAATATTGCAGATTTTATAGATGATTGTAAAGATAGAAATCTTGATGGTTCAATTTTAACTTTTATAGATAAACATAGTGACCCAAAATGGTCATTTGCTGCACTTGATGAAAACAATCTTGTAACAGAAGTAAAAGAAAAAGTTGTTATCTCAGAGTTTGCAACAGTAGGAATTTATCTATATTCAAAAGGGAAAGAGTTTGTAGATGCTTCTATTGATATGATAATTGAAAATGATAGAGTAAACAATGAGTTTTATACTTGTCCAACATATAACTATACTATAAAAGAAGGTTCAAAAATAGGTGTATATAATATTGAATTTAGTCAAATGCATGGAATAGGAACACCTGAAGATTTGAATTTGTATTTAGAATTAATTAAATAATGAAGAAAAATTTATATTTTCCAGCTTTAGACGGATTAAGATTTTTTGCATTTTTATGGGTATTTGTTGGACATTTACCTAGACCAGAAAATCCTCTAATCTTATTTCAATATACTAATTGGATGGGAGTAGATTTGTTTTTTGTATTAAGTGCTTTTTTAATTACTTTAATATTATTAACAGAGTATGAAAATACAAAAACTATTAGTATTAAAAATTTTTTTATTAGAAGAAGTTTGAGAATTTTACCATTATATTTTATAGTTATTATAATAGGGGGGGGATTTTACCTTTTCTTCAATGTGATATTGGTCCCATATCTGGAACAAAGGAGTACGATAATTTGTTAGAGCATTCTTTTTGGTACATTTTATTAATATCTAATATGACTCTTTCTTTTGATCAAATTGATGTTGGAAATGTTTTAGCTCCATTATGGAGTATTATGGTAGAGATACAATTTTACTTTGCAATAATACCTATTTTGATATTTTTTATGAAAAAAAAATTAAAGTATGTAATGTATATAGCTATATTATTAATTATAATTTCATTATTATATAGATATATTGCTAGCAATCCTAAGTTTATTTATAGTTTTTTGATTGGAAGATTAGATGCTTTTGGTTTTGGTATACTACTTGGATATTTGTATTTTCATTTCGATATCGTTAAAACATTAAGACATAAATTCACTCAACTAACTATTTTGATTTTCATTCTTCTGACTATTGGATTGAGTACTTCCTTAGGTCATCCAACATATCAAGACACAAGTATTTTTGTTTACTTTTTTAGTAGCCTTGGTTGTTTCCTAATTTTGATATTTGTGTTAACAAATAGTATTGTATCTAATATATTTCAATTCAATTGGTTTGTGTATTTAGGTAAAATAAGTTTAGGATTATACCTTTTTCATACATCTTCTATTTATCTTATAAAAATATTTAATCCAGAACAAATTTTTGAACCATATATGAGTTTATTTTTTGGATTATTGATTAGTATATTCATGGCACATTTTTCTTACAAATATTTTGAAAAGTATTTTTTAAATCTAAAAATTAGATTTGAGAAGGTTCATCATTGAAAATATTAATTAATTCTTTAGGTATCCAAGACTCAGGCGGTATAACAGTCTTAGATAAAATGCTATTAGAATGTATCGATAGTAAATACAACTACTTGATAATCTGCAACAGAAATGAAAATATTTTAAATATAATGTCAAAATACAAAAAAGTTAAAAACTTTGAATTTAGGCTTATTAAAAATAAAGGCTTTTTGCATAGACTTTACTTTGAAAATATAATATTTAGAAATATTATTAAAGAAAAAAATATAGATTTAGTATATAACTTTTCAGGTTCAGCACAGTTTTTTTCTAAAGTTCCACAAATTACCAAGATACAAAATCTTTTGTTTTATAGTAAAAAGATAGATGAAGTTTATTTCCAAAAAAAAGAGTATGTAAAGTGGTTGAAGCAGATATTTTTAAAAAGAATTGTTTTTCATACTTTGATAAAACAAACTTCAAACATAGAAGTTCAATCAAATCATGTGAAAGAGTATATGGGTGATTTTATAGATGTTTCTAAAAAAAAGTTTTTTATCAAAAGTGATATAGCTATCGATGAAAAAACATTTGAATCTCCAAAACAATATGACTTTACTAAAAAGCTAAGATTTTTATATATTGTTGGTCCTCACTTTGAATATTTACACAAAAATTTCCAAGATTTTGTAAATGGTATGAAACTATTAAAAGAAAATGGTTTAAATTTTGAGTTAGTTATAACACTCACAAAAGAACAGTTACACAACTCTAATCTATGGGATAATGATTTGGATGACCTTACAAAGTTTCTCGGATATACATCTAAAGAAAAGTTAAAAAAAGAGTTTCAAGACAATACCATACTTATCTCAACTTCAGTAATAGAAACTATTGGACTTCATGTGATTGAAGCTATTCAAAATGGAATACTAGCTATCGCTCCAAATGAAAAGTATAGTTTAGATGTATATGGAAGTGATATTTTGACTTATAAACTTTTCGATGCTCAATCTTTGGTGCAAACTTTAAAAAATATCTCTTTAATGGATGATAATCAAATAAACGATATAATGAAAAGTAATCAACAATATTTGATTGAAAATGAAAGATTAAAATTAAAAACAGTTATAGATGTATTTGATATTATTTTAAGGGAAATAGATGTTTAGAGATAAAATACTACTAATTACAGGTGGAACAGGCTCATTTGGAAATGCTGTTTTAAGAAACTTTTTAAATACAGACATAAAAGAGATAAGAATTTTTTCAAGAGATGAATTAAAACAAGATGATATGAGAAAAAAATACAATAATGATAAGTTGAAGTTTTATCTTGGTGACGTGAGAGATATAAACTCTTTAGATGATGCAATAAGAGGAGTTGATTATATTTTCCATGCGGCAGCTTTAAAGCAAGTACCATCTTGTGAGTTTTATCCTATGCAAGCAGTTCAAACGAATGTGATTGGAACGGAAAACGTGTTAAATGTAGCTATAAAACATAGAGTAAAAAATATAGTAGTTCTAAGTACAGATAAAGCTGTATATCCTATCAATGCTATGGGTATAAGTAAAGCTATGATGGAAAAGGTTGCAGTTTCAAAAAGTAGAAACCTCGATGACTCTGAAACTGTAATTTCTTGTACAAGATATGGCAATGTTATGGCTAGTCGAGGCTCAGTTATACCACTTTTTATAAATCAAATAAGAACAGGCAAAGATATTACAATAACAGACCCAAATATGACTAGATTTATGATGAGTTTAGATGATGCAGTGGAACTTGTGATGTTTGCTTTTAAAAATGCTAAAAATGGAGATATATTTGTACAAAAAGCTCCAGCAGCAACTGTAGGACTTCTAGCAAATACACTGAAAAATATGTTAGGAAGACCAAGTCATAAGATTAACATTATAGGTACTAGACATGGAGAAAAGCTATATGAAACACTTCTGACAAGAGAAGAGATGGTGCATGCAGTTGATATGGAAAACTACTATAGAATTCCAGCAGATAATAGGGATTTAAATTATGGTAAATATTTTGAAGAGGGTGAAGTGATAACAGAAGCGCATGATTATCACTCTCACAATACAAGGCAACTCCAAGAAGAAGAGCTCGCAAATGTGTTATTAAATCTTACTGAAATTCAAGATGACTTAAAAGAGTTTGGAGTAATAGCATGAAAACAGTGATGACTATGGTAGGAACTAGACCAGAAATTATAAAACTAAGTCGAGTGATAGCAGAACTTGAAAAATATACAAATCATATTTTAGTGCACACAGGGCAAAACTATGATTATGAACTAAATGAAGTATTTTTTAATGATATGGGTATTAAAAAGCCTGATTATTTTTTAAATACAGCAGGTGAAAGTTCTGCCCTTACCATTGCAAATGTAATAAGTGCTTCAGATAATATCTTTGAAGAGTTAAAACCAGATGCTCTTTTACTTTATGGAGATACAAATAGTTGTTTATCTGTCATCGCTGCAAAAAGAAGAAAAATTCCAATTTTTCATATGGAAGCAGGCAATAGATGTTTTGATCAAAGAGTTCCAGAAGAGATTAATAGAAAAATAGTAGATCAATTAAGTGATATAAATATGACTTTAACTGAACATGCGAGAAGATATTTAATCGCTGAAGGTTTGAACCCAGAAACTATTATTAAGACAGGTTCTTCTATGTTTGAAGTTTTAGAATACCACAAAGATGATATTAGAAATTCAAAAATTTTAAAAGATTTAAATTTAAAACCAAAAGATTTTTTTATTGTTAGTGTGCATAGAGAAGAGAATGTTGATAATGAACAAAACTTTAGTGATTTACTGGATTCGCTAAATCAAATAGCTTTAACTTATAACAAAAGAATTATCGTTTCAACACATCCAAGAACTAGGAAAAAACTCGAACTTTTGGATCGAAAAGATTTTAGCCCATTAGTAGAATTTATGAAACCACTGGGATTTTTTGATTATATCGCTTTACAACAAAATGCTTATTGTGCTATAAGTGATAGTGGGACAATTACAGAGGAGTCTTCTATTTTAGGATTTCCTGCTATTACTATCCGACAAACACATGAAAGACCAGAAGGCATGGATGAGGGAACGTTAATCATGTCTGGACTTAAAGGTGAAGACATAATAAATTCTATCAAGATAGTTACTGAACAATGTTTAGAAAAATCTATGAAGATTGTACAGGATTATAATACTTTAAATGTATCAAAGAAGGTTATAAGAATTATTATAAGTTATATTGATTATGTTAATAGAACAGTTTGGAAAAAATATTAATAGGGGATTTGGATTATGAGTAAGGAAAGAATTTTAATACTTGGCGTAACTGGGATGCTAGGACATACACTTTTTAAAGAGATGAATAAAAATCAGAATTTTGAAGTGTTTGGGACTACAAGAAGTAAAAATGGATTAGAAGCGTATTTTACACAAAAAGAACTTTTGAAGATACGAGAAGAAGTGGATGCTGATAATTTCGATACTGTTATCCGAGCTATCGCGTCTGTGCAACCAACTATTATTATCAATTGCATAGGAATTATAAAGCAGCTTCCTATTTCAAAAGATCCATTAACTGCTATTACTGTAAATGCACAGCTTCCTCATAGGCTCTCATTGGTAACAAGAACAGCCAAAGCTAGATTGATTCATATAAGTACAGATTGTGTTTTTGATGGCAAAAAAGGTGATTATACTGAGAAAGATTTATCAACAGCAGAAGATTTATATGGAAAAACCAAATATCTTGGTGAAGTTCATTATCCGCATTGTGTTACCCTTAGAACTTCTATTATAGGACATGAGCTAAAAACAAATTATAGTTTGGTTGATTGGTTTATGTCTCAAAATGGAGAAATAAATGGATTTACACAAGCGATATATAGTGGGTTTCCTACAATTGAAATGGTAAATATCATATCGAATTATGTGATACCAAATCAAGAATTAAGCGGTTTATACCATGTTTCTAGTAGTGCTATCTCAAAATATGATTTACTAAATATTATCAAAAATATTTATAAAAAAGATATCAAAATAAACGCTTTTGATGACTTTGTTCTTGATAGAAGTATGAATAGTGATAAATTTAAAGAAGCTACTGGATATAAATCTCCATCATGGGATGAGCTTATAGCAGATATGTATCAGCATGTTATGAATGATGAGTGTTATAAAAATAAGTTTTTTCGAAAATAAATAATGTCAAAAAAAATTTTAATAGTTACAGAATATTTTTACCCTGAAGAATTTAAAATTAATGAAGTTGCCCAAGAGTGGAAAAATAAAGGTTATGAAGTAGATATACTTACTCAAAATCCAACTTATCCTTTTGGAAAAGTATTTGATGGATATAAAAATAGATTCTTTTCAAAAGAAATTTACAATGGTATGACTATATATAAAGTAAAGGCTATAACAGGTTATAAAACAAGCTTGTTTAAAAAACTTCTAAAATATTTTTCTTTTATGGTATTGGGAAGTATAGTCAGTCTAAGAATAGGTCAAAGATATGATTATGTATTTGGCTTTGATGTAGGTGCACTAAC
>DISL01000080.1 GCA_002421845.1 Epsilonproteobacteria bacterium UBA6211 | reverse complement strand
AGTTTCTTTTGTGTCCACTCTATACCGTTTGCAAGGTATTGAATAATAAGTGCTACAGAAGTGATAAGACCTGCTATAAATCCACCACCTGGGAGATTGTGACCCCTTAAAAATATGTAAACAGAGACCATTAACATAAGCGGTAATATGAGCCTTGTAAGGGTTTTTACTATAAGAGGATATTGGTCGCTTGACCAAGGTAAACCTTGAGAATTGACCGTAGGTGCATATAGTTTAATACCTTGAATCATAGCGAAAATACCGATACCCGCTATTGCGAGGACTGTTATTTCACCTAATGTATCAAATCCTCTAAAATCAACTAGTATAACGTTTACTACGTTTGTACCGCCACCGCCTGTAAGTGCATTTTCCAAGAAGTAAGTACCGATAGTTGAGTATTCTCTACTTAGTACGGCAAGTGTAAGTATAAATATGAAAATACCGCTTATTGTTGCTATAAAACCATCACGGTATAGTTTTGCTTTTGAGGATTCTTTTGGAGTGTATTGTGGAAGATAATACAACGCAAGAAGTATCAAAATAATCGTAACTACTTCTACGCTAAGTTGAGTTAGTGCCAAATCCGGTGCAGAGAATTTGATAAATGCAAGTGATACAATAAGACCTATAATACCTATCGTAATCAAAGCAATAAAACGGTTGTGATGTAACACAACGGTAGTAATCACTCCGGCTACTAAAATAAGAGCCGTGATAATGGTTATCCAATCAGGACTTAAAAATTCCCTTGTTCCTAAAATTGAAGCATCAAAAGATGTAAACCCTACCAAACCAAAAAATAGTGCAGTGAGAATAAACCATACTATCATATTTTGGAGTGAATTTACATCAAATTTTGATGTTATAAAGTCTGCAAATCTAAAAGCCGAGTCTATGGTTTTATTGTATGGTACTCTAGCGTCGATTTTGGATAAGTTTTTGTCATACCAATCAAATAGTATTTGTCTATTATAATAAACAAAAATACCACCGAAGAATGCTATAAAACTCATCATAAGAGGTAAATTAAACCCGTGCCATACAGCCAATGAATACTCAGGTAATGGAGCTTGTAGAGTATCTGTTACAGCTACTGCTAACATAGGTGCTATGGTAAACATAGGCAATGTTCCTACGGCAAAACAAGCAATTACCAAAAAGTCTATAGGTATTTTCATAAATCTAGGTGGTTCGTGTGGTTCTTTTGGAAGATTTTTTCCATTACCGTTAAAAAATACATCATGGATAAATCTGATAGAATACGCAACGGCAAATATACCTGCTATGGTAGCTAATATCGGCTCTACTATACCAAGTACGGGAGAGTCTTGTAATGCCCTTTCGAAAAACATCTCTTTACTTAAAAAGCCGTTTAGGAGTGGAACTCCTGCCATTGCAGACGCTGCAACCATGGCTAGTGTAGCAGTGTGAGGCATAAAAAACCAAAGACCGTTTAGTTTTTTCATATCACGAGTACCTGTTTCATGATCAATAATACCGGCAACCATAAATAAAGATGCTTTAAATGTAGCGTGGTTTATGATATGAAATATTGCAGCAACCGTAGCTAAAGGTGTAGAAAAACCAAGTAACAAAACTATAAGTCCAAGATGACTGATGGTCGAGTATGCAAGTAGCCCTTTTAGGTCATCTTTGAACATTGCAAAAAACGACCCTATTAAAAGTGTCAGCATACCTACCGTAGGTACTATCAAAGTCCATTCAGGTGTTCCGCTAAGTGCCGGATAGAATCTAGCAAGTAAAAATATACCGGCTTTTACCATCGTTGCAGAGTGGAGATATGCCGATACAGGCGTAGGTGCTGCCATTGCATGGGGTAGCCAGAAATGGAATGGGAATTGAGCCGATTTGGTAAAAACACCGAGTAAAATCAAAAGTAAAATAGGTGTGTACAGCTCATGACTTCGTATCAAATCACCACTTGCTAAAATATCGCTGATATTGTAGCTACCTACTATATGACCTAGCATCAAAATACCGGCTAACATAGCAAGACCACCGGCTCCTGTGACAGTCAAAGCCATTTTTGAACCGCTTTGGCTTTCATCTTTGTGATACCAATAGCTGATAAGTAAAAATGAACTAAGTGATGTAAGCTCCCAAAAAACAACTAATTGTAGTGCATTTTCTGAAAATACAATACCAAGCATAGAACCCATAAAAAGGAGTAGATATACGTAAAATCTACATATGCAATCTTTTGTACTTAAGTAATATCTTGCATAAATAATTACCAAAAGTCCTATTATAAGGATAAGATAACCAAAAAGAAGAGCTAACCCGTCAAGTCTAAAGGCAAAGTAAAGCCCAATATGTTCTATCCAACTCCAAGATTGTATTAAGACATTCCCATCAAAAGGGATATATGCTACAGATGTTAGGAGTATTATTCCAAATATTGCAACAAAACCTGATGCAAATGCACTTCCTAATCTATGTTGTTTTATACCTAAACCTATAATCAAAGCACCTATAAAAGGTAACATTACAAGTATAGGTAGTAAAAATTGATTCACAACTATCAATCGCAGACTCCTAATTAAATATATTGGTCGATTTTATCAAAAAAAACTTTGATACTTTGAATTTATATATTTTATAAATTAAAAATAAGTATTTTATAAGATAATAGATAATATATTAGGAAAACTTATATTTATTCTTTTGTGATTTTACATCCTTTGCCGTTAGCCTTTAAATCAAAACCGTTTTTAATATATGCTATAGCTTCATCTACGTCATCTGTTATTAAGTACGAGTGTAAATCAGCTTCAGCTAAATAGTTGTATTTTAACATAACTCTAAAAAAAGCTTCCAACGGTTCAAAAAACTCTTTACCGAAAAGTACTATAGGGAATCTTCCCATTTTACCGGTTTGAACAAGCACCAAAGCTTCACTAAGCTCGTCAAGCGTACCAAATCCACCCGGCATAACAACAAATGCAACCGAATATTTAAGGAAACAAACTTTTCTAGTAAAAAAGTATTTAAATTCTATTGGTACTTTTACGTATGGATTTACTTTTTGCTCATGGGGAAGCTCTATATTTAGCCCCACTGATACGTCTGCACCTTTGTTTCCTGCTTCCATTATACCGCCACCGCCACCTGTGATAATAGAATACCCTTCAAGTGAGAGTTTTGCAGATAGTTCTACGGTTTTTTTGTAAAAATAGTCATTTTGCGGAGTTCTTGCACTTCCAAAAATAGATACGGCAGGTGGGAGTTCGTTTAGTTCTTCAAATGCATCGGTAAAATCGGCTAGGATTTTGAACATTCTCCATACATCTTTATCTTTTGCTTTATTACTTAAAAATTCTTGTTGTAAATCAGGGGCAACGTAACCTTCACATTTAAATTTATGCATTGTATTTTAACCTTTAATTTTATAAATGACACTCTAATATTGACTTATTCGGGTTTGTGAGATAATCGTATCCACTGTAGAGTGTATAGATACCAAACAAAATAACCGCAATACTTGCAAATTTTATCATAATATTTCTAAAACCTGATTGTTTAAAAAGTCCTAAGAAAAATCCAAGTGAAAATAGTGCAGGAATAGTGCTTATACCGAAAATAAACATCACAACACCACCCCAGAAAGGATCAGCGGTACTAGCAGCAGTGATAGCAAAGAAATATACGAAACCGCAAGGTAAAAGACCGTTTAGCATACCGAGCAAAAAGAAACTAAAAAGTGTACCGCTATGAAGAAGACTTCTAAAACTTGCCTGATACCACGAGCTTTTTGATACGCTGTGTTCTATAACGGTCAGAAATCTGATTTTACCTATTAGTGAAAGTCCTGCTAGAACCATAAACGTACCGGCAAGTAGTAGCAATAAGCCGTTTGTAGTGTTTGAAAATGCTATCACTCCACCTAAAAAACCAAAAAGCACCCCAAGCATAGTATATGTAAGAACTCTTCCCAAAGAGTAGCTTACGTGAGCTAGAGTTTGTTTTGTTTTGGTCCATTCATTACCTATTTTGGTACTTGAATATGCCATAACAATCCCTCCACACATACCTACACAATGCCCAAAAGAGCCAAGAAAAGCTATGGTCATAATAGATAATATACTAATTGTTTCCATTGTTTGCCTTTATGACTTTTGCATATACGGGGTTTGACATATTCTCACCTCTTAGCATACGTTCACTCATGTTTTGAAAATCTATAGTATTTTCTTTTTCTTTAGAATATGCACCGAAACCATAGTACATAGGTGTAGTTTCGTTTACCGTATAAAATGCCGTACGTCCGTTAATCCACTCTTTTGTATCTATGGCCATAACCCAAATAACCGCTTCCTCTTTGAAAGTCTTATTTTTTAGCCAGTTTACCATACCGCCGTGGTCATGAAAAAACCAAGTTTTCCCTTCTGGTGATATTACCTGTGAAGCGTAAGTGAGGTTGTCTATATTCATACCGCAGTCACTATCTTGATAAAGTCCCAAAGCTATATCCAAAGGTTTTTTATCCATATTTCCTTCTACTACGACTACCGTTTTTGATGAGTTGTGGTTGGATACTATAATAAAACCTACAATAAATATAAAAACACCTACAAATAAAACTTTTAACAATATATCTTTCACAAAAACACCCCGTTTATTAGATAATATACTACAACATATAAAGTACAAATTATGGCAAAAATTCCATTAAAAACCGTACTATACATAAAATATCTTTTGATTGTTTGACCTATGAGTGTTTTTAAAATAAGATTTACTATACCAAAAAACGTACCCAAAAATAAACTACCCCACAGAATATACCCTATGAAATAATACTCCTTTTGCAACATACAAAAAGGGCATATATGAGTAGGTAGCTGATAAATGTAAGTACCGAAAAAATATGTAAGTGCATAATATCCGAAATACAAATACATCATAGAAGCAACAAAGGAAAAAATCTGATTTTTTTGTAGGTTTGCCGATAAACTCAAAATTAAAATAGAATAAAATAGTATCAAAAGAGTTTTTGTATCTATCCCAAAAGGTAACGGGTCTGAGTTACCGCTTACTCCGTATATTACCGAACAACATTGTACGGGAGTTTCCGTAGAAATATGTGTAAAATACAATATTTCCAAAACAAATTCTGCCAATACCGCAATAAAAATAAAAAATGCAAAAAGTAATTTTGTTTTGATATAAGGGTAGTTGATAGATGCAATATCTATTTTGTTGATTACAAGCCATGATCCGACGAAAAATATAATAAAAAGTTTGAGGGTAATTAGTATATATCCGTATTCATTGGCATTTACTACACCTGCTGCACACATAGCACCGTGAACTATATCCGACAAAGAATTTATTGTAAAAGCAAAATAAGGTAACGTGATAATCTTCACCACTAGTGCAAAAAATAGTATCAAAACTATCAAGTAAGCTTTTTTTTCAAGGTTGTATTGAAAGTTTGAGGTTGAGTTGAAATCCCAGTTTTTATAGATATATACCCCAAAAATAGAAGCACCTAGTAGTAATACAAGGGTTAGAAAAGATATACTTAGGTTGATAATAACTTGATTTTGTAATAAAACGTTATTCAACTATCTCTCCGTTTTGGATATGAACTATTTTATCCACAAACTCCAAATCATCAAATATTGTATCATGTGTTGCTATAACCACTGTTTTGCCGAGCTTTTTTAAATCTTCTAAAATCGTGATAAGGTTTTTTGAATTTGCCATATCCAGATTTGCTGTAGGTTCATCTAGGAGTATTATATTGGGGTTGTTTACCAAAGCCCTTGCTATAGCTACACGTTGTTTTTCACCGCCTGATAGGTTTTTTGCAAGTTCATTTCTTTTATGGTCTATTTTGATTATTTGTAGTGCATTATTGACCATTTGAGTGATTTGCACGGCATCTTTTTGATGAGGTATTAAAGGTACGGTTACATTGTCGTAAACACTTAAATTTTCTATCAAATGAAACGATTGGAAAACAAATCCTATACTTTTTGCTCTGAAATTTGACAGATGTAAATCAGGCAACTTTGCTATTGCCTTTGTTTCTATCAAAGCCTCACCGCTAGTTGGTTTGTTCATACCCCCTATAATAGAAAGCAACGTACTTTTACCGCTTCCGCTTACCCCTTTTAGAACTACGCATTGGTTGTCTTTGATATGTAGATTTATATTTTTTAGTGCTACAAATTCGTTTTGTAAACCTTGATTATATATCTTGCAAAGGTTTGTAACTCTAATCATCTAAGGCTCCCGTCTATATCGCTTACCGCTATTTTCCACGATGGAATAAGGATTGAAGCGACGAAAAAAGAGATAAAAAATAAAAATAGGCTAACTACTAATCCAAAATCGATAAACGGTACAAAACTCACCGTATGCTTGATATTGTGTGAGCCTAAGAAAAACTCTCTCAAAATAGGTGCATTAGCAAAAAATACATACATATAAGAGGCTATAAATGCAAATAAAAATGCAAAAATCCCTATAACAGTACTTTCGCTTACTTTGAGGATAACTACATCTTTTATGCTCCATCCTACGCTTCTAAGTATTGCTATCTCTTTTTTGTCGTTTGAGTTTATCATCGAATATCTTTGGTATAAAATAAGACAAAACGTCAAAAGAAGTATCATAAAAAGTATCAGGAAAAAACCGCTTGTATAGTTGTACAGGTGTGTGTAACTCTTTTGTAAATCCTCTTTAGTTATTATTTTTATATTGTGGTGTAGGTCTATAAGCTCTACTTTGATATTTTGCCATTCCGTATCGTTTGGAACGTCGAGGATTATATCCGTATAAAAGTCATTTTCTATACCCAAAATCTCTCTTGCAAGGCTAATATCCATAATAATCATATCGTTGGCAACAACGGAAGATTTGGCATCAAGTGTTTTTAAAATATCAACTTTTTTGATTTCCAAATCCGGTGTTAGGAAGTTGTAGTATTCTTTATAGTGGTTTGTATCAAAAAACTCTTTGACTCCGCTACCGACTATCATATAACTTCCGTTTATAAACTCGGAAATATCAATATCGTCAAAAATAGTTTTTAACTCATTTGTAGCAAAATCATCAAATACATCTACACCGACTATAACAAAACTATAATCACTTGCAAGATGGTAATATTGCCCGTAAACTCTCCCTTGAGCTAGTGAGATACCTTTGATTTGTTTGACTTCGCTTAGCCATGAGGTGGGTATATCTGCACGTTTACCTGCTTTTATTTGTTGGACTACAAAGTCAGGTTGGGAGTGTGTAAAACTTATCAGTTGGTTTTTGAGTGAAGAGCTTATAAACATGGTGGATATAAGTAAAAAAAGTACCGAAAAAGAGATGATAAATACGGCTATATGTTTGCTTTTGTGTTGATAAATAAGGGTAAATATAAAGTTGATGAAATTCTTATTCATATATAAAACTCTTGTAACTTATTTGAGGCATTTGTGGATGATAAATATTGGGTTTGTCAAAGTCGAATCTATTATCGTATATGGTGCTACTAAATGCAAAATACGGCAATGTTGTAACATTTGCCGTATTTAATGCTTTTGAGCCAAGGAATGTGTTTTTAGCGTAAAAGGAGTGAATAATTACTGCTATACAAATAAAATTCAAAACAAAAAATGAGTATAAAAACTTATTGTATATATTTAATCCTTTTTTACTTATCTAACCCAAATACTAGCTCTTTTGTAACTTCTTCAAATTTTAGTATTTGTTTACCTTGATAATTTTTACTGAAATTTTCGGCATCAGCTTTTGTTTTAAACGGTATAAGTTCTTTACCCATAGGTCCGTAAACATTTGAGCCTAGTACATAAAAAGCTTTTTTGCCGTCTATTTTATCTAATGTATAATAATCACTAACCGATATTATATCAAAATCATCTTTAGTGTAGTTATGTGAATATGATTTTGCTTCAAAAATGAATTTGAACATATCTTTAGTACCGTCATAAAAAAACTCTTTGCCGTCTTTTAGTTTTGTGTATGCTGCCCATTTTGGATATTTTGCTACAAACATACCGCATACAGGACATTTTGCATCACTTGGAACTACTAGAGGGTTTGATTTGTGCATTTGATGACCGCTTCTTACGTGATTTAGGTATCCCATAAGTGATAATTTATCTTCATCTTTTAGTTTTGGGCAAGTTGTTTCTATCCCTTTTTTGATTTCATCTAAGCTTTTAAAAGATGTAGCATCTAGTTTTTTACATACTCTTTGGTGGATATTTTCACCTCTTTTAAAGAAATCTTTATCTTTGATTGATTGTACATAAATAGCTATCTCGTCATTTTTACCGTAGTTTTTTTCAAAGTTGTTTAGTTTTATATCCCATAAAAAAAGTGCAAGAGCTTGTAATTGACCGTCATTTAGTCCATCTTCACAAAGTTTGTCTTGAGCTATAGTAGCCTTTAACTCACCTATACTATGAGCATGAACAGCATCAACTTTTGCAGTGTCACATTTGGTAGTATAGATTTTTTCACCGTTTTTATACATCATTGTACTTCTTTTGTCATGTATCATAGCTATATCTTTTGCAAAGTCTTTCAAAGTCATTTGATATGTCTCATCAAAACTTTTTACCTCACCGCCGTAAGTGTTCATAAAAGTGATAGCATCTTCAACTTTTGCAAAAGCATATTGACTTGTGGCACTCATAGTACCTGCGACAGAACTACCTACCACATAATATGCTTTTTTGGCATCAACAAATTTTGAACTTGTAACATCAACAGCTAATATTTCAGCCACATCGCTATGCTTTTCTTTTAATACTCCTAGTTCCATCTCTTCTACTAGACAATGGATACTACAATATTGTCTGTGTGTACCGTCTTTTAGTTTAACGGCATGGTTTGTTTTGTAAAATTTAGGTAAGTGCATACCGCAGTTTGGGCAGTATAACTTATCTTTTGTAGTTTGAAGAAGAGTAGCCTCTTTTACATCAACTGTTTGGAACATTTTGTCAGGGTTTGCATAGGCAAACGTTGTGATTGCGATAAGCAACGACATAAAAAGTTTTTTCAACATTTTTATCCTTTTGGTTGGAATTTTATAGTTAATATTATAGTGATGATTTGTTAAGTAAGTGTTAAGTAGATGACGGATATTAGTTTAAAAAAGCCCAATTTATAATAATTGAGCTTTTTTAAGGTTAAATTCGTTTTCCGTTAGGATACCTTTTTCTTTTAGGTCGTGGAGCTTTATAAGTTCATCGGATACACTTACATTTGCTTTTGTTTGTTTATTTGAAAGAACAAGAACTGTTATAGAATACGGTATTGCGTATAAAAGTCCAAGTATTCCCCATCCTGCCGCTGCTTCCATATCTTCGTTGATAAGCAAAAATATAAAAAACATAGACAACGTAAACCAAACTATCCCTATTATTGACATTACTTTCATAAGCTACCTTTATGTATTGATATGTAATTGTACATTGTTTATATTTAAAAAAGCAACTTCTAATCAAACTTTTATATTTAACACTATACAATAACTTATGACTAGGTACTATATAAAAATCGGCGGTATTGTTCAAGGGGTTGGGTTTCGCCCTTTTATCAAAAATCTATCACTCAAATATAATATAAACGGTTTTGTAAAAAACGATTCAAGCGGTATTATAATAGAAGCCGAGGGTATGGATGAAGATATTAAATCATTTATAAACGATATACGGACAAATCCCCCTAAACTTTCAAAAATAACTACTTTTTTCTATGAAGAGATTGAACTCAAAGGTGATAAGGATTTTCTTATAGTAGTATCAGGTAGCCTAAATACAAAGACTACCTTCGTATCGCCTGATATGAAAATATGTGATGAGTGTTTACATGATATAAAAGATATTAACTCACGTTTTTACGGTTATTTTGCTACGAATTGTACAAATTGCGGTCCGAGGTATTCTATCATCAAAACGCTCCCTTATGATAGATGTAACACCTCTATGGATAAATTTGTAATGTGTAAAGAGTGTGAGAGTGAGTATGGTGACATCACTAATAGGCGGTTTCATGCACAGCCTATATCTTGTCCAAATTGCGGTCCAAAGCTTTTTTTGTATGACAAAAACAAAAATATTGTTGATACAAAAAGTCCGATAGAACAAACTGCAAGGTTGATAAAAGAGGGACATATCATAGCCATCAAAGGGCTAGGCGGCTTTCATATAGTTTGCGACTCTACAAACGATGAAGTTATAGGTAGGTTGAGAAGTGCCAAGAATAGAGCTTTTAAACCTTTTGCGTTGATGTGTAAGGATACAGAACAAATACTTAAGTTTGCTAGAGTTTCTCAAAAAGAGAGGGAAGTTTTAGAGTCCAAAGAGTCTCCTATCGTGATACTCGATATACATGATGAGTTTTCTTTGTCGGCGATGATTGCCCCAAGTATTAAAAAAATAGGGTGTATGTTGCCCTATACACCTTTGCAAGTGTTGTTAATGGAGTTTTTGGATAGTCCTGTGGTAGCTACAAGTGCAAATTTAGGGGATGAGCCTATTATTATAGATGTAGATAGTATTTATGAAAAACTGCCTTTTATAGAGTTTGTTCTTGATTTTGATAGAGATATAATAAATGCAGTTGATGATTCTTTGGTGCAGGTAGTGGGTGATAGGGTGCAAGTGCTAAGACGAGCTAGAGGGTATGCCCCTTTGAGTTTTAAGTTACAAGATAAATTGCCTAGAAATATCCTAAGCGTAGGGGCAAATCAAAAAAATACTATTTGCATAGGTTATGATGATAATATGGTACTAAGTCCGCATATAGGGGATTTGGATAGTATTGCAAATATGGAGTTTTTTGAAAGAAGTGTAGAGACTCTAAAGAGATTTTATGATTTTATACCTCAAGTTATAGTATGTGACAAACATCCAAGTTATGAAACGACCAAATGGGCAAAAGCCCAAGGTATCGAGATTTTAGGGATACAACACCATAGAGCTCACTTAAATGCCGTAAAACTAGAATTTAACTTAAAAGGTGAGTATTGCGGATTTATATTTGACGGTACGGGATACGGAGATGACGGCTTACTTTGGGGTGGAGAGGTTTTTGTGAGAGATGAGAGGAAATATCGCTTTAAACCCCTAAAACTTCTCGGCGGTGAAAAGGCTATAAAAGAGCCGAGGCGTATGGCACTTAGTATGCTTTTTGAGAGATTTTCTTTTGATGAGCTCAAAAATATGGATTTGGAATGTGTGAAAAGTTTTAGGGAAGATGAACTTAGACTTTTATATACGGCTTTTACAAAAAACATAAATGCACCGCTTAGCTCATCGGTGGGTAGGGTATTTGATGCTTTTGCATCACTTTCAAACGTGCTTCAATACCAAACTTACGAGGGTGAGAGTGGACTACGATGTGAGGCTTTATTTATAGAGGGGTTTGATGAGAGTTTTGAATATTCGTTGAGCGGTGATGAGATATACATAGATATGATAAGTACGGTTTTGGAAAAAACATATTCTAAAGAAGAGCTTTGCACTATGCTTTTGAATACCATGCGTAATATAATCATAGATATAGCCAAGAAAGAAAAGCTAGATATAATCTTAAGCGGAGGGGTTTTTCAAAATAAAACACTACTTCAAAAGGTGCTACACAAGGCTAATCATGAAGGTATTAACGTATATTTCGGATGTGAAATACCGGTCAATGACGGAGGGATTAGTGCAGGGCAGTTAGTATCTTTTTCTGTACGTTAAATCTACGCTTTGGGTGTTATCCTCAAATCCTACCTCTATATTCCATAGTTTTGTAAGTTCCCTTAGAAATATCAATTTACCGCTTTGGGCTTGGTTTTTTAGGATAACTTTGCTTTTTGGGGATATGTTCTTGCCCACATGGGTTTCGATATATTGGGTTGTCGGGTTGTATTCAAAATACAGCATATCAACTCCCAACTCTTTTGCATAATCCTTTGAGAGTTCGTTTAATAAAAATAGTGATGCTTGAGAGCCTCTGCTTTGTTCCGTTGTGGATCTTGAATCACCTGAAAATCGTGTGCCGAAAATCAGATAAGATAAAATATCCCTTTGGCTCATGGTAGGATTTGATACCAGATTGATTCGTGGAACGTTTAGCGTACCTGCTATATTGATAGTTATATCCACATCTTGTAGTTTATGTAAAGCATGAATATCAAGTATCGGATCTATCGGTGTAAGCCCCCTAAAATATACGTTTGAAGGCTGTATAATATAATCTTTGCCGAGTTCGCTAAAACTACCGGATACATTGCTAAGTGAACCGTAAAGTTTTACATCTTTTGTTAGCTCTTTGTTTATGTAAATAATTGCCGAGCCTCTAAGGTTTGTATCTTTTACTATATAGTGAAAATTATTTGCGGTTAGTGTCAAATCAAGTGCAAAATTATCCAAAAATAAATCATCTTTTTTGATTTGAGTATTTTTTGATATTATGATGATGTCTTTGTCTTTATTGATGCTCATAGCCGGTGGTTCATAAATGGTGGTTAGATTTGACAATGTTACATCACCGCTTATTAAAAAAGTTGAGTTATCGTAGTTTAATAATAGTTTTGAAGTCATAAAACCGCTTCCGTATTTACCGTGGGCTACAAATAACTCTTTGGTGTCTATATGTAAAAACAACTTATTGTCTTTTTTATAAGATGTCAAAATTACGTCATTGAAATTTGCGTAAGATTCCATAGTTTCAAGGTTGATAAATGCTTTTTCTTTGAGTGCAAAGGTTTTTTGAAGATTTAAGTATAATAGGTCATTGAGGGTGAAATTGATACTTTGTAGGTTTAATATTTTGTCTTTTAAATCACCTTTAGCCGATACTTTTTCTATATATACATCGTCATAGGTTAGTTTTGGTGATGTTAGTTCAAACTCTATGGAGTCTTGTTGTATTTTTGTACTTATATCTACACTACCGTCAATATCTACCAAATCAAAAATTATAATATTTTTTAGTCCTGCTTGGAATTTTTCCAAAGAGTCTATATTTGCTTTTATGAGGGTATCTGTAGGTGTTTTGTTTAGATTTGCGTTGAAAGTTTTGTGTTTTATTGTTGCTTTTAGTTCTTCAAATGTTCCAAATATGGATGTTTTTATAAGAAAAGCTTGATTTAGGTTTATATCCCCTTTTATGTCAAGTTGCCCGTCGTAAGACCCTTTTAGTTCGCTTGAAATTGAGTCTATTTTTGAAAAAGAGGGTAGAGAGTAAATATCGTTTGGATTAAATTTATTAGTATTCAAATCAAAGATATATTTTTCAAAATCATTTGTATTTAAATCAAGTTCAAAGACTTTTGATTTTAGGTTTGAATTTAGTGCAGAGTTTTTATACTCTAACGATAGATTTAAAGGGTAAATTTGCTTTAGATTGATATTTGAAATATTTAGTTTTTGTATATCTGATTTCAAAGATATGACGTTATTTTTAGGGTTTTTTATATCAATGGATAGCGATATATCTGATATTGCCTCTCCTAGCTTTGAGGATAATACAAAATCACTTTGTGTGGTTACTAAATCTTTTGTTATATTGTATTGTGTAACTGTTTTTTGTGTTTTTAGGTTGACATCTACATCTTTGAGACTCAAATTTATATTGTTTGATGATTCTATGTTTATATTTGAAAATTCTTTATTTATTACTATTTGACCGACTGAATTTGCACTACTTAGAAGTGTTTGGTTTTGGTTTAGTAATATTTTGTTTTTGTTCAATGAACTTTCAAACTCCATATTATGAAGGTTTCCTTTTAGGAGTGTGTGAAATGTAAGATTGTCTTCCAAATAGATAAATAGTTTTTTATCAAGTTGCGAATTTGTATCCAAATCAAAAACAAGAGTATTTATATCGTGGTTTTGTATTTGTAGATTGCCTTTGATGTGAGATGTAAACGTATCTATTTTGAGGTTTGTGTCAAGCTCTTTTATATCCAAAAACTCTGAGTCGATATTGTATTTACCTTGCGTATTTATGTTATTTAAGTCTATTTTTGTTTTGTCATGGTTTAAACTCAAATCACTACTATTTGCTTTGAAGTCAAATTGATTTAGGTTTCCTTTTAGAGTAATATTGATAGGTGATACGGTGCTGAATTTTGTTTGAGAGATGGAGTTTATGAAATCTAAGTCAGGTTTTATTTCACCGTTTGCTAGATAGTCGGTATTGTTGATTTTAAATTGACCGTTTAGTTCCCCTATATTTGAGCTAAGTGTGAGATTTAATTTTGCACTAAAATAGTCTTTGAAATTGTATCTTAGCTCTTTTCCTATAAGTTGCATATCCTTAATAGTGTATTGTTCATATTGATGGTTTTTCAAAGTTGCCGTGAGAGATTTGATATATAAAGTGATAGGAATATCTATCTTTGTATCGCTTGGTTCAAGCAATGAGTTATCAAACTCTATGCCGTTTAATCTTAAGTCATATAGATATACTTCAAATGCAAGTAGGGATAAAAGTGACGGTTTGATGTAAAGGTTTTCTATTTTTAATTTATTGTCGTAGTTGATATTCGTGATAGTAATACCGCTTGATATGGTACCGCTTATTGATGAATATGAGATAAGATTTTGGTTTGCTATGTATGTAAATATTTTATTTGCAATATCTTTTGAGTGTATAGCAACCATAAATGATATAAATATCAATGTGCTAACGGTAAGTAAAAATATCTTAAACTTTCTCAAAATACCTGTCCTATACCTATGTGAAATACAAACCCGCCATCTTCAAGAGGGAAACCCAAATCAACCCTAAGCGGTCCTATAGGGGTATAATACCTAGCCCCTATACCTATGGAGTTATAAAACTTTTCACTAAAATCATTTGGTTTTAGACTTAGCATAGTTGAATCAAAAAACGTGGCAATACCGATATCTTTATAAACGTTATATTCAAATTCCAAAGAGTTATCTATCATAGATAAACCACCGTATGGGTTGTTGTCAGGGTCTTTTAGTCCTACGTTTTGATATGTATATCCTCTGTTACTATAATCTCCACCTGCAAAAAAATGTTTAAAAATAGGTAAGTCTTTGTCAAGTGTTCCAACTTTTGTTTTAAGTGATGTTGTTAGTTTATCGAAAGTTTTGATATATCTAATTTCCGTCAATGTTTTTATGTAGTTTTCTTCACTAGCCAAACCTTTCGTTCCGTTTTCTATATAAAATGAGATGTAATAACCGTTTTTTGGGCTTATTACAGAGTCACGTTCATCTAAAATGGTATTAAAAAATATGGAGTTCAAAAGATAGTTTCCACTTGCATATTCTTTAAGTTCTGATTTTATTTGGCTGTTTTGGCTTAGTAATCCTATAGAGTTTGTAAGTCCAAATATCTCTTTTGAGAGATAGATTTTTTCTTCTATTTTTTCTTGCGAATAACTTTCATAGTCCATATCTTCGTATTTTAACTCGTTTTTCAAAGATACACCGTCAAATAAAAAGTAGGGGATGTAAAAATTATTGTAGATATTGTATCCGTCTTGATTTACCCTTGTACCTATGGAGAGTTTTTTTAGATTGCCGAAAAAATTGTCGTTTTTGTATTCTGCTTTAAATCTTCCGCCGTTGTCCGTATCATATCCTATACCGTAGCTAGTCTCTCTATATGCACCTTGTAGGAGTTTGACATTTACGGGAATTGTAGGGTCGCTACTATCTAGTGTGTGTTCTAGAGAGATATATTTGTAAATACCGAAGTTATAAAGTCCTTCGTAAGTTTGGTCAATAAGCAAAGAATTATAAAGCTCTCCCTCTTTGAATTTTATCTCTTTTTGTATATATTTCACATCAACGTCTGCATCATTATCTACTGTGATTTTACCGAAATATTGAGGTGAGTTTTTGGTAACTTGATATGAAATATCCACTTTATAATTATCTACGTCCACATAGGCTTTTGCGTCAAGTTCTGCTTTTGGATAACCTGTTTGATTGAGATATTCTCTTATTGATTTTTTTGAGTTTGAGAAATCTATAGTATTAAAATAATCGTTTTTTTTGATATGTATTAGCGGAGCGTACTCTTCATCTATGATTATAGAGTTGATTTGAATCGGTTGATTTTTGGTTATATGTATTTGAGATATTTCGTTTTCTATAGAGTATGAAATATCTGCTTTGTAAAATCCAAGACTTTGAGCATATTCATCTATAGATTCACTACATACCACTATATCGTATTGGCTAAAAGTAGGGTTGTCTTGCCAAATTTTATAAAATGGGGGATATGAAATATTACATACTTTTAGGAGATTTTCTTTTGAAAAATCACCGATTACCAAATCCACATCACCACTAAAATTTATTTGATTTATCTCACCGGCAAACAATGACAATGTAAGAAAAAGTTTGGTAAATATTCTTTTAATCATCTTGATATACTAGCATACATCAACTTAATGACGATATTGTACCTTTCATTAATATTATAGTTAAATTTAAACTCAAGTTCCTTAAGATAATAGACAAAATTTTCATTTTCAATACCTTTATATTTTTTGATATTTGATTCAAAAAACTTACAAAATCTATTTATATTATTGTCTTGATTTTTTAGTTTGGCTATTTTGTTGTAAGTTAGAAATTTTTTTAGTTCTTCTGGACTGTCAGAGAAGTTTGAGTATTTTGAAGAAAACGGCAATATCAAAGTATAAATTTTACCATAGTCGAATATTATGAAATTTTGTGCTTCAAAAATATGTTCTATTTCCTTTTTTTTGTTGGCAGGGAGGTATAAATATTCATCGTATTCATTGATATGGGTTTCATGATTTTCAAAGTTGTGTTGACAAAAAAGTGCAATTTTTAATCGTATATCTTTATATGTATTCAAAACTGTGACGTAACTTATCTCTAGTTGTCTTGATAGTTCCAAAGCATTTGAATCATTACAAAACCCTTTTATAATCTCCAAACTTTTTTCAAATTTTTGTGGGCTAAATTTTTTTTTGCATTTTGCACACTTGATATGACCGTTTTGTAAATGATATACTATTTTATGACCGCAATGGATACAACGACTTAACATATTTAGTTCCAAATCAATATAAGATAGTAGAATTATAATATAAGATTTATAAATAGTAGCTACAATACTGAATAGATATTCATATTTTAAGGAGAATTTGTATGAAAAGTTTATTTGTTTTGGCTATTATTGCCGTAAGTATGGCGTTTGGACATACAGATGTTTTAGAGAGCGGAGGAATAGCAAGTGGATTTTTACATCCGATTAGCGGTTTAGACCATATTTTGGCTATGTTAGGGGTTGGATTTTTGGCATTTTATGCTAATTCAAAGGGTTATTTGACGTTGGTTGCTTTTATAGGTGCTATGATGATAGCTGCCGTTGCAGGATATGCAGGAGTTGCTTTTGTGGGTGTAGAAGAGGGGATTTTACTTTCTGTAGCGGTTATATTTACACTTATCGGTTTTGCAAATAGACTATCAATAAACTTTATAGTTGCTATGGTTGCGTTTTTTGGTTTATTTCATGGATATGCTCACGGTGCAGAGTTTAGTGAAGGGTCGTTCCTAGCTTATATGTTAGGATTTAGTATATCTACACTTATTCTTCATTTAATGGGTATGGCTATAGCTTTTGGATACAGCAAATCAAATCTAAAAGCAGTATTCGTCAAGTGATTTTTGATACTCTTACCAAACAAGCTAGAGTTGCTTCAAAACAATACGACCTCAAATTGGTTGAGTACTGTGTGGGTAGTGTATTTACCCATACGGTAGTAGAATACAAAAACAAAAAATATATAGGGTTGACCCTGACTCCAAAAGAAGAGGGTGAAGTATATTTGACTGAATATGAGAGTTTGGAAGATATTTTTGAAAAAAGTAAATATTATGATATTTCTAAAAGAGCCGTTGCCTTATCTGCCGTCAATGCGGTGGGACAGTTTCTTTTGGATATGGAAAAGATAGAGTTGAAAGACAATCTAAGGGCACTTTTATCTGATTTTATAAATCATAATAGTTCAAAAGAGGATAGAATAGTTTTTGTAGGAAACTTATCTCCGGTCGTATTAAAACTCAAACAATCAGGTAAAAACGTAGATGTATTTTGTAGGCAAACAAGCGATAAGCATCTGGGAATTTATAACGATATATTTGAATACGAAGGGGTAAGTAAAGCTGATATTGTAGTAATTACCGGAGCTTCGCTGATAGGTTCTACAATAGATGCCGTACTCAAATTTACCCAAAAAGCTAAGATAGTTATTTTGGCAGGTTTTTCTGCCGGAGGGCACTATAAATGGTATGAAAATATAGGGATAACTCATATAGCAAGTATTTATACGGACGGTTTTGTGATGAACAAAAATACCGTTTTGGAAGATATATTTGAACAAAAGTGTTATTTAATGGAAACTAGTAATTAGTTATTGGACTTTAATCTTAAATACACTAATATACCAATATACCAAAAATACAAGGAATAAAAATGTGTAAAGACTGCGGATGTAGCATAACAGACCATCACCATCATGACCATGGGCATCATCATGACCACGATGACCATCATCACCACCATCATCATCACGATGAAAGACTTGATACGGTTCATGCCAACCCACAATTAAACGATAAAAAAACAGTTGCGGTTATCACAAAAATATTGGACAAAAACGATACACAAGCAAGACATAATCGTGAACATTTTGATGAGCATAAAGTCCTTGCTATAAACCTTATGAGTAGCCCAGGAAGCGGTAAAACTACCCTTTTAGAAAAACTCAAAAACGTGGCAAATTTTAAATATGCAGTAATAGAAGGTGATTTGGAAACTTCAAGGGATGCCGATAGACTCAAAAATGTAGGGATTGATGCTTATCAAATACAAACCGGAAGTGCATGTCACCTTGATGCTTTTATGGTGCATAAAGCACTTCATCATCTTCCACTTGACCCTATAGATGTATGTTTTGTGGAAAATGTAGGAAATCTTGTATGTCCTGCTAGTTATGATGTGGGGACACACCTTAATATTGTGTTGGTTTCGGTACCTGAGGGGAATGATAAAATAGCAAAATATCCCGTGATGTTTAGAAGTGCAGATTTGGTACTTATTACCAAAACAGACCTTTTACCGCATTTTGACTATGATATAGAAGCAGAGAAAAAAGAGGCTAGAAGACTAAAACCAAATGTGGATATTATGGAAATTAATACAAAAGATATGGATAGTATTAAAAAAGTAGCCGATTGGATAAGCTTCAAGATGGGGTGTAGATAATGTGCCTTTCTATACCTTCTCGTGTAACAAAAATAGATAAAGTAAAAAATATCGCAACAGTCGATACTTTTGGTGTAAGTCGTGAAGCAAGTCTTGATTTGATGGGCGAAGATGATGTACAAATAGGTGATTTTGTACTGATTCATATAGGGTTTGTGATGAATAAAATAGATGAAGAGGACGCTTTGCTCTCCCTTGAAACATACCGTGAGATATTACAAGCTATGGATGAAGAAGAACGACAACAAGCCATAAAAGACGGGGATAATTGCCCAAATGGCTAGTTTGGAGTTAAAAGACCTTTATGAAGGTTTTAGAAATAGTGATGTTATAAAAGCATTAGCTTTTAGTATAGAAATAGAGGCAAAAAAACTACAAAAAGATGTCAAAATAATGGAAGTATGCGGTGGGCATACCCATGCTATTATGAAATACGGGATTAATCAACTTTTACCAAAAAACATCAAATTTATTCACGGCCCAGGGTGTCCCGTATGCGTGATGCCCAAAAACAGAATAGACCACGCTATAACCTTAGCCAATATGAAAGATACTATTATAGTGACCCTTGGAGATATGATAAAAGTTCTTGGAAGCGAAGGAACCCTTCAAGATGCAAGAGCAAATGGGGCTGATGTTAGGTTTGTATATAGCCCGATGGACGCCGTTAAGATTGCTACCCAAAACCCTGATAAAACAGTGATATATATAGCCATCGGTTTTGAGACGACTACACCTATGACATCGGCACTTTTAGAGACGGTAATAAAACAAAATATTAAAAATCTCTTTTTTCATATCAATCATGTACTTGTTCCCCCTGCTATGAGGGCATTGCTTGATGATGAGACCAACAATATAGATGCTTTTATAGGACCGAGCCATGTTAGTGTTATAAGTGGTTCAAAGATATATGATGAATTTGCCGATATTTACAAAAAGCCTGTAGTTGTAAGCGGTTTTGAACCAGTGGATGTTATGCAGTCTGTTTTGATGCTTGTAAAACAGATAAATGAAGGAAGAAGCGAAGTAGAGATTCAATACAGTAGATGCGTAAATCATGAGGGTAATATAAATGCCCAAAGATTAAACGATAAATATCTTGAACCAAGAGAATCTTTTGAGTTTAGAGGGCTTGGAGAGATACCAAATGGAGGACTCAAACTAAAAGATGAATTTGCATTTTTAGACACTGAGGTAATCTATAAAGATATATTACCCCATAACACTTGCCAAGACCATAAACTATGCCTTTGCGGTGAGATACTAAAAGGCAAAGCCTTGCCGAATGAATGTAAACTTTTCGGCAAAGCATGTACACCTATGACACCTGTGGGAAGCTGTATGGTAAGTAGTGAGGGGGCTTGTGCAGCGTATTATAAATACAGAATAAGTAATTAGTAATATTATTTTAAAAGAATTATGGTACAATTTGGTAAATTTATTTTAGGAAAAGAGATAGTATGAATTTGACTAATAAAAACTTTTATCAAGATATAAAATCACTACTTCAAAAAGCTAGAAACCAAGTTTACCAAACAATAAATGCAACTATGACACAAACCTATTATGAAATAGGTAAAAGAATAGTTGAAGAAGAACAAGGTGGAGAGAGTAGAGCGGAATATGGAATAGGGCTTATATCTAATCTGTCTATGGAGCTTACAAAAGAATTTGGTAAGGGCTTTTCAGAGCAAAATTTAAAAAATATGAGACAGTTTTATTTGATATATCAAAAAAGACAGACACTGTCTAGCGAATTCAAATTAAGCTGGTCACACTATATATTTTTGACAAGAATTGACAATCAAGATGAGCGAAACTTTTATGAAATAGAAGCACTAGAAAATAGTTGGAGTTTGAGAGAACTTAAAAGACAATTTGACACTGGACTTTTTGAAAGATTGGCATTGAGTAAAGATAAATCAAAAGTAAAAGAACTATCTTCCAAAGGTCAAGTGTTACAAAGTATTGATGATATGATAAAAGATCCTTATATTTTGGAGTTTGTAGGGCTTCCGGAACTTTCAACTTATAGTGAGAGTGAGCTAGAACAAAAGCTTATTGATAAATTAGAGCATTTTTTACTTGAACTTGGCAAAGGATTTACATTTGTCGCACGACAAAAAAGAATAACCATAGATGAAAAACATTTCAAAGTTGATTTGGTATTTTACAACAGATTTTTAAAATCTTTTGTCGTAATAGACTTAAAAATAGGTGAGCTAAAACATCAAGATATAGGTCAAATGATGATGTATGTAAACTACTTTGATAGATATGAAAAAGCAGAAGATTAAAATCCAACAATAGGCATTATACTTTGTAAAGACAAAAGTAAAACTTTAGTAGAATTAACTCTTCCAAAGGACAACAATCAAATATATGCAAGTAAATATTTAACGGTTTTACCAAATAAAGAAGACTTTAGAAGGTTGTTAGAAGAATGAGAATAGTTATAAAAATAAACAATAAAAGAGTTTTTAAAATATGATTATCTATGAATATGAGGAAGTGAAACATCAATACTTAAAGGAGCATATCGTAGATATAGTATCTCTTCACAAATATTTCAAGCTAGAGTGGAAAACTTTAAAGGCTAGACAATATTGTGGAATATTGAATTTTAATAATGAAGATTACTATATACTTCCTAAAATTGCAAATCATAATGATGAGCAAAATCTCAGCATTTTTATTTATATGTTAATGTATGCTTATGATGTGCAACTATCCAATGAACAAATAGCTTCATGTGCCAATCAAAAACATAATATTTTGGAAGTGTTTGTTCAAATGTTTGCAAGTGGTCTATTAAATGAACTAAAAAAAGGCATTTATAAAGAGTACATTACTGAACAAGATAATCTTCCTGTTTTAAAAGGTAAGTATCTTATTAATGAAAACCTAAAATATAATTTTACTAAAAATAAAATTTATTGTGAATATGATGAATTTAGTCCAAATAACTTGCTAAATCAGTTTTTTTTATTTGCAGTCAAGTATTTACAAAAGTTTGTAAAAGATAAAAAACTTTTAAAACAGTGTGAGCTTATTTTTGATGAAGTAGAGTATAAAACCATAGATATAAATAACTTAAATGTGCATTTTAATAGATTAAATAGCAGATTTAAAACAAGTTTTGAAATCGCCATTTTACTTATCAAACAATTAATCCCACTATTTAGTCAAGATAAAAAATCGTTTGCATTTTTATTTGATATGAATGTGTTGTTTGAAAAGTTTATAGCTAGAATAGTAGAAGAACAATATGATAATGTTGAAGTACCAAAAAGCTATATTTCATTTGGTGGATTAAATTTAAAACCTGATATTATAGTAAAAAGTAAAAATTTGATAATAGACTGTAAATACAAGATATTAGCAGAAAATGAACTTGCAAAAAGAGATGATAGATACCAAATGTATTTGTATGGTAATAATTTTGAAAATATTAGCACTACAATGCTTTTATATCCAAAACATTTAGATAGTATTGATAAAACTGTAGTGCTAGGGACTAATAATATAAAAGTAGTGTTAAAAATGAAAAGTGTTGATTTAAGTTTTTGTGGGAATTATAAAGATTATTTAATAGAAATTAGAAAAAGAATGGAGATAATAAATGGCATATAATTTTAATGGGAAAAGAATAACAGCATTAAATAGGTTAGTTTTAGAAGTTGTAAAACGATATGTAAATGAACACCCAGAAATAACATATTCTGAATTAAAAAAGATATTTAGAGATGAAATAGGTGGTGGTTCAAGAGGTATTATAAAAAACAAGGAAGATTTTGAAGAATGGCAACAAAAGATTAAAGATCCTGAAAGAAGGTTTTTTATTAGAGATGAAGAATCAATTAAACTAAAAGATGATGTAATTTATGTAAATCAAGGTTGGGGTGGTGATTGGACTGATGGCAAAACAAAAGAAATAAAAAGAGGGAATAAGGATAAGTTCTTAACTTTTGTTAAAGATGAATTAAAATATAAAATTGATAGTGATAATATAGATGAAGAAAACAATTATTTGGAAATTGAAGAAAAAGTTGATAAAGAGAATAACATAAATATCAAGAACATAATGCTGTATGGTGCTCCAGGTGTTGGTAAAACTCATAATTATAAAAGATTAATAACTATGATTGAGAATGGCGAAGATGAAAAAACTATCTTTGATATGGTTGCTAAAAATGAAGCTACTGATAGTTTTTATGATGCAACTTTTGAAACAATAAAAAAAGAAAAAAGGATAGAATTTGTAACTTTTCATCAAGGCTATTCTTATGAAGATTTTATTGAAGGGTTTAGACCAAATAAAAATGGGGAGATTGAGCTGAAAAATGGTGTATTTAAGAATATTGTTAATGAAATAAATACTAATTATACAGAGTTGTCATTTGATGAAATTATTGAATTATATAAGAAATTTATTTTAACAAGAGTGAGTACACATAATTATTTAGGACAAGAAATAATAAGAGGATATCATTTAGCCGATAATTATATTAACTACAATAATCTAGAAAATAGTAAATATTATATTGATATTAATAATGGAATTAATATCATATTTAGAAGTATTGGTAGTGGGCATACATCTTTGTTAGAACTTTCAGATATCAAAATGTTATATACTCAGTATAACTATATCAAAAATAATAATTTTAGTTTAGATATTATTTCAAAACTATTATTTGGAAATAATATAAATGATTCAAATGATAATGATAAAATATATTATATTTATGATATAGTATCTTTTGTAAACTCTTTGAAAGATTTTATAGAAAATAAAATTGTTCAGCAAAAACAAAACTTCTACATTGTAATCGATGAAATCAACAGGGGAAATATTTCTAAAATATTTGGAGAACTTATTACACTTATTGAAGAAGATAAAAGAGATAATTACGAAGTAACACTTCCATATTCAAAAGAAAAGTTTAAAATTCCATCAAATCTTTACATCATTGCTACAATGAACTCTACAGATAAGTCTATAGCTACTATTGATATTGCACTTAGAAGAAGATTTACATTTTTAAAGATGAAGCCAAATATAGATTTGGTTCCAGAAAATGCCAAAGAGTTATTTAAAAATCTTAATGAATTTATAGCAAATACTTTGGGGGAAGATTATAAAATAGGACATAGTTATTTTATGCAAGGATTAGATTTGGAGTTTGTAAAGAAATATAAAATTCAACCATTATTGGAAGAGTATTTTTACGGTGATGAAGTAAATTATAAAAAAGCTATAACTATTTTAGGATTAGAAAATGAGTAATATAGTAATCTATGAAGATGGCAATGTTGAGTTGTCAGCTACTTTAAAAGATGAAACAGTTTGGCTATCTCAAAAGCAGTTATGTGAATTATTTGATAGGGATAAATCTGTTATTTCAAGACATATTAAAAATATATTTAAAGCAGAAGAATTAGTTGAAAATGCAGTTGTTGCAAAAAATGCAACAACTGCAAGGGATGGTAAAACATATATTGTAGAATATTACAATCTTGATATGATTATATCGGTTGGGTATAGGATAAATTCTAAAAAAGCAACACAATTCCGACAATGGGCTACAAAAATACTTAAACAGTATTTAATGAATGGTTATGCTTTAAACAAAGAAAAATTACAACAACAAAAACTCAGTGAACTTAATCAAACACTACAACTTATCAAAACAAGTATAGAGTCCAAAGAACTAAACAGTGCAATTTCCAAAGGCTTTGTAGATATTATTTCAAACTATGCAAAAAGTTGGGCTTTGCTTCAGGGGTATGATGACCAAAGTTTACAAGAGGTGGTTAGCCATAGAGAAAATAAGTTTATATTGGATTATAATGAAGCAAAAGAAGCAATCAAAGAGTTTAAAAAAGCGTTAATGCAAAAAGGAGAGGCTACTGAGCTTTTTGGACAAGAAAAAGCTGATGAACTTAAAGGTAATTTATTAAATATTTATCAAACTTTTTATGGAGTTGAACTTTTGCCTTCTATTGAACAAAAGGCGGCAAATCTTTTGTATTATATAATAAAAGGACATCCTTTTAATGATGGAAATAAAAGAATAGGTGCTTATCTTTTTATACTTTTTTTATCAAAAAATAATGCACTTTACAAATCAAATGGTGAATTAAAAATCAATGATAATGCTTTGGCTTCTTTAGCATTATTGGTAGCAACTAGTAAACCAGAACAAAAAGATATTATTATCAAATTAATTATGAATATACTATACGAGGGCAATGATAATGAATAAAACAATACAACTATCAAACGGAAACGGTGGGAAAGAGAATAATCAGCTTATAAAAGAGGTGTTTTTCAAGGCATTTTCTAACGATATTTTAGCAAAGAGTGAAGACGGTGCGGTACTTGAGGACGGAATAGTATTTTCAACTGATAGTTTTACGGTTAGTCCTTTGTTTTTTGCAGGTGGAGATATAGGAAAACTTAGTATTTGCGGTACTTGCAACGACCTAGCTATGATGGGTGCGAAGCCTAAATATTTAAGTGTGGGGTTTATTATAGAAGAGGGGCTTGATGTAAATATCCTAGAAACCATCTCCCAATCCATGAAAAAAGAGCTTGAAATAAACGGAGCTATTGTAGTAAGCGGAGATACGAAAGTTGTACCAAAGGGTGCAGTTGATAAGCTTTTTATCAATACTTCTGGTATTGGTAAAATCGAGTGTGAGGGAATAAGCTGTCAAAATATTAGTGTCGGAGATATTATTCTCGTAAGTCGCGATATTGCAAGACACGGGGCTTGTATATTTGCAGCCCGTGAGGGAATAGAGCTAAGTTCTGATATAAAAAGTGATTGTGCCTCTTTGTATCCTTTGGTAAAAGCTTTGATAGATAGCGGTATCAAACCAAAAGCCCTAAGAGATGCCACAAGAGGTGGAGTAGCAGCCGTACTTAATGAATGGGCGACTTCTAGTGATATATGTATAGAAGTGGAAGAAAATGCTATTCCGTTAAGTGATGAGGTAAAAGGGATTTGCGAGATTTTAGGATTTGATCCGATGGTTTTGGCAAATGAGGGTACTTTTGTATTGGCTGTAGAGCCAAACGATGCCCAAAAAGCATTAGAACTGTTAAGAAAATTTGAAATATCGACAAACGCCGCAATCATAGGAAAAGCAACAGATATTATGAAACAAAAGGTAATCTTAAATTCAAATTACGGTACTAAAAAGCCCCTTGATATGCCAAGCGGTGAGATACTACCAAGAATATGTTAAAGTTTTATTTTAATTCATAATAAAATTTATTTTAGATATGGTACAATGTTAAAATATTTTTTAAAATTTTAGAATAATAAATAAGGTTATAATATTGAAATATATAGATTTATTTTCTGGCTGTGGAGGTCTAGCACTAGGGCTTCATAATGCAGGATGGAAAGGCTTATTTGCTGTTGAAAAAAGTAAAGATGCTTTTTTAACCTTACAACACAATCTTATAAACAAAAAATCAAATTTTGATTGGCCTAATTGGCTACCAAAACAAAATCATGATATCAATAATATAATAGAAAAATATCAAGAAAATTTAAAATCTTTGAGAGGGAAAATCTCACTAGTAGCAGGTGGTCCGCCATGCCAAGGTTTTTCTATGGCTGGAAGAAGAAAGGAAAAAGATGAAAGAAATGAACTTATAGATTCTTATATAAAATTTATTGAATTGGTTCAGCCTCAAATCTTGTTTTTTGAAAATGTAAGAGGTTTTACGATAGGTTTTAAGCAAGGTAATAAAAGAGGTGAAGCATATTCTGTTTATGTGGTCAGAGAGTTAGAAAAACTTGGCTATGATGTAAAAGGTAAGATTGTTGATTTCTCGGAATATGGAGTTCCACAAAAAAGACAAAGATTTATCCTTGTAGGTACAAAAAAAGATAATGCAGAGAGATTTTTTGATTTGTTGGCACAAAATAGAGCTGATTTTTTTAAGTCTAAAAATTTAGAAAAAGACACTACCTCTCTCAGTGATGCCATATCTGATTTGTTACAATCAAATGGTACACAAGAATCTCCTGATACCAAAAACTTTCAAGCAGGTATCTATGCTAAGGCCTCAAGCTCTTATCAAAAGCTAATGAGACAAAGCAAATCTTTAACCAATAAAGTTGCAGATAGTCATAGATTTGCAAAACATAAACAAGAAACGGTAGAAAAATTTCAATATATTTTAAATAATAGTAGAGCAAATAAAAATATATCTGATAGTATCAAAGAAAAATACAATCTCAAAAAAAGAACGGTAGTACCTTTGTGTGAAATGTCAGCCACGCCAACACTCACAACATTACCAGATGACTATATCCACTATTGTGAACCTAGAATTTTAACAGTAAGAGAATACGCTAGAATCCAATCATTTCCAGATAGCTATGAGTTTAAAGGTGGTTATACGACTGGAGGGGATAGAAGAAAAACAGATGTCCCAAGATATACACAAATAGGAAATGCGATACCACCTCTTTTTGCTGAACAAGCTGGGATTGTTTTGAGGGGGATGCTATCGTGACTAATCAATGGGAAGATGTTTATTTTTTATCTCATGTAAATATTAAAAATATTATTGGAAAAGAACTTATTAATGATGATAATGTTGCAGTTATGGAACTTGTTAAAAATTCTTATGATGCAGGTGCAAAAAATGTAACAGTTGAATTCAGAAACCTCAAAGAAAAACAAAAAAATCATGAACTTTTGATTGTTGATGATGGCAATGGTATGTCAAAAGAAGATATTTTACATAAATGGTTAAATTTGGCATATTCTATAAAGAGAGTGCAAAATGCTCAAAATAATAGGCTACAAGCTGGAAATAAAGGTATTGGAAGATTTTCTTGTGATAGACTTGGTAAAAAGCTAGATATTTATACTAAAAAAAATTCTGAAATTTATCAACTACAAATAAATTGGGAAGATTTTGAAAATATCACAGATTATAATGTTCAAATAAATCAAATTCCAATGAAACTAAGAAGAATTACAGCTGATGAAGTTAAAAAAGAAACAGGCTATGAAATTGGAGATAAGGGAACTCTAATCAAAATATCTGATTTAAGAATTCAGTGGATTGAATTTAATGAAAAAAGTCTTTTAAGAGAACCATTAAGTTTTCAAAGAATAATAATGTTAAAAGCAACTCTTGAGAAATTGATTAATAAAAGCCAAGTAGAAAGTGATGATTTTAGAATTTTTCTTAAAGTAGCTGAAATTGATGATAAAAATGAAACTTCATATAATAAACAAATCAATGGAGAAATAAAGAATAAGTTTTTTGAGAAATTAGATTTTAATACAACTTATATTCATTCAGCAATTAGTAATGATGGGCAATATATTATTACAAAGCTTAAAGATAGAGATAGAGTTATATTTAAAACCATTGAAAAAAATATTGAATTCCCAGAGTTAAAAAATGTAAAAATTATTTTGATGCACCTAAATCCTTATGGTAAATCGTATTTTAAAAAACAGATGGGAGTTAGAAGTGTAGATTTTGGTTCAATATATCTGTTCATTAATGGCTTTAGAATACCTCCTTATGGAGAAATTGATAATGACTCTTTTGGAATTGAAATAAGAAAAGGACAAGGACAAAGGAGATATTTAGGTGGTAGAGAGATTATTGGAAGAATTGAGATAGAAGATAGAGAAAATCAATTCAAAATTATTTCTAGCAGAGAAGGTATTGAACAAAATGAAGCTTTTAAACAATTAGTTCATAAGTCAACAAAATCAAGAAAAGATCAAATAAAGAATAATGGTTTCTTTTATAAAACATTAAAAAGACTTGAAAAATATGTAGTTGAAGGTCTTAAATGGGATAGTGTACCACGAGAATATACTGAAGCAAAAATAGATTTTCTAATTACTCAAAACAATTGGACTGAAAATAAAGAAGTTTATGTTTTAAATTTAGACAAAAAGCTTAATAATATAAGTAAAAATATCTTTTCTTTTATTGGGATAGATGCAAAAACTATTGTAGATTTAGATATTAATGTGGAAGTTTTATCTTTTTTGATTGAAAATGATAAGATAACTACTAAAGTAAATGTATCAAAATTTTTAAGGGCTTTTGGACAAATACCTACTTACTCAATAAATGATAATCTAAAAAATTTTATTGAGAAATTAATAAAAAATATTGATGATGAAAAGCTTGTTAAAAAGTTTAATTTTATCATCAATAGTAAACTGAAAGTTATTGATGATATTTTTGATAAAGAAGAAACTTATCAACAACTTGATAAAAAAATTAGAATATTAGAAAGTGAACAAGAGAATTTAAAGCAAGAGTTGGAAACTGTTAAAATCCAAAAAGAACAAATTGAACAACAAGTTACCTATCTTAAATCAGTTACTTCAAAAGATATTAAAGAATTAGTTGCATTTCAACATCATATTGGATTATATGCAACTACAGCAAAAAATTTTACATTAGATTCTATAGATTTATTAAGTGGTGAGCTTAATTTGCATAAAGATACTTTAAAAAAACTTCAGAAAGTTATTCTTGAATTAGATAAAATAAAAATGATAAGTAAGTATGTAACTCGAGAAAATTTTTTGGACACTGCAAAAAAAGTTAAAACTGATATAGTAGAGTTTATTTTTAATTATATAAAATCAATTTATGAAATAACAACAAATAAAGAGCTTAATATAGAAATTAATACTAATAATGTAGTACATATTTGTAAATTTGAACCTATTAAAATTAGTATAATTCTTGACAATTTGTTAAGTAACTCTAAAAAAGAACAAATAGATGCAAAACATGTCAAAATAACTTTTTATAAAGAAGACACTGGTTTATTGATGGAATATATCGATGATGGTAAAGGGCTTAATTCTTCAATTATAGATGAAAATTATATATTTGAAATGGGGTTTACTACTACTACTGGTTCTGGATTAGGTTTATATCATGTTAAAGAATTACTTAAAGAAATGAAATCTGATATATTAGTTGAACGGCAAAATCAAGGAATTAAATTTTTAATAAGGTTTAAAATATGAAGTTAAAGTATAAAATATTATGGATTGAAGATGAGCCTGATAGTATAGAAAGACCAAAAAGTCAAATACAAAGATATTTGGAAGATGATTATGGCTTTGAATGTAACGATGAAGATATAGTTATAAAAGATTACGATGAGTTTGATGACGAATATGTTTATGAAGAACAAGGTCAAAAAAGAGTCAAAGATTCTATTAAAGATTTTGACCTTTTATTGGTTGATTTTAACTTGGGAGCAAAAGAACAAACTGGCGATAAACTTATAGAAGTTATTAGAGAAGGTATATATTCAGAAATTTTATTTTATTCATCAGAATTACAATCAATTAATGAAAAATTAAATAATCATTTTATTGACGGAGTATTTACTTCTGATAGAGAACATTTAGAAGACAAAATAAAGAAACTGATTAAAGTAACAATCAAAAAAGTTCAAGATGTAAATAATCTTCGTGGTTTAATTATGGCAGAAGTAGCAGAACTTGATATAATAAAAGAAGAAATTATTTTAAAGGCATCATCAAAAATAACTAATAAAGAATTAGAAAAATATACATTAAAAAATATTAAGAGTTCTGGAGAGTCAAATCATAAAAAAGCACAACAACATTTAAATAATATTGATACTATTACATTTGCATCATTATTCGAACAAATAGGTTTTGTTGATAGTAACAAAAAAGCAAGAACATTAGGCGAAGCTTTAGATAAATTAAATATTACAGAGCCAGTAACAAAAGATACTTTCACAAAGCCATATATTGATAATATTTTAGATAAAAGAAATAAATTAGCACATATTAAAGAATGTGATGGACTAGATGAAGAAGGTAATTCATGTAAAGTCATAGGAGGAATCCCATTTACCGAAAAGAAATGTATTGAAATAAGAAAAGAAATTAAACAATACAAAAAAATTTTAGAAGAAATCAAACAAAAACTAGATGAATAAACTAATAATCTACGGAGATATTCACGGCTGTTACGATGAACTCTTCTCTCTTAGAAACAAAATAAACCCTCAAGAAGATGATATAGAGGTATGTGTAGGTGACATTATTACCAAAGGTAAGCATAGTATCAAAACACTTGATTTTATCATTGCAAACAATATCAAATCAGTTCTTGGAAACCACGAAGATAAAATCATACGATACCTAAATCATCAAAAATCTAATAAAAAGAATCCTATACAACTTGATAATGATGAACAAAGTATTGTGGATAATTTATCGCAAAAACATATAGAATTTTTACAAAATATGCCATTATTCTTAAGATTTGGAGAGATTACTGTAGTTCATGGTGGACTTCAAAACTATATGAATTTAGATGATTTATCAAAAAAAGATTATCAAAAAATACTTCGTATGCGATATTTAGACCAAAATGGAAACTATTTAACTTTAGGGCAAGAAGATGATAATTCAGTATTTTGGGCTGATATTTATGATGGCAATCAAGGATTTATAATATATGGTCATCAATGGTCTCAAGAAATCAGAAAAAGTAAATTTGCTTTAGGGATAGATACGGGTTGTGTTTATGGTAATAAACTAACAGCTTTAGTATTTGAAAATGTTGATATTTGGGATTATAATATATATCAAGTTAGTAAAGTTTAATTAAAAAATGGAGTTTTTATGCACGAATACAGTATAGTTCAATCACTTCTTGAGAGTTGTGAAAATCATGCAAAGCAAAATGATGCCTCAAAAGTGACAAAAGTCGTGGTCAAAATAGGGGTACTTAGCGGTGTAGAGCCTGATTTGTTACAGAGTGCTTTTGATACTTTCAAAGAAACAACTATTTGTGAAAATGCAGATTTTATTATCAACTCCCAACCTGTCGTGATACAATGCACGGAGTGCGGTCATCAAACTACGCTAGATGAGATGGAGTTTAAATGCCAAAAATGCGGTAGTTTAAGTGTTTCCACTATAGACGGTGAGGATATGTATCTTATGAGCTTAGAGCTAGAGTAAGCCGTCTTCTTCTTTTAGCTTACTTCTCATAGTCGCTCTTACGTTATCCATCCCGTTATAAAACTCTTTCATCAAAACAGAAAACAAAAAAGCACCTTTTGCACTTATTGCGTCTTTGTTGTAAGCCCCGTAAAGTTTTAAAAGCAACTCTTCAAAATACAAATGTTCATTTGATTTTTGTAAACCGAAAAGTTCAACCGTCATACGATATTGTTTGATGGCTCTTTTGGGAAATACTGCGTTGTGGGTTATGGGTAGTTTTCCTTGTGTTATCATAGCCTCATAGATTTTCAAAGAAAATGTATTTGCATAAAGTGTATCTCCTACAAAACTAAAAGCTCCGCTTCCTATTCCTATATATTCAGCTCGTTCTATAACATACTCATCTATTATATCTTTGCTTTGGAGTGACCAAGCCCAAGATGACCTTTGGGTGTACATGCTTTTCATTTTTTCTAGTATTAGTTTATATAATTTTGCCTCTTGTTCATCGGATGTTTTTCCCCATTGTTTGGTGAGGGTTTTTTTAAGACTCGGTGAATACATCAAAGGATAAAACGTCACTTGATTTGGCTTAAGACTCAAAATTGTATTTATATCCTCACTTAGCTCCTCTTCACTTTGATTTGGGTAGTTGTAGATAATATCTATATTGATAGCTTTAAAAAGTCCTATGGCATTTTTGACTTTTTCGTATTGTTCCTGTGCCGAGCCGAACTTTTTGTATCGTTGGATTTGTTTGAGATACTCATCGTTAAATGATTGAATACCCACTGAAAGCCTATCTATTTTTTTGTGGAGATTATGTTCTATCAGTGACTTCAAAGCCATAGGTGTACTTTCGCATGAAATCTCTTTTATATCAAAAAGCGACTTTGCATAGTCTATTGTTTTTGAAAGTTCTAGGGGCAAAATAGTAGTAGTTCCACCGCCGAAATATACTGAATCAAATTTATATCCAAGATTATAAACCATTTTCATTTCGTATCTTAAAAGTTCAAAATACGTTATAGCCGTATTTTCGTCAAATAAAAATTTGTGAAAAGAACAATAAGGGCATAAACTAGCACAAAACGGGATATGTATATATAAAAGTCTTTTATTGGAATCTTTGCAAATACCAAGTGTGTGTGAAGTGGGAGATAGCCTTAAATATTTGTCTGTAGCTATGCCCATTACTTTTGAAGCAATAGTAGTTTGAATATTCCATTTTATTTGGTTTAAGTCTTTATAATTAATCATAACTTTATTTTATCATATTGAAGCTATATGTACTTTAAAAAACGTTACAAAATCGTATAAATTTGATTGCAAAAACCCTATTGTTTAGAAATTTAATTTTTATCAGTGTATAATTTTTATATATAATTATACGGAGTTGCTATGATTAGAGATAAATTTACCAAGGCAGGGTTTATACTTGCTGCCGCAGGGAGTGCCGTAGGACTAGGTAATGTATGGAAATTTCCTTATATTACGGGTGATAACGGCGGTGGTGTGTTTGTACTTGTATATCTTTTGACTATTGTTCTTGTTGGTATTAGCGTATTTATAGCCGAATCTTATATGGGCTACAAGACAGGTCAAAATAGTGTAAGTGCTTTTGAGACCTTAGCTATCAAAAACAAAAAAGGGTGGAAATTGGCAGGATTTACCTTTGTAACTGCACTAGCTATTTTGTCTTTTTACGTGATAGTTATAGGTTGGATTTTGCAATATATCGTTATCTCTTTGACTAGTTTACCATCTAGCGTAGAAGAGGCAGAGCAAGTTTTTATGAGTCTTCTTACCAAAGATTTATCGTCACAGGTATTTTATTTTCTAGTATCTTTTGCCATTATAGCTTATACTGTATCAAGAGGGGTCAAAGAGGGTATAGAGAAAATGAATAAAGTTTTGATGCCGACTCTTATACTTATTTTAGTGGGTATGTTACTTTATTCTATGAGTTTTGATAGTTTCGGCAAAGCATTTAGCTTTTTGTTTTATCCAAATTTTGAGAAGTTTCATGCTGAATCTATTCTTGTGGCGGTAGGTCACGCATTTTTTACCTTATCTATCGGTATGGCGGTTATTTTGACATATTCAGCGAGTATGGATAGTGAAACGAATATAGTAAAATCATCCATAATAGTTGCGGTTTTGGATACTGTTATAGCACTTATGGCAGGGTTGGTGATTTTTACTATTTTATTCAATGCAGGATTTGAAAGCTCACAAGGTGCAGGGCTAGTATTTATCACTTTACCTGCACTTTTTTATGAATTTGGAGCCGTTGGAAATATCCTTGCAGTGTCTTTTTTCATAGCTCTTGCTTTTGCAGGTATAACATCTGCTATTTCGATACTAGAACCAGGTGTTAGGTACGTAGAAGAGACTACTAGTATATCAAGAATAAAAGCGACTTATATCATAACTGCTATACTGATAGTAGCAGGACTTATTTCTCTTTTATCAAATATAGAGGGGTATAGCGAAGCTTTAACATTTGGTTCAAAATCACTTTTTGATTGGTTTGATTATATCTCTTCGGCTATTTTATTGCCTTTGGGCGGTATAATAACGGCAATATTCGTAGGTTTTTTTGCAGACCAAAATATCTTAAAACAAACTATGTGTAGATTTATCTCTGAAAAAGTTTATATGATATGGTTATTTTCAATAAGATTTATAGTTCCATTAGGTGTAGGGCTTGTGATGATAGAAAAACTGGGACTTATTAAGTTTTAGATAAAAGAGGTAGTACAAGAAAGGGGTGATTAGTCCCTTTCTTTGTCACTTTTAATAAGCTTTAGTCGCAAAGACTAAAAATATCAAAAGAAGTACTACCAGTTTGATTATCATACCTACTCCTATGATAGACGCTCCCACCCAACACTACCCACAAAAAAAAGAGACAGGGCGTAAGCCCCATCTCTTTCAGCGTCAACCAACTGGGTTAATCACGCCCAATTAAGTCAATGTATGATAATCAATGTTTGAATTGTATCACATTTAAAGTATAATTGTCAATAGTTAGCAAATAACCACAGATTTTATTTCAGTAAATTCCTCTATCGCAAACTGTGGACCTTCTTTACCTATACCGCTTAGTTTTACACCACCGTAAGGTTGTACATCAAATCTAAGAGTTGGGATGTCATTTATCACCACACCACCGCAATCAGCCTCATCTATAAATCTTGAGACTAGACTTAAATTGTTTGTAAAAATAGAATATTGTAGTCCATAAGGTGAGTTGTTGATTTTGCTCATTGCTTCTTCATAACTTTTTATTTTGATAAGACTAACTATCGGGGCAAACGCCTCTTCGCATACTATATTCATATCGTCCGTTACTTCACTCATAATAGTAGGATAAAATAGATTTCCCTCTATTTTATTTCCCGTTAGTGCAACAGCACCCTCACTGATAGCCGATTCTACCCACCCTTTAGCTCTATGCATCGCATCTTCATTTATCAAAGGTCCGATAAACGTATCACTCTCATAAGGGTCACCAATTTTTAACTTACTTGTCTCTTCTACCAAAAGTCTTGCAAATTCATCATACACTTCATCGTGTACGTAAATTCTTTGTAAACTTATACAAACTTGACCGCTATTATAAAACGCACCGTAAGCACATCTTGAAGCTGCAAGTGCTAAATCACCACTTTTTTCTACAAAAGTAGCTGCATTTCCACCAAGTTCTAAACTCACCTTTTTTATCCCTGCATTTTTTGTGATGATTTTTCCGACAGGCACACTTCCGGTAAAACTCAAAACCCTTGGAATATTACTACTTACTAGAGTACTTCCTACCTCCACATCACCGTAAACAAGGCTTAGTGCATCTTTTATTGCATATGGTGATTCTATAAAAAGCTTACATATTTTATATGCCGTCAAAGGTGCTTCTGGGGTTGGTTTTAATACCACCGCATTACCGCTTACAAGAGCAGGAGCTATTTTATGTATTATTAGATTTAGAGGAAAGTTAAAAGGTGTGATACATGCCACTACGCCAACTGGTACTCTTTTATAAAAAGCTATAGTTTTCTTACCGCTTGATGCTATATCAGTAGGTATAGTATGACCGCTAATACCTGCTATGACTTGCGTAGATACTTTGATAGTCTCTACGGCACGAGATACTTCTATACGGCTAAAGTATATCGGTTTACCCACTTCATCGGTTATGGTTTTAGCAATATCTTCAAGATTTTCTTTTAGTCTTGATGCAACATCTTCAAGCCATGCTATTCTTTGGGCGAGTGTAGAGTTTTTACACAATACCGATGCTTCTTTTGCTATTTCCAGTGCTTTTATAGTATCCTCTTTTGTACAGTTTGGATACCTTGAAACTACCTTATTTGAGTAAGGGCTTATTCTATCACTAAGGTTTTCTCGTGATACTTCGGTACTCCCCATAAAAATATTAGCTGTCACGTCTTATCCTTGATATAAATTTTTTTCATTGTAACACAAAAACTTTAAAACTAAATTTGTATATAATACAAGCTCATTAAAAAAATTTAGGATTTATATGCTCTCTAAAAATACAAAAAATATAATAAACGGCGTTTTATTTGTAGCTATTTTTGCAGCTGCGGCAACTATGATTGCCGATATTCAAATAATAAAAAACTTAGGATTATCACCTCTTGTTATAGGTATAGTTTTGGGTATGTTTTATGCCAATACGATACACAACAAAATACCATCGGCTTGGGATGCAGGGATAACTTTTAGCGGTAAAAAAATACTTAGATTTGCCATCGTATTTTATGGTTTTAGAATAACTTTTTCTCAAATAGCAGAGGTCGGTATGGATGGATTTTTGGTATCTTTGATTATGCTTACCTCCACTTTTATTATAGGTACCTATGCAGGGATAAAGTTTTTTAAACTTGATAGAGATACCTCTATGCTAAATGCTTCAGGAGCATCCGTATGCGGTGCTGCTGCCGTACTTGCAACGGAGCCTGTATTAAAATCGCAAGAGTACAAAGCAGCTATTGCCGTATCTATGGTTGTATTATTCGGGACGATTGCTATGTTTTTATACCCTGCACTTTATGCGTCGGGAATACTAGATATGAGTGCTAGGGAATTTGGGATTTATACGGGTGGTACGGTTCATGAAGTGGCTCAAGTGGTTGCCGTAGGGGGTGCTTTTACGCAGGAGACAAGTGATACGGCTGTAATAGTTAAGATGACAAGAGTTCTTTTAATAGCTCCGATGCTTATATTACTAGGATTGTACCTTGCATATTCTGCTAAAAACAACTCAAAAGATACAAAAGCCAATATCGTAATACCTTGGTTTGCGGTATATTTTATATTGGTTGCAGGTTTTAACTCCTTGCAACTTTTACCGCAAAATATAGTAGATATTATAAATGAAATAGATACGTTTTTGCTTACCGTTGCCATGACTGCACTCGGTATGGGTACTAAATTTTCAAAATTCAAAAGCGTAGGAGCTGCACCTTTTTATGCAGCGTTTGTTATGTTTGTTTGGTTAGTTGTAGGTGGATATTTTATTACAAAAGCAGTCGTAGGAACTTTATAATACCTTTGTGTTACCCTTTTGTTTTCATATACTTTTAAGATAATTTGGATATACTAATGACTTAAAATTTATCTTAGGATACAAAAGAATGAACGAATCAAAATATATATGGATGGACGGAGATTTTACTCCTTGGCATGACGCAAAAGTACACGTACTTTCACACACACTACACTACGGCAACGGTGCTATAGAAGGGACTAAAGCATACAAAACCGTAGATGGAAGATGTGCTATATTCAAACTTAATGAACATACGCAAAGACTTTTAAACTCATCAAAAATGACTTTGATGAACGTACCTTTTTCTTTGGAAGAATTAAACAAAGCTCAAGTTGAATTATTACAAAAAAATGAACTATTTAACGGTGCTTATATCAGACCTTTAGTATATCTTGGATACGGTGTAATGGGTGTTTATCACAAAGATGCACCTGTAAAAGTATCAATTTCAGCTTGGGAGTGGGGCGCTTATCTAGGTGAAGAGGGACTTAAAAAAGGTGTTAGAGTAAAAATATCATCTTTTACAAGAACTCCAAACACATCAGGTATGGGTAAAGCAAAAGCGGTTGCAAACTACCTAAATAGTCAAATGGCAAAATTTGAGGCAGTTGAAGCCGGATATGATGAAGCATTGCTTAGAGATGACCAAGGTTTCATAGCTGAAGCTAGTGGAGCTTGTTTCTTTATCGTTAGAGACGGTGTTTTGATTTCTCCTCCAAGTGACAATACACTAGAATCTATCACACAAGCTACGGTTATAGACTTAGCAAAAGATATGGGTATAGAAGTAGTTAGAAGAAGAATTACAAGAGATGAGGTATATATCGCAGATGAAGCGTTTTTTACTGGAACTGCTGCGGAAGTTACACCTATTAGAGAAGTTGATGCTAGAGTTTTGGGATGTGGTGCAAGAGGACCTATTACCGAAAAAATACAATCAGCATATTTTGACGTAGTTGCAGGGAAAAACCCTAAATATACTAAATATTTGACGTACATTAATTAAGTGGAGCTAATAAGGTACTTAGGTACTGAGGTACTAAGAAAGAAAAACTCAGTACCTCAGTCACTCAGCACTCAGTAGCTCTTTAAAAAAAAGGAAACAAAAATGCCTATAGACAACGATTACTTTAAGAATAGACAACAAAATAGCGGTGGTGGTAGCAACGGTGGTGGTTATACTCCACCTTTTGAACCGCCTGAAATGTTCAAAAACTTTGGAAAAAAAGCTGGACTTATATATGGTGCTATTATAGTGGCACTTGTGTTTGTACTTGCTAAGCCTTTTGTTATTATCAATTCAGGTGAACTAGGGCTTATCAAAGTTCTAGGTAAATACGAAGAGACACCTTTGTACCCTGGATTTCACCTTCTTATACCGATAATACAAAAAGTTGATATAGTTGATACAAAAGTAAGACTTATGCACTATAGTGCTGCTGAAGATGTAGGGACTTTTGATAGCGGTATTAAAGTAAATAATGCCATCAATATCCTTGATTCAAGAGGTCTTCCTGTATCAATAGATTTGACCGTACAGTATAGATTACTAGCTCATGGAGCACCTCAAACTATAGCAAATTGGGGTTTAAGTTGGGAAGAAAAGATAATCAATCCTGTGGTTAGAGATATCGTAAGAAGTGTTGTAGGTAGTTTTACTGCTGAAGAACTTCCAGTAAAAAGAAATGAAATTGCAAACTTAATAGAGCTTGGAATAAGAGAGAAGATAGAATCTTTGACAAATAAACCTGTTGAACTTCAATCGGTTCAATTAAGAGAGATTATTTTACCTCCAAAAATTAAAGAGCAAATCGAGAGAGTTCAAATAGCAAACCAAGAGGCTGAAAGAACTAGATATGAAGTAGAAAGAGCAAAACAAGAGGCACAAAAAGTAGCAGCTTTGGCAGAGGGTGAAGCTCAAGCAAAAAGAATAGCGGCTCAAGGTCAAGCGGATGCGATACTTATAGAGGCAAAAGCTCAATCAGAGTCAAATATATTGATTTCAAGATCTTTAACAAGAGATTTATTACAATTAGAACAAGTTAAAGTTCAAGGTAAATTTAATGAAGCTCTAAAAGAGAACAAAGATGCAAAAATATTCTTAACACCTGGTGGAAGCACTCCAAATATCTGGGTTGATACAAAAGATACTCAAAGAACTACCTCAGTAAGCGGTAACTAATGGACATCTCTAAGCTTGACTGGGAAAAAGGTGACGGGTTAATCCCCGTCATAACTCAAGATGTAAATACTTTAGAAGTTTTGATGCTTGGATATACAAACAAAGAAGCACTAGAACTTACACTTTCTACAAAAGAAGCTCACTACTACAGCAGAAGTAAACAAAGACTTTGGAAAAAAGGTGAATCAAGCGGTCATATACAAAAAGTAAAAGATGTTTTGATTGATTGTGATGAGGATACTATTTTACTAAAAGTTGAACAAGTGGGTGTTGCTTGTCATACAGGAAGAAAAAACTGCTTTTTTAGAACCATCGAAGGTGAAGAGATAGCAAAACCTCTAGTTGATACCACAGCTAGTTACGGCGTAGTAGATACACTTTATCATACGATTTGTGAGAGAAAAACAGCCGATGCGTCATCTTCTTATACTGCAAAACTACTTCACGGCAAAGAGAACTCTATGCTTAAAAAGATAGTTGAAGAAGCAGGAGAGTTTACTTTTGCATTTAAAGATAACAACACCGATGAGATGATATATGAAGCAGCAGACATCACATATCACGTACTTGTTGCACTAGCAGCAAAAAATATCTCCCCTGATAGAGTAAAGCAAGAATTAGCTAGAAGATTTGGATTAAGCGGGATAGAAGAGAAGAAAAATAGAGGGTAGTTTGTAGGTAGTAGATGATAGATTTATTTTGAATCTAGCTCAGTACCTAAGCACTCAGTACCTCAGTCACTTTTAAGGAAAATATTTGGACAAAAACATAAAAACAAAATGTGGATTCGTAGCAGTCGTAGGAAGACCTAATGCAGGTAAAAGCTCTCTTTTAAACTGGATTATCGGTGAAAAGATAGCTATGGTATCGCACAAAGCAAATGCCACAAGAAAAAGATCAAACATCATAGCTATGAACGGTGATGACCAGATAATATTCGTAGATACCCCAGGTATTCACGAGAGCGAAAAACTTATCAATCAATTTATGCTTGATGAAGCACTAAAAGCTATAGGTGATTGTGATTTGATAGTGTTTTTGGCTCCGGTTACGGACAAGCTGACACACTATGAGAATTTCTTGGAAAAAAACAAAAAAAATACTCCTCATATAGTATTACTCACAAAAATAGATATGGTAAGCAATGAAGAGATTTTGGCAAAAAGTGCAGAATATGCAAAATATAGCGATAAATATATCGGTATTATGCCTATTACTATCAAAAAATCATCTGATTTGAAATATCTTCTTGATTTGATAACAAAACATCTTCCTTATTCTCCACCGCTTTTTGATACGGAGATATTGACTACAGAACATCTAAGAAGTATATACAAAGAGTTTATCCGTGAGGCATTGTTTGAAAAAATAAGTGATGAAATACCTTATGAAGCAGATGTTAAAATAGACAAAATAGAAGAAAAACCAAATGTTGATGTAATCCGTGCAACTATCATCGTAGAAAAAGATTCTCAAAAAGGGATGATTATAGGTAAAAATGCCGAAGCTATCAAAAGAATAGGTAAAGCTGCACGTGAAAAAATAGAAAAACTAAGCCAAAAGAAAGCTTATCTTGAACTTTTTGTATCCGTCAAAAAAGGGTGGAGCAAAGACAAAAAAGGGCTTAAAGATATGGGATATGATATAGACGCAGATTAATTTTGCGTCTATATACTTGACAAATAAAATATTTTTGCTATACTTCTTATTATAAATAAATTTATAAGTTATTGTAGTAAGAAAGTGCAAAAATGGATACAAAAATAGAAGTAATACCACTATCAAAGCTAACTAAAATCACAAAATCTATCTCTATACCAATCAATAAAAAAGAGATAGGTACATTTATAAAAACTCTTGCAGAAGCAAACAACTATCTCATATCTACAGATACAAAAGCTTATATTATCTACAATGAATTTATAAAAGAGTATGAAATCATATTGTTTGAAGCACCTAAAAATGACTTTATTACGGAGTGTGAGATATTTACCAAAGCCTATGATGTATTTGATATACCAAAGAGCGGTTGGAGAGTGTTTATATACCAAAAAGGTATTTTTTTGTATTTTGACGGTGGATTTAGATACTACAAAATTTTTGATATGGATTTTGAGATAGAGGATTTGGATGAATTTATAGTCAAAAACTATGGATTTGAAACCTTTGAATACACCTACATAAGACAAGCCCAATATGATGAACTCATAAAAAATATTGATATAAAAAGTAGTTGTGAGTTGCATAGATTACGCAACAAAGTAGATATGTTCGGTTTGTTGACGGTAAGTAGCATAATCTTGATAGCTATATCGCTTTATTTGGTATATGAGATTGTAAATACTCAAAGCCAAGAGGTCGTATCGGTAGAAGAGGTAGCAAGTATTGAAGAACCAACTATTCAAGAGCCAAAAATCCTAGATAAAGCATTTTCCAAAAGCCTCAATGAGCTTTTTATAAATCTTAATACGAATAAACTTATATTAAAAGATATATCCCTAAAAGATGGGGCTATTATAGCTGTAGTAAACGCTCAAGATAAAGAAAAACTTTTAAATTTTGCAAATGAATATAACAAAATAAGAATAAATAAGATTATTTATGATAAACTTCAAGAAATATATTCAATGGAGTTTGAGATTGTTCAAGGTACGCCAATACTATGAGTCTTTAAAAACATACCAAAAAGTAGAACTTTTTTTAATCCCTTTTTTGATTTTTGGGTATATCTTGTATGTTTATATTACTTATGAACCTCCGCTCGAAACTACCAAACCCATCAAACCACCCACACAAATAGCCAAAACGACTGAACTTTCAAACACAAATCTTCATATGGAATTAATCAATCAAATAGAAAAGATTTCAAAACGATATGCCGTTAAAATAAATAGTTTTGAAAATATACAAAATGGCATAAAAATAAGTGCAGTAGGTGGTTTTAAGGGAACTATGAATTTTATTTATGATGTTGAAGAAAAAAGAACATTCGGCGAATTTATGATAAAGTTATGCGAAAACCAAAAAAGTATATGCCTAGATAGTGTTATACTATTTGAAAATCATCCGCAAACTCAAAGTCATATGGAACTTTTAAGAGAACTTGATACGATAAAAAACCCTTTTGTTGAATATAAAGAGCAACAAAAACTACAAGTACCTCTTAACGTAAAAGCAATTATAAATGATAAAGTATTAGTTAATGATGAATATTTAAAATTAGGGGATACATACAAAGGGTATAAACTCTATATGATAAAAGGTAGTAGCGTGATTTTCATACATGAGGGTAAATTTGTAAGGTATGAGATATGAAAAAGCATTTGATTAATTACGATATATCAAAAAACTTCGATACCCATATACTCAAAGAAACTATGGTATTGCCCGTGTATCAAAATGAGCTTTTTATCACTTGTCTGGTATGTGAAAACTCAAATATCGAAGAGTTTAAAAAGTATGTAAAAATCACTATCAAAACACTATTTACAAAGCAAGAGTCCATATTGTTTGAGATTGATAATCTTGCTTTAAAAAGGGAGCTTTTCACCCTCGCAAAACAACTATCATTGAGTTCGTCTCAAAGAAACACAAGGTTTTTTATCTATCAAATTGTAAATCTTGCCATATTAAAAAATGCAAGTGATATTCATATCGAGACAATGTCTGAGGTGTTGAGTGTTAAATTTAGGATTGATGGGGTCTTGATAGAGTTTTTTCGTTTTGATATGGCGATATACTCTTTGGTTAGTTCGGTTTTGAAGCTTTTTGCCAATTTAGATATAACTCAAAGACGCCTCCCGCAAAACGGTCGCTTCGTAATAGAGGAGTTTGCAAACTACGATTTTAGAATATCTTTTATGCCTACTATCAACGGTGAATCGATAGTAATAAGGGTACTTGAAAAGGATTTTGATAGATTTTATTTGGACAAAATAGGGTTTAGCGATAGCTCTTTGGCTCTTATCAAAGATAAAATTACCCTTACACAAGGGCTTATTTTGGTAACAGGACCTACAGGAAGCGGTAAGACTACGACGCTATATTCTATAATCAAAGAACTAAAAGATACAAACAAAAAAATCATTACCGTAGAAGACCCTGTAGAGTATAAAATAGATAATATCACTCAAATATCATTAAACCGTGAAATAGGGCTTATTTATAGCGAAATATTAAAAAATATTTTGCGTCAAGACCCAGATATTCTTTTGATAGGTGAGATAAGAGATGCCGAATCTCTTCAAAGTGCCATCACAGCAGCGATGACAGGGCATTTGGTATTTGCTACTCTTCATACTAATGATGCGGTGAGTACAATATTTAGGCTACTTGATTTGCAAGGGGAGGGGTTTTTGATAGCTTCTGTTTTGAAATGTATTATAGCTCAAAGATTGGTGCGAAAACGGTGTGAATGTGGCGATAATATAGGATGTGAAGAGTGTAATCATACAGGTTATAAATCAAGAACTATTATAAGTGAAGTTTTGGATATAGATGACAACCTATCGTCTCTTATCACGTCACATGCCACGTTGCTTGAGATGAAACAACAAGCATTATTAAGCGGTTTTATAGGGATGTATGAAGACGGTATGCAAAAGGTAAGGCAAGGCATCACTACGCAAGAAGAGATTTTAAAGGCATTGAAAAGCTAGATGAAATACAAAATAACATATATCAAAAATGGACAGATAGTCACACAAACGGTTACACAACAAATAAAAGATGAAATATTTGCTAACCATGAAGTGCTAAAAAGTGAATCCAAAAAGAGCTATAGTATTCCTATCTTTAGGCAAAATACCGATGTGTTATTTAAAGAACTCTCTATTATAGTCAATTCAAGTCTTAGTTTTTCCGATGCCGTTGAGCTACTTTTGAAAAACACCAAAAACAGTTATCATCAGGAGATATTACAAGATATAAAAAACGGACTAAATAAGGGTGAAAATATAGATGAAGTTTTGGCAAAACACAAAAAAAACATAGGAATACTTCCGATTTTGTTTTTTCGTATAGGATTTGTAAGCGGTGATATAGGCGGTGCTTTGCAAAATCTAGTGATGCTTTTGGAGTTTTCAAAACAATCCAAAAAAAAGCTTTTTTCTGCTTTATCTTATCCTATATTGGTGATGTCGTTTTTTATTGTTGCTATGGTGATAATTTTTAATTTCGTAGTTCCGCAGTTTGAAAATATGTATGCTCAATTTGGTTCAAAGCTACCGTTTATGACTCAAACATTGCTTTTTACCAGAGATTTTGTCGTGCAATACGGTATTGTTTTTGTGATTTTAAATTTAATTCTTGCTTTTATAATAAACTTTAAAATGAAAAACTCTTTGGATTTTAAACTAAAAATAGATAAAATACTCTTTAGTAAAATACCTATAATTAGTAAATTTGTCTCTCTTTGGCAAATTCATCGTATATTTTTGACTTTTTCTAGTTTGTTGGAGTCTAAATATACCTTTGCTCAATCTTTGCAAAGTACACAGATGATAGTGACGAATACTTATGTATTGAGTCGGTTGGCAAGTATCGAAAATCATATAAAAAGCGGAAGTTCTATAAATGAAGCCTTTGAGCGTTCTGGGCTTTTTGATGAATTGACAAATAGGTTGATTTATAGCGGAGAAATAAGCAATAGGATTCCTCAAGTTATAAAAGAGCTAGAAAAAATTTATTACGCTAAGTTTGATGATAGGATTAAGTTTTTGTCTTCTAGTGTTGAGCCTATTTTTTTGCTTTTTATGGGGATTGCGATATTGTGGCTTATAAGTGCTTTGATGTTGCCTATTTGGGATATGGGAAACATTATAAGGTAAAAGGGATTTTATCTTAGTTGCTTAGTGCCTCAGTTACTTAGCTACTTTAAAAAAAGGATTAATTTTGAATAAAACTTTGGAAGAACAACAAAAGTTTGAAGAAGCAGTACAATATATTTTAGATTATGTGGGTGAGGACGTGACCCGTGAAGGTCTCGTAAAAACACCGTCGCGTGTACGAAAAGCTTTTGAATTTATGTGTGGAGGGTATGAAGAAGACCCTCAAGAGATACTTAACTCTGCCATGTTTACTACCACAAACGATGAAATGGTAGTCGTTAAAGATATAGAGTTTTATTCTATGTGTGAACACCATATTTTGCCTATCATCGGTAAAGCTCATATTGCATATATACCTGACGGTAAGGTCGTGGGACTTAGTAAAATCCCAAGGGTAGTAAACGTATTTGCAAGACGTTTGCAAATACAAGAGCAAATGACAGAGCAAATAGCAGAAGCTTTGAGCAGAGCAATAAGTCCAAAAGGTGTGGCGGTAGTCCTTGATGCAAGACATATGTGTATGGAAATGAGGGGAGTTCAGAAAATCAACTCTACTACCGTGACTTCTGCACTTCGTGGAGTATTTAAAGAAAATAAAAAAACAAAAGATGAGTTTATGAGTATTATTTCATCGTCTTTTAACAAGTAAAAAGGTACAATCCCTTTTTACTTTTACGTACGCGTCCATAGCTCAATTGGATAGAGCATCAGACTTCGGATCTGAGGGTTGGGGGTTCGACTCCCTCTGGGCGTACCATAGAGCTTCTAAAGCCCTATTTATAGTATCACTTTCTTCTAAAATGTTACTCGGTGCCAATTTGGTGCCACATTTCCAAACAAAACTTTTCAATTATATGTAAAATCATAATCAGAATTTAACTTTAATAGGTATATGGGAATTGATATTTTTTTAGGAGGGGAGAAAAATCTCCCCAGTTTTTTAATGCAACTTTGTGATGATTAACATCAACAAAATCACAATTAAAAGTAACTGTTGCATAGGCAACTCCTCATAATGTGGGTGCAGAGGGTATAAAAAAAGGTAAGAGGTTTCGAACCCTCTTACCCCAATATACCCTCTGTTACCCACACATTAGGATTGTTACGAGGCAATTATACCACAACCTCAAATTGAAGTCAATAGTCTGTATTATCCCATCATGCATCGACCATGTTAACAATTTTTTGTTAAATAAACTAAGTCATAGTTAATCAAAACTATGTTAATCTAGCGTGATGATGATAAAACAAGCTCAAAAAAACCAAAATCCAAATCTACCTATTTTAATTTATGATGCCATTAAAGATATTGCCCATACACTGACTGGAGAAGATGAGATAGACAAGGTATTAAGCACTTTGGATATGTATATCAATATGGACGTAAATAGACTAAGTTACAACAATATATGGATTTATGAGATTCATAATCAAGCCGTTGGTTTGATTCTCGCCTATGATTCAAATGATTTAAAGAGACTGGACGCCTGACTTCCGCGATAAGACACA
>DISL01000120.1:12721-13419 GCA_002421845.1 Epsilonproteobacteria bacterium UBA6211 | reverse complement strand
TTAAATATAACTGAAATTTGCAAAAAAATACGGTTTTTTTCTAAAAATACGCAAAAATAATCGAAATTCAAGAATTAATAACGAAAAAAGGGTGTGACTACAAGCCACACCCTTAAAAAATATAATCTATATAGTAAATATAAAAACTATTTTAGCCTTTTTACTACTTCCATAATAAATTCAGCAGATCTAAGTGCCGAACTTTTCAAAAATTCATCAAAACTAAAACCTGCATCCATATNNGCAACACTTGCACCTTCCATCTCTAATGCATCAGCTTTAAAAGTATTGCCTATCCAATTTTTTCTCTCTTCGTTTGCAACAAATTGATCACCCGTAGCAATAATTCCTTCTGTTAACTTAATATTTAAGTCATTTGATACTTCATTTGCTAATTCTATAAGTTCTTTATCTGTTTCTATATATACCGCACCACCTGGAACATATCCATATGGATGTCCAAAAGCCGTAATATCTAAATCATGTTGGCAAAGTTTTGTAGCAACTATCAAATCACCTATTTTAAGACTTGGATTAATAGCACCTGCAACTCCGCTAAATAAAAGTTTATTACAACCGAATTTTTCAATCATAGTTGTAGCAGTCAAAGATGCAAATACTTTACCTATTTTACTATATGCAATTACTATTTCTAAACCATTAAAATTTACTTCATAATACTTGTTATTTGCAAATTC
>DISL01000120.1:0-12652 GCA_002421845.1 Epsilonproteobacteria bacterium UBA6211 | reverse complement strand
GCTCCGTTACCGAATTCTATAAAGCAATCTACTGCTCCATCATATTTAGTAATTGATTGTTTGTATAAAACAGGTTTTGTTAATTGTTCCGCAAGAAGTTTTATAGCATCTTCTTTTGTATTGTATTCATTTGTAGTTACATTTGATACAACAGGTGCTTCAAAACTATCTTTCAAGAATTTATTTAGTTCTGCTTCCAAAGGTGCAACCGCACTAGCCAATAAAGGACAGTGACTTGCAACAGACATATTAAGAACTATTGCTCTTTTTGCACCTGCACCTTTAAATACTTCTACAAGGCTTTCCAAATCCGCTTTTAAACCAGCAAGAACAAGCTGACCGTCTATATTATAGTTAGCAGCCCATACTTTTTTGCCTTCAGCTCTTTGTGCTTCACAGATTTCTTCTACTACATTATCTTCAAGACCAAGTAGTGCCATCATTCCTGCACCTGCTCCGGCACAAGCTTCATTCATAAATAAACCTCTTTTATTTACAAGTTCAACTGCATCTAAATAATCAAGTGCTCCAATACTTACTAAAGCACTAAATTCACCTAAAGAGTGACCCAAAGCAAAAGTAGGAACAATGTCACATTTTGATTTAAAAATAGCATTTGCAATAGAGCTAACAAGTAATATAGCAGGTTGTGTAAATTCAGTTTTTTCTAAATTTGAGTTTTCTGTAAATAAGAGTTCTTCAAAATCAATACCCAATCTTTTTGAAGCATTTGATACCATTTCACGTGCAAGGTCAGAGTTTTCAAAAAACTCTTTCCCCATACCTATACTTTGACTTCCTTGTCCAGGAAAAATAAAACCTATTTTTTTCATTACGGACACCTAATTAATGGCAACCGCATCCACCGTGACCGTGTCCGCCACCGTGTTTATGATTTTCTCCACCACAACACTCACCCTCTCCATGGTGATGATGCCCATGGTCATGTCCGCCGTTACTTCCACAGCTTCCTCCACCACAACATCCACCACTTGCTACACCGCCTACTACACCAGTAGCCATCTCTTGATCTGTAGCTTCTCTAGCATCTAAAATAGTAACTGTAAACATTAGTGTTTTTCCAGCCATTGGATGGTTATAATCTATTGTAACTTCATTATCATTGAAACCTGTAACAGTTACTTGAACAGTATCACCTTCTTCACTTGTTCCATAAAGAGCCATACCTTCAACTAAATCTATACCTGCAAATTGCTCTTTTGGCAATGTTTGAACAGCTTCATTATTATATTCACCGTAAGCATCAGCAGGATTTACCATAACATCAGCTTTATCTCCTACAGTCATTTTCATAATTTCTGATTCTAAACCTTTGATTATTTGTCCCATACCTGTTATAAACTCTAAAGGTCTTCCACCTACATTTGAATCTAATTGCTCATTAGTATTTGCATCTTTTAGGCTATATTCTATAGCTACTACATTATATTGTTCTATTTTCATATTATTTCCTTTATTTTAAATTGCAATCATTTATTTAGAAATGATTTTTTTTGCTTCAGCAGCTTCTTTAGTATCAGGATATGCCTGTATTAACGTATTAAAAAATTTAGATGCATTGTCCACGTCTTTAAGATTTTTAAACGAAATAGCACTATTTAAAAGAAGTTGAGGCATCCAATAACCTTTGTCATGTAACAAAGCAGATGTTTTGAAGTAACTTATAGCTTTTTCATACTCTTTTCTAACAAACCACATTTGTCCTAAAATATAATTAGACTCTGCAGGTTTATAATTTGCACTTACTAAGTATTCAAAAATAGGTAATGCTTGATTAAAGTTTTTCTTATCAAAAAATGCTTTACCCTCATCAAATAACTCATTTTTAGGTTTTTTATCAAATACTGTATTGTCAGATGTTATACTTTTTGTTTCTGCCTGATTGGATGTGCTTTTTACACTTTGAGCAGAGCCAACTTGTTGCATATTTTTTTCAAATTCATTTCGTGATAAGTAGTTTTTATTGATTATATCTGTTTGTTTTGCAATTTCTGTCATTGCTTTTTTAAGTTCTGCAATATTTTTTAGATTCTCTTCTTGCATAGCTAATAATTGATTAACTACTGTTTTTAAAGATTCTACATCTTGTTGATTTTTAGATGATTGAGCCTCTATATTTTTTAATGAAAAAGATATATTATTGATTTTATTACCTTCTCCCTCAAAAATAGACTCTAATCCTTGAAGTCTTTCATTGATAGTTTGTAAATCGTTTTTAACAACTCTTACACTAGTATCAACAGTTTCAACTTTTTGTTTTGTTTCTAATATTTTTTTTTCTGATTGGGATAAGCCGTATGGATTTTGTGAATTTAAATCACCTGCACCAAAAACAGAAACTTCAGCACTAAAAAGTACTGAAGTTCCAAGAGTAAGATAAGTTATTGTATTTCTAATAAACATAGCTTTGATTATGGCATTACCTTATAATCAACTCTTCTGTTCATTTGCCAACATTTTTGTGATTTCTCAGTACAAACTGGGTTACCTTCACCAAGACTTACCATAGCTATTGTAGCAGCATTTACACCGTCATTAACAAGTGCTTGTTTTGCTGTATTTGCTCTTTTTAAACCTAAAGCGTAGTTGTACTCATCTGTACCCCACTCGTCTGTATTACCTTCTAAAGTAATTTTAACATCTCTACCTACAGCTAAGATTGATTGAGAGTTTGTTTTTGCTCTTGTAACCATATCGTCTGTTAAGTTAAATTTGTCAAATGGAAAATATAAAGAAGTAACTTGTACAAGTTTACCATCTATCATTGTAGAGAACACTCTATCGTTTCTCCAATCACCACCATCACTTAATCCCTCTACGAAATCAAGTTTAACGTTATCCATAGCATTTAACTTGCTATCAAGACCATTTGAGTGAGCTCCTGTTGATACTGAATCAGAATCAACTTGAACACTTTTTTGTGTACAACCACCAACTAACAACGCAGCTAAAACCACTGAGTATAAACCAATTTTTTTCATCTTTTTATCCCTTTGAAATAATTTCCGAAATAATACAAAATCAAACCTTAATTTTCACTGAGACGAAGCATTACCAATCAATAGATTGAATACTACCCTTATTTAAAGGGAATAAAAATGATTTATCATGGTTCAATCTAATGATCCCAACGTAACTTTTTTCATTTTCTGTTTTAATAAAAACTATCGATTCACCGTCTTTAGAAAATTTTGGGAACTGATTCATACCGCTTGTAGTCAATTTCTTGATAAAACTACTTTGGGTTGATACAAGATACAAATTAAAATTGTTTTTCCCAAAAGCATTATCACCTTCCCTACTTGTGTAAACTACAAAATTACCGAATGTATTTGCAGAGTTATTGTTTTTGCCATGATATACCAATCTATTGGCTGCTCTATCACCTATTTTTTGCGTAAATATATTTGGATTTCCTAATCTATCAGAAACAAATACTATACTTCTTTCATCTTCTAAATAATGTCCATTTACATCTATGCCGCTATAATCTGTAATTTTTGTAAAAGTTTTAGATATGGTATTATACTCATAAATATCCGGTTGAGAGTTTGGTGCCATAGTAACAAGAAGTCTTTTCCCGTCATCACTTACATCAGAACAAACTAACATACCGTCACTTTGTGTAACTTTTTGAGATTGTGCAGTAAAAATATTTACTTTCATAAGTGTAGGTACGCCAAAATTATATGTCGTATAATAAAAATTTTCTTGAATATTATCGGCCCATTTAGGAAATATATTCAATCCACTTTGAACTACTACCTTTTGAAATGTCAAAGTGTAATCTGCAATTACGATTTGCGACTCTTTAGGAGTAGTATATCTAGCAAATATTACAAATCTTTCCATCCAATCAATTGAAGGTGCTTTTACGTAGTTATTAATCTCTATAGCAACACGATGTGCTAAGAAAGGGTATCTATCATCTTTTGCACTATTGAAAGATTTTTCTAAAACTACCTGATTTAAATTTGTATCATATAATTTTAATTTTAAAATAAAACCTTCAAATACACTTTGTTCTGTCGTAATATTTGCAACTAAATCTATATTTTGTTTTTTAAATTCATAATAATTGATATTTGAATTAAAATTATGTTGTACACTAACACTTTTTACATTGAAATGTCCACTTACTTCTAAATCTTTTTCTAGCAATCTATGAACATCACCTGCAAATTTACTTTGCATATGAGACGGCTCTGTAGATAAAACAACAGCAACAGAAGGTTTATAACCTGCATTTTTTACTATCTCCATACTTACATCGGCAGCACTTATTGCAAATTGATATAAAAATATCAATAAAGCTAAAACTCTTAACATTAATCTCCTTTTGTTTTAAACGTAACTTTTAAAGTTGTTTTGTCACCCTTTTGATGTGGTGGAAATTTCTCATTCATTTGTGAATTCAAAAAACTCTCCAACGCACTGTCAAATGATTTATCACCTGATTTTGAAACGATATTATAATTAAACTTCCCGTTTTTGTAAATAGTTATAAGCACATCTGCACCGAGTCCTGAACTTGTATTGGAAGGATTCCATTTAGATGCCAAAATCTCATACACTAAAGAATAATATTCATCAACATTTGCATCACTAGGTGGAGCCATCGATGCTGTCGGATTAAGATTCACATTTTCAAGTCTTTTTGTAACATTTGTTGATATTTCTTTTCTCTCTTCTTTTTCAAATGTTGACTTAAAAACACTTGCAACCTTAACACTTTGATTTGTAGTAACTTCTTTTTTTTCAACAGTCTTTGCCTCTGTCGTAACATTAGCAAAAAGGGATTTCATATCTGTTTTTGTAACAGTCTCTTTTGAGGCTGCTTTTTCCTCTTTTTGTACTTCTTCATTTACTTTTGGTTTTTCATAACTACTTTTAGGAGTTTCTGCTTTATCCAAAATTGTCAAATCAAGTTCAATAGTTGTACTTTTGTTAAAAGAAGTTATTTTAGTAATAGTAGGTCCTATAATATAATAAAGTATAGAACCCACAAATAATATATAAGTCGTTACGGCAATAATACCGGAAGTTAAAAAATGATTATTTGCTACAGGCATTTTATCAACCATCCGTAATTAATGAAACTTTTAGAAATCCAGCACTTTTAACCGTTCGTAATACGTAAATAATATCTTCGTATTGTAGTGTTTTATCAGCTTTAATATATATAGTAATATCTTTATCTCTATCTTGCATCGATAATACAAATGAATCTGCGAACTCTTTTATTTTATAGCTCTCTTTTTCAACTTTTACTATTCTATTTTTATCGATAAAAATATCCAATTTTTTTGTTTGGGTAGCAGTTTGTGTTTTACTACCGCTTGGAAGATTTATGTTCTCTTCATATTCTAAAACAGGTGCAGTAACCATTAATATAGCAAGTAATACCAACATAACATCCACAAGAGGAGTTATGTTTAATTCAGGTTTTTCGTTGAAATCGAACACGTTTAACCTTTAAGATCTTGAAATAAGAATTTCTGATTGTGCCTTCAAATATGTATGTAGTTCATAAACTTTTCTCGATAATATTTGATGAAAAGTATAGGCAAAGATTGCTACAAATATACCGTTTGCAGTAACTATTAGGGCTTCAGATATTGCAGGAGCAATAGTACCAAAACCAACTTTATCTAAACCAGCAAACATTGCAAAAGCCTCTAATATACCGACTACCGTTCCAAATAAACCAATAAAAGGAGCCGTAGAAGCTACTATAGAAAGCCAAGAAATACCGACACTTGCTTCACGAATTATAGAAATTTCACAAGCATTTAAAAGCTCTTTTGACGCTATGTTGTTTCTTGTACATCTGCTTAACTTTGAAAGTGGATTAATAGATATATGTGTATTCATAACTAGTGATTCTAAAGATCTTTGTTCATTTTGAACTAAATCCTTAAGATTCATATAACGATATAAAAACACCCAGATTATAGAAATAAAATAAATAGATAGCACCAACAATATTATTATTGTAATGGCGCTACTATTTGAAAGATAGTTTAAAAAAAGATCAATCATATTTTTTATGCAAAAGAGTTTATTTTTGCCTCAACAGCTGCAAGAGATACGTTAGCATCTTTTACAGAGTTAACAAGTTCTTTTGCTGCTTCAATATTTGCAGCAATTTCACTACCTTCACCTGATGTTAAAGCAATAGCACCGTCAACAAGAACATCAACAGAACTTTCGTTTACTTTCACATGCCCCCAGTTTATTGCTATTGCATCAGTATTTTTTTCACCCTCTATAACAATTACACCAACGGTAAGTGTTGATACTAAAGAAGCATGACCTGGTAATACTCCGAACTCTCCCTCTTTTCCAGGAAGAGTTACAGTTTTNNCCCTCTTTTCCAGGAAGAGTCACAGATTTTACGTCACCTTCAAATATCATACCATTTGGCGTAACAATAGATAATTTTACAGTACTCATAAACTATCCTTATTTAGATTTTAGACTTTCTGCCTTCGCGATAGCTTCATCCATACCGCCAACCATATAAAATGCCATTTCCGGTAGGTCATCGTATTTACCTTCTAAGATACCTTTGAAACCAGCTATTGTATCTTCAAGTGATACGTATTTACCAGGGCTTCCTGTAAATACTTCAGCAACGAAGAATGGTTGAGATAAAAATCTTTCTATTTTTCTTGCTCTATCAACTGTTAATTTATCGTTTTCACTTAACTCATCCATACCAAGGATTGCGATGATGTCTTGTAAATCTTTGTATTTTTGTAATACAGATTGAACACCTCTAGCTACGCTATAATGTTCAGTTCCAAGTACGTCTGCACTTAAGATTCTTGAAGTTGAATCTAGTGGGTCAACCGCAGGGTAGATACCTTTTTCAGCAATTTTTCTGTTAAGAACCGTTGTTGCATCTAAGTGAGCAAAAACAGATGCCGGAGCAGGGTCAGTTAAGTCATCCGCAGGAACGTAAACAGCTTGAACTGAAGTAATTGAACCTTTTGCAGTTGATGTAATTCTCTCTTGTAAAGCACCCATTTCTCTTGCAAGTGTAGGTTGGTAACCAACAGCTGAAGGGATTCTTCCAAGAAGTGCAGACATCTCTGAACCAGCTTGTGCAAATCTAAAAATGTTATCGATAAACATCAATACGTCAAGACCTTTTTCATCTCTGAAGTATTCAGCCATTGTAAGACCTGTTAAAGCAATTCTATTTCTTGCTCCCGGTGGCTCACTCATTTGTCCGTAGCATAATGCAACTTTATCTAAAACGTTAGAATCTTTCATCTCGTGATAAAGGTCATTACCCTCTCTTGTTCTTTCACCAACACCTGCAAATACAGAGTAACCTGAGTGTTTGAACGCAACGTTGTGGATAAGCTCCATAATGATAACTGTTTTACCAACACCGGCACCACCGAATAGTCCAACTTTACCACCTTTTGCATATGGTGCTAAAAGGTCGATAACTTTGATACCTGTTTCGAACATTTCTGTTTTTGTTGATTGCTCTTCAAAACTTGGTGCAGATCTGTGGATTGACCAATATTCTTTAGCTTCAACCGGAGCACCATCATCAACAGGCTCACCGATTACGTTAAAAATTCTACCTAATACTTCTTCTCCAACTGGAACTTTGATTGGTCCACCTGTAGAAACTACTTTTTGTCCTCTTTTTAGACCTTCAGTCATATCCATAGCAATAGTTCTAACTCTACTATCACCGATATGTGCTGCAACTTCTAATACTAATCTTGATTTTCTTTCACCATTGTCAAATACAACATCTATTGCTTCGTTTATTTCTGGTAAATAGCCATCAAATTGTACATCTACAACTGGTCCCATTACCTGAATAATTTTACCTTCCATTCAACTGCTCCTTATAATTTTTCTTATTTTTATTTTAAAGCTTCCATACCGCTTATAATCTCTATAAGCTCTGTAGTAATAGCTGCTTGTCTTGCTTTATTAAACTCTACCGTTAGTGACTTAACTCTACTTGATGCATTTGATGTAGCTGCTTCCATAGCTTGCATTCTAGCACTATGTTCAGCTGCTAAAGAATCTATTAATGCATAATACATATTGAAGTTCAAATACTTTTCAGTTAATTCATTTAAAACTTCAGTATCATCATCCGGCTCAATATCTAGCATAGATTCACTGTCAACTGCAGGAACTGAATCTAAACCTATAGGTAAAAGTTCAACTACTTTTCTCTCTTGAGTAAGCATATTTACAAATCCATTGTAAACTAATACAACTTTATCAGTAACTAAATTGTTGAAATCTTTTATCGCTTCAGATATAAAATCACTAGCTCTATCATGATCAGGTGCAGAACTTAAACCAACTTCTTTTTGAGTAAGTTCATAACCTTGAAATGAATAAAAGTCTATCGCTTTTCTACCTGCAATTCTTAATCTAACATTTACACCTTTAGATTTATATTCAGCTATCATTTTATTAACTAGTTTGATAGTTGACATATTAAAACCACCGCACAGACCTTTATCTGCACTAACTACTACTATATCAACCGTTTTTGGATTTTCATTGGCCATAAACGCTCTTGATATATTTTCATTACCTTGAGTTTTAGCAACTCTTAGTGCAATCTCTCCAAGAACTTCATTTATTTTAAGAGCATAACTTTTTGCTCTTTTTGATAATTGTTCAGTTCTTCTAAGTTTTGCAGAAGACACCAGCTTCATAGCTTTGGTAGTCTTTTGCGTGTTTTTAACACTTTTTATTTTTCTTGAAATCTCTTTTAAGTTAGCCATGAGCTAGTCCTTATTTTGCACAAAAAATCGTCTTAAACTCTTCTAATGCAGTTTTTAATGTGTTTTCTAAATCACCATCTATTGCTTTTTTAGCTTTTAAATCAGCAAATATATTTGGATATTTTTGCTCTAAGAATGGATATAATTCAGCCTCAAACTTAGTTACGTCACCAGCAGGTAATGAATCTAAGTATCCTTTTGCACCGGCAAAAATCATAACAACTTGTTTTTGGATTGTTAATGGTTTGTTAGCACCTTGTTTTAGTACTTCAACCATTCTTTGTCCTCTTTCTAATTGTCTTCTTGTAGCTTCATCAAGATCTGATGCAAATTGACTAAACGCTTCAAGCTCTCTATATTGAGCAAGGTCAAGTCTTAGTGTTCCAGAAACTTGTTTTGTAGCTTTGATTTGAGCAGCTCCACCAACTCTCGATACTGATAAACCAACGTTAATAGCAGGTCTGATACCTGAGTTAAATAGGTCAGTTTCTAGGAATATTTGTCCATCAGTAATAGAAATTACGTTTGTAGGAATATACGCAGCAACGTCACCGGCTTGAGTTTCAATAATCGGTAATGCAGTAAGTGAACCAGCACCTAAATCATCATTCAATTTTGCAGCTCTTTCAAGTAATCTTGAGTGTAGATAAAATACATCCCCTGGGAATGCTTCTCTTCCTGGAGGTCTTCTTAATAGTAGTGACATCTCTCTATATGCAACTGCATGTTTACTCAAATCATCATATATAATAAGAGCATGTTTACCGTTATCTCTGAAATATTCACCTATAGTAACACCTGTATAAGGAGCAAGGAATTGTAAAGCAGAAGATTCACTAGCACCTGCATTAACAATAATTGTATAATCCATTGCACCGTGTTCTTCAAGAACTCTTAATACGTTTGCAACTGAAGATGCTTTTTGTCCTATAGCAACATAGATACAAATTACGTCTTCACCTTTTTGATTGATAATAGCATCGATAGCAACTGTTGTTTTACCAGTTTGTCTGTCACCGATTATAAGCTCTCTTTGTCCTCTTCCGATTGGAACAAGTGCATCAATAGCTTTTATACCTGTTTGAAGTGGCTCATGAACAGATTTTCTAGCCATAATACCAGGAGCTTTTTCTTCAACAAATCTTTGCTCAGTAGCAACAACAGAACCTTTACCGTCTATTGGCTCACCTAAAGCATTTACAACTCTACCTATTACTGCATCACCAACCGGTACTTCAAGTAATTTACCAAGTCTTTTACAACTTGTACCTTCTCTAAGCCCTGAACTATTACCAAGTACAACAACACCTACAGTAGATTCTTCTAAGTTTGCAGCAAGCCCTTTTTCGCCGTTTTCGAACTCTACAAGTTCACCAGCCATAACATTTTTTAGACCATAAACTTTAGCAATACCATCTGCCAATGAGATAATTTTACCCGTTTCGTTAATATCTACATTTAGCTCAAAGTTCTCAATTCTTTCTTTGATTATTGAACTGATTTCATCAGCTTGAATCTTTACACTCATACATTTACTCCTTTATAAATTCTAAATAGCTTTTAAAATATGATTTATCATTTGAGATTTTAATCTCTCTTTTGAAAAACCGATTTCAACACCTAAACCATCAATATCAACTTTGATACCGTCATAGTCACATACTTTTTGATTTAATTTAAGCGTTACATTAAATTTTTTACCGAATTCTTGTTCCAAACTAGTAATATAAGAAGCATTTAACGCCTCTTTTGCATAAACTGTACCTTCGTAGCTATTTTTCATTACGAAAAGTTCACGTTTTAGTTCTTCTACTAGAGCAGGTATAATATCTAATCTTCTATTTTCACCCAAAAGTTTTATCAAATTTGTAGTTTCTTTATTAGCATTAGATAAGAAAGAAAGAATTAACTCAACTTTTTTGTGACTAGATACCTCTACAGAATTTACTATTGATACAAATTTATCATCAGCAAAAGCTGCACTTATTTGATTTAGTTCATTTATTTTTGCTTCTAAATCACCTATATTCTTACCGTCAACCAATGCTTTTGCATATCTTTTAACAACTAAATCAACCATTATGCTACCTTTTTAAGAACTACACGTGCTAATTCTTCATTTGATACATCAATGTTTTCACTAGAAAGTAGTTCTTCTAAAACTTCTGAAACAACTTCTCTTTTTGCTTTTTTAAGTTCAAGCTCAAGTTTTTCATTGAATGTTTTTTGCATTTGATTTATTTCACTTGTTACGTTTCTTGAAACAGAATCTTTTATTTTATCAATATCAAGATTTGCCCCTGCAACTATTTCAGATGCAAGTTTTTTAGCATTTTCAAGTTGTAATTTTGCATCTTCAACTTTAGCTTGTGACTCTTTTAAAGTATCTTGTACTTTATCAAGCTCTGCTTGAATTGAAGCAGTTCTTCCGGCAAAATATGCTTTTAATTTATCTGCTAATAGATAATATATTATTGCTGCAAAGATTATAAAGTTTACAATTCTTTGTACAATATCAGTTTCTGTACCGCTACCTTCAGATGCAAAAACAACCATAGGTAACAATGTAACTATTAGAGCGAAAAAGTATTTTAACACTTACGCCTCCTTATAAAGAGCTAACTTTAGCTTTAACAGCATCTTTATATAAAGGTACTTGAGCTAAAAGTGTAGTTTTTAGGTTTGCTTTTTCAGTTCCTAATGCAGTAGTGAAATTTGTATAACTCTCTTCAAGTTGTAATTTCGCAGTTGCCAGTTTTGAATTAGCTATTTCATTTGCTTCATTGTAAGCTTTTTCTCTTATTGCAGAAGCTTCATGTTTTGCTTTAGCAAGTATTGAGTTTGCTTCAGCAATCATGCCATCGACATTAGCACCGTTAGATTTAGCATTAGCCAAATCTTGCTTGATAGATTCAGCTCTATCGTCCATATGCTTAAGTAATGGCTTAAATAAACAACTATTAAGTCTTACCATGGTGAGCAAGAATACAATAGCCGATAAAATAAGCAATAAAGGGCTTATATCTAGCATTTATTCCTCCGTTTTTGTAGGGCTTAGTTTGTAAAACTGCAACATTTTACCAAAAATTACTATAAGATTTAATTAAACGGTTTAAGATTTTTGAAAATATTTCAAAATTTGTTCTATTTGTTCCTGATTTGCAAATTCTATTTTAATAAAATTTTTGTCTAGTTTAACTTTAAGTTTATCATTTTTAAGTAGTTGGGCAACACCTTCTAAAGGTTTTAAATCAACTTTATACTCTTTTTTTGAAGGTTCTTTCTCTTTTGGTGGATTTTTAAGTTCATTAACAAGTTTTTCAGTTTCTCTAACAGAAAGCTTTTGTCCTATAATTGAATCTGCAACTACATTTTGAGTCTCTTTTTCTAATCCAATCAAAACTTTTGCATGACCTGCTGTAATTTTCTCACTACCAAGAAGTTGTTGTACATGAACACTTAAAGTAAGAAGTCTTATTGTATTGGTGATTGAACTTCTACTTTTTGAAACTTTTACCGCAAGTTCATCATGAGTAAGTTTGTGTTCATTTAATAATTGAGCATAAGCATAAGCAAGTTCAATAACATTTAAGTTGTCTCTTTGGATATTTTCTATTAATGCAAGTTCTCTAAGTTTGTTTTCATCTACATTTGTTATTACGGCTTTAATCTTGTCAAAACCTGCTAATTTAGTAGCTCTTAATCTTCTTTCACCTGCTATTAACGTATAACTATCATCCTCATTTAACATAACAACTACAGGCTGTAAAAGTCCATGATTTTTTATAGATTCACTAAGTTCAGATAGTTTTTCTTCATCAAAAATCTTACGAGGTTGATTTGGGTTTGGT
>DISL01000108.1 GCA_002421845.1 Epsilonproteobacteria bacterium UBA6211 | reverse complement strand
ATTTCTATTTTTTACTTTTACACCGTTTACGCCCATATTATCACCGTAAACTTCATCTATTTCACTATTTACAATAAGTTCTATATTTTCAGTGTGTTTTACATGTTCTATTGTGTTTGGAGCTGCTCTGAATGTATCACGTCTATGCACTAAGTAAACTTTTTTACACATTTTAGCTAGGTAAACAGCCTCTTCAAGAGCAGTATCCCCACCGCCTAGAACAACTACTTCTTTGTTTTTATAAAAGAATCCGTCACATGTAGCACAAGTACTCACACCTCTTCCAAAAAACTCGTTTTCACCCTTGAATCCAGCTTTTTTAGGTACGCTTCCAGTAGCAACTATCACCGATTTTGCATCTACTTTTGAGCCGTCACCTAATGTTAGAGTAAATATTTCACCGTTTTTAGTAACATTTTCAACCATAGCCATTTCGTGTTTTAGACCGAATCTCATACATTGTTCAGGCCAAGTTTGCATAAGCTCCATTCCCGTAACAATTTCAAGTTGCCCAGGATAGTTCTCTATTTCGCTACTTTGTGTTATTTGTCCGCCGGGCATTCCCATTTCAAACATAGTTACATTTTTCAATCCGCCTCTTGTCGCATACAACCCAGCAGTAAGTCCAGCCGGTCCCCCACCTATAATAGCTAAATCCAACATAATAAATATTCCTTTTGAAAAAGTTTCTTTTTTGNNAATCCCTCAGCTTAGATGTGTTTTTAATCTTCTAGCTCATGAAGTTTTGCCTCAATTTCTTCAATGGTTGGTAGTGATGATTTATACTCTTTCGGTAAAATCTCCGTAAAATTGTATTCGCTAATTCCTAGTGGTTTGTGAATATCTTTTAGGGCATATTCAACAACTGTATCATTCTTTGATTTGCATATAAGAATTCCGATTGTTGGATTATCGGTATTATCTTTTAGTTCTCCGTCTATAGCTGAAGTGTAAAAGCTTAATTTACCGGCATGTTCCGGTTTGAAACTTGTCGCTTTTAGTTCAACTACAACATAGCACTTTAGTTTAATGTGATAAAACAGAAGATCTATTTTAAACTCATCTCCGCCAACATTGATTTTATACTGTCGTCCTACAAATGCAAATCCACTTCCAAGTTCCAATAAAAAGTTTGTGATATTTTGAGTAAGTGCATCTTCAAGCTCTTTTTCTTGATAATCCTCTGTCAAAGTTAAGAAATCGAAATTATATGGGTCTTTTGTAATCTCTTTTGCTAAATCTGATTGAAGGGGAGGAAGAGTGTTTTCAAAGTTAGTTATAGCTTTACCGTTTCGTTCGTATAGATTTGATTTTATGTGATGGATAAGTACATTTCTACTGATACCGTTTTTTAGGGTATTTTGTATATAATACATAGCTTCATCTATAGTTTTACATTTTTGAATGATGATGATGTTGTGTCCCCACGGTATCATGAAAATTTGCGAAACAACTTGTTTCGTATTTTTGGTATTCATTTCGCCAACAAGCTGTTGGCTTTTNNGCTGTTGCCAAAATACAAACCATTGCCTAACATTTTTTATATTTGAATATGAAAACCCTTTTACATCTGGAAACTCAGAGGATAAATCACGACTTAGTTTTTTTAAAAAACCACTACCCCATTTATGTTCTTTTTGCATTGCTACAATCTGTTCACCCAAATCCCAATAAAATTCAAGGAGTGTTGTATTGACTTTGATTGACGCTTTGATTTGTGATGATTTAAATTTATTCTTTAAAGATTCTAACCATATTTTATATTCTACGGAGGCTAACTCTTTCATTCTTACCCAACCTATTTTTATTATTGAGCTATAGTAGCATTTTATTCATAAAATATAATTTATGATTTTATGTGAGTTACCCAATCGTCTTTAACGATTGGGTAGTTAAAATTAGATAAGTGAGTTTAATTTATCAGCAAAAGCTTGTTTTGAAGCTGCACCAATCATTTGATCTACAACTTGTCCATCTTTCATGAAAAGAATTGTAGGAATTGATCTTACGCCAAATTTTACCGCTAAATCTTGCTCTTCATCAGTATTTACTTTACAAATGTTAGCTTTACCTTCAAANNATAACAGGAGCTATCATTCTACAAGGTCCACACCATGGAGCCCAGAAATCCACCAAAGATACACCGCTATTTACAGTAGCTTCAAAATTTTCACTTGTTAATTCTATATATTTTCCCATTTTTAATCCTTGTTTTTTGGTTTAGAAAATTATACCCTCTTAAACTTTAAAACTTTTTTAGATAAAATATTAAAATTACAAACTTAGATAATGGAATGAATACAATGGATATTAGAAAAGAGTTTTTAGATTTTTTTGAAAAAAAACAACACGGTATATATAGTAGTATGCCTTTAGTACCGGATGATCCTACATTATTATTTACAAATGCGGGAATGGTACAGTTTAAAGATGTGTTTACGGGAGCAGTTCCTACTCCTGCAAATCCAAGGGCTGCAAGTTGTCAGCTTTGCGTAAGAGCAGGTGGCAAACATAATGACTTAGAAAATGTAGGTTATACAAGCAGACATCACACGTTATTTGAGATGTTAGGTAACTTTTCATTCGGTGATTATTTCAAAAAAGAGGCTATTGCATTTGCGTGGGAATTTATTACTCAAAACGTAAAATTACCAAAAGATAGACTTTATGTAACCGTTCATGAAAATGACGATGAGGCTTATGAACTTTGGCAAGAGCATATAAGTAAAGATAGAATTTACAAAATGGGAGACAAAGACAACTTCTGGGCTATGGGTGATACTGGAGCGTGTGGACCTTGTAGCGAGATTTTTTATGACCAAGGAAGCGAACACTTCAGCGGTGAAGAAGATTATATGGGTGGAGACGGTGATAGATTTTTGGAAATCTGGAATCTTGTGTTTATGCAGTTTGAAAGAACAAAAGAAGGTGAACTAAAACCTCTTCCAAAACCATCTATAGATACGGGTATGGGACTAGAGAGAATTACTGCGATAAAAGAGGGAGTTTTCAATAACTTTGACTCTTCTATATTTAAAGGTGTAATATCTGCACTAGAAAGTATCAGTCCGGCTAAAAAAACTACTGAAAATATAGCAAGTTTTAGAGTTATAGCAGACCATATAAGAGCCGTTAGTTTTATGGTATCTCAAGGTATTTTATTTGATAAAGAGGGGCGTGGATATGTTCTTAGAAGAATAGCAAGACGTGCTATAAGACACGGTTATTTGCTTGGATTAAGAGCTCCTTTTATGGCAAAGCTTGTGGATGCACTATGCGATAGTATGGGAAGTCATTATGAGTTTTTGAATGAAAAAAGAGAATTTGTAAAAGAACAAATCACTTACGAAGAAGAGAGATTTTTCAAAACTATAGCAAGTGGTATGGGAATATTTGAAGAAGAGTTGAAAAATTCTAAAGATATTTTTAGCGGTGAGGTTGCATTTAAACTTTACGATACTTACGGGTTTCCTTTGGATTTAACCGAAGATATGCTAAAAGCTCACGATATAAAAGTAGATTTGGCAACTTTCGATAAACTTATGGATGAGCAAAAATCTGCTTCAAAAGCGTCTTGGAAAGGTAGCGGAGATGCTTCAAAAGAGGGTGATTTCAAAAAACTTTTAGAGCAATTCGGTAAAAACAACTTTGTTGGATATACAAATCTTACTCACAAATCAAAAATTTTGGCATTGCTTGATGATGAATTTAATATGGTTGATACATTGGCAAACGGACAATTTGGTTGGGTAATGCTAGATAATACACCGTTTTACGCTGAATCAGGTGGACAAATAGGTGATGTTGGAGCTTTGGAAGTAGATACTACGGTAGCTATGGTAGAAGATACGAAGAAGTTTTTTGATCTAAATCTATCAAAAGTGAAAGTTCAATCAAATAATCTAAAAGTAGGGCAAGATATTTTTGCGGTAGTTGCAAATAGAGGCGAAGTTGCAAAACATCACTCTGCTACTCACTTACTTCAAGCAGCACTTAGAATGGTTCTTGGTGATACGGTATCACAAGCAGGAAGTAGTAATGATGCAAACAGACTAAGATTTGACTTTACTTATCCAAAAGCCATGAGTAAAGAGCAACTTGAAGAGGTACAAGACCTTGTAAACTCTATGGTAGCACGTGGAATAGAAGGAAGCGTAAAAGAACTACCTATAGATGAAGCAAAAAAACTTGGTGCTATTGCGATGTTCGGTGAGAAATACGGTAATACTGTAAGGGTTGTTGATTTTGCAAATACAAGTATAGAGTTTTGTGGAGGTACACACGTACATAACACGGCTCAAATAGGAAGTTTTTATATCACAAAAGAAAGCGGTGTAAGTGCCGGTGTAAGAAGAATAGAGGCAGTCTGCGGTATGAGTGCGGTAAACTATGTAAAATCTATGATTCAAACACAAAACGAACTTCTTAATGAGCTGAAAAACCCTGATTTATTAAGCGGTGTTAAAAAACTAAAAGAGCAAATCAAACAACTGAAAATCGAAGTTGTAAATGCCGAGAGTCAAACAAAACAAGAAGTAGCAGTTCAAGAAATAAACGGTGTAAAAGTGATAGTCGATATAGTAGAAAGCGGTGATATAAAAGCTATTATAGATGATTATAAAAACGGTTATGAAAAAGTAGCTATTTTCTTACTTCAACCAAAAGACGACAAAGTAATGTTGGCTAGTGGTATCAAAGGTGTTGATGCAAACGCAGGTGAGTGGATAAAAGCTGTAGCTCCGATAGTCGGTGGAGGCGGAGGCGGTAGAGCTGATTTCGCTCAAGCCGGTGGTAAAGATGTATCTAAAATAGAAGATGCAAAAAAAGTAGCACAAGATTTCATATCTGCTAAATTATAAAAAAGTGTAAATCAAAGGGGGTATTAAAATACCTCCTTGAAATAAACTACAGTTCTAAATGTAATTTTCCATCAAGAGAAACCATTTCATCGTCGTGTTGTTGTAAAAATATTTTTAAAAATATATCAACTATTTCAAATTTTCCTCTATCTACTTTTTGGATTATCCCCATATTTTCTAAAGATACGTGAGTATTGTATAATGTAGCAGAAGGTAAATTTGATTTGATGTTGTTAGCTATATTGTAAACTACTTCAAAATGGTATTTTTTAGTTTTGAGTTTTGAAATAAGTTCGTCCATATAAACTCTATTTTCAATGATTCTAAAATTTAAAGCTTCAATACATGATTCTTTATCTATCGGTTTGTTTTCTAAGTTTGCATTGATATATAAAGTTTGAAGTACTTTTGCACTATATTCAGGGTGTCCTTGTAAAAAAACAATGGTTTTATATAACATTTCCTTATCGTATTTAATATTCTTTTCATCAAATTGCTCTTGTGTATAGGCAAAAAGTTCTTCTATATCTAAGCCGTTGAGTTTTATTACATTTGCAAAATGAAAAAACGGTGAAGATTTGTTTTCAAAGATTTCAGTCATAATTGACTCGATACTACCTAAGAATATGTAAGTTACATTTTCATGATGTTGAGCAACAGAACGTAAAACTTCAAGAATATGTTTATCTGTTAAATTTGTTATATCTTGAAACTCATCAAAAATTAATTTGATATTGATACCTTTTTCTAGGGCTATTTTATTGACGGTATCTAAGGCATGTATAAAAAGTTCTATAGGTTCACTTTTTTTGACTATCATGTCAATAGATATTTCACCAATATCAGGTATAGATATAGTTTTTACGGATTGTATTAAGGAATATAGAGACTCGGTCGTTTGTCTTACAAAATTCTTAATTTTCACAAATTCATATGCTTTGTCTAAGATTTGCTTAGATAGTGACTCTAAAGAGTGGTTCAGCCTTATATCTATATAAATATATGGATAGTTTTTTTCATAGTCAAATAACTGTTTTATAAGTGAAGTTTTACCAAATCTTCTAGGTGCTTTTATCATAATATGTTGGTTATTATCAAGATAGGCTTTAAATAAAGGTAGATGTTTTTTTCTATCAATAAAATCTTTGCCTTTTACAGGGCTTCCACTTTGAAACATATTACATCCTTAAAATATAGATTACAGTATTATATCATAATATATAGGAAATTTATATATAGGAAATTTATATATAGGAATTTTATATATACAAAAAATCTATATCATAGACTCCTATTATAATACTGTACATCCTAAAATAGCAGAGTGTTATTTAAAGGTGGGATGACCTTCTAGTAAAAGCAGAGAAAACTCTGCTTTTATCTCTTACAAATAAAAATACTTTTATCCGCTTTATCATATCCGTGAAGTTTGAAATCTATAACTTGTTCTATGTTAAATCCTACAGATTTAAGCTCTTTTTTCAAAAAATCTTTTGTGTGGTAGTATTGGGTGATAGTATCAGATTCTTTTTCGTATAAGTCACCTTTTTTTGTAAAAGCTGTTATGTTTGTTTTGAGTAAATTATCTTCAAAATAAGCATCAATACTTACAAAAATATCCCCTTTGTCTATCACAAGAGAACCCTGAGCCACATCTTCAAAACCAAACAACGTATTTGCATCGAATACCAAATACCCATCTTTATTTAGTTTGTCGTAGCAGTTTTTGAAAAACTCTTTTATTTCATCTTTTGGTATATAGTTTATCACGTCAAATACGGCTGTTTGCATATCAAATGTTTGAGTAACTAGGCTCAAATCAACACAACTTGCATTGATACCTTTTGATTTTGCGATATTGATTTGATTTTGGCTAAGGTCGATACCCAAAGTATCTATGGAGTCGTCAAGTTTTGCTATAAAACCACCTTGACCACACCCGATATCTAGTAAACTTTTCGGTTTTATCTCTTCTACTATATCTACGAAAGTGTTGTGTAGATATTCTACTTCGCTTTCAAAGTCAAGATATTCTTCTATTTTTGCGTATAATTCAAGACCCATTATATATGTTTGCCTATCTCTTTTTTGAGGTTCAAAATAGCTTCTTTTTTGAGGTAATATGAGTTTTTGTTTGCTATTAAGTGAGCTGAACTTTGCATTATCGTCTCGCCGACTTTTAGTCCGTTTTGTTTCATAGTAGTACCTGTTTCTACAATATCTACGATACAATCGCTAAGCCCTACGATAGGAGCAAGTTCTATAGAGCCGTAAAGTTTGATTATCTCTACCGCCATTGCTTTTTGTTCAAAATATTTTTTAGCTATTTTTTCGTGTTTGGTAGCTACTTTTATTTCGCTTTTAGTCCAATCTATCTCATCATCGGCTCTAAGCCCTATGGCAACTTTGCATTTACCTATGTTTAGATTGAGAAGTTTGACAAGGTCGTATTCTTTTTCTTCTAGTACGTCAAGTCCTACTACACCCAAATCAGCACTACCGTATTGGACGTAAGTCGGTACGTCTTGATTTCTTACACTCAAAAATTTAAAACCGGATTTTTGTAAAATCAGTTTTCTATCTTCAAATACAAACTCTTCATTAAATGCTTTTTGGAATATTTCAAGAGTTTCATCTGCAATTCTACCTTTTGGCAAGGCTATTGTTATCATTTGTGTTCCTTTATAATACTTTGCATAGCTTTAAAAATCAAATTTTTGTCATAAGTACTGTTGTGAATATATTTACTCACAAGTTCGCCGTCTCCGCCTGTAACTATAATATTTTTTACTGTTCTAGCAGTTTTTTGCAGAGGTAAAAATATAGCATGAAATACACCGTAGCTTATAGCATCTTTTGTATTTAGTGGAAGTCCTATCAACTCTTGAACTTCTAGTTCAAAATCAAGTTTCGGCGATATAGTTTTGTATAGGTTATGAATGGCTTTTATCCCTGGGAGTATATATCCACCCATATGTTTTCCATCTTCCATCAAATCAACAGTTATGGCACTTCCTGCATCTATAATAAGAGCATTCTTCACATAAGAGCAAGTGATAGCTCTATCTATACCTAAACCTTGATATTTTGTATCTAGTTTGATGTGGCTAGATATATTTATAGCATTTGGGTATTTTTGTTTTAGTTTATGGGTTGCCATATCGTTGACGCTTATATAATACATCTCTTTATCATTATCAAATTCCGGTAAATAAGAGCTGTTTACATCAAGCTTTATCGTATGCTCATCATAAAAGAAATCAAATGTGCTATTTCCAATGTCACACAAAATCATTAAATACTCTCCATTGTGAAACATCCAAATGTGAATGAGCTTTGGAACAAAGAGGAGATGATATAAAAAGGGCTTTTACTTTATAATTATGTCCCATTTGCTTTATGATTCTATCACTTAGTTCCATAATTTCAGCAGAGTTTTTTTGTATAAATCTACTCTTGCTACTATATACGAATATAAGCCAGAAATTAGAGTGTAAGTCTATCCCTTCATAAATAATAACTTGTTTTTTACTACCGTAATCCTTTGGATTAAGTCTATTTAAAACTTTAAAATGCAAGTCTTTCGTGTTTAGAAATTCTATAATTTGTCTCAAATTAGTTTAACTCTATATATTTATTTCCGAAATAAAGTTTATTATCTATAGATATAAACTTCTCTTCATTATCAAAAGATATACTTAAAACAGAAGGATTTTTCAAATCTCTATCCATTTTGATGATATAACCGCTTTGTTCAACTGCATATACTGCATCTTTCCCAAATCCCATACCAAAAATCTTTCCGAATTTAAATTTTTGTTCATTATAAGGTCTTAGTTTGTTGTCCATTACAAGTATTTTACCGTCTATTGTTGCAATATAAATTTTATTATCTTTTGTTGCTATATCTTTTACTTCAAGATTTAGAGAGTATAAATTTGCACCTATCGATAATACGGAGTTTGCCGTTGCGGCTATTAGTTGCTCATCGACTACTTCAAAAAACGTTATGTTTTTGAATTGTTTGTTTGAAGCATCTACTATAATATCTCTTATAACTTTTGCGTTTGTGATACTATAAACTATAACTTTACCGTTTAGTGACGGGAAAAGTATCAAATCAGACATAAATACAGGGTTTGTAACTTTTGTATCATTTGCTAGTGATTCACCTAGGTATTCTTTGAAAATTGTTTTATTTTGAACAATATCATAAACAGCTATAGAGTTATCCAAATAAACAACAGCCAAAAGATTTTTGCTAAGTGTTGCACTTATTACGACATTTTCAAGTGTTATTATTTGGTTGTTGATAGCAATATTGCCTTTTGCATCGGCACTTATGATGTTGTCATCTGATTTATTAACAAAAAAGAATTCTGAATTTACAGGATTTTTAGTGATACCTTTATTTGTAATAAACGAACCGTCTGATAGTGTAGCACCGGATTTATTGAAATCTACGATATCTGCACTTAGTGACTTAAATGTTTGCCCAAATGTTCCATCCACGTTTTCAGGTTCAAAGTATTGTTTTGAACCACAACCGCTTAATAAATAAATAAGTGTTGCAACGGCAGTGAATTTAATAAAATTTCTCATATATTACCCGCTTTTAGTTAGATTTTGTAGCTATATAATGTTCTAGCAAACTTGCTAAATCGCCTGACATACTATCTTTTGGGAGCATTTTGATAGTTTGTTCAGCCAATTTCAAATCATCAGCTTTGATAGCTTGTAGTGCTTTTATAACAACCGCATAGTCTTTGAATAAGAAGTTGTTATTTGAAAGTAAAGAATCTATGGTTTTTGTATCACCATTTTTAACTGCATTTTGAAACATCGCAATTTCTTTGAAAACAGCAACATCAGGGATATGGTTTTCATCTTTGATGTGCATTGCTATTTCATACAAATTTTTGCTATTGTCTTTTAGTGTAGCAATAGCTTTTTCATTATTCGTATCTATCAAAAATTCATTAAAAGCGATATTCGCTTTGATTTTCTTTTGTTCATCCATATAATCATAACCAAACATAGCTATAATAAGTATCACTATTCCTACTAAAGCACCAAAAATAAGCATTTTATACTTTTTGAATATTTTTTCTGCTTTAACGAAGTTTTCTATAAACTGCTCTTGAGCCGTAAGCTCAGTTTTCATATAGTCGATATTTTCTTTTAAACTCATACATATCCTCTTAAATCAATAATTTCGTATATGATACTAAAAATTAGATAAGTAAATCTTTAAATGTTAGTTTATTTATACGACTCTTAAGTCAAAATTGAGTAACATTACGACAAATATTAAGAATCAGGAAACATTATGTTTTATAGATTATCGTTTGGAATTTTATTCATATTAAGTGTTATCGGACATGCTCAGACGCAAACAAAGCCTCTAACAAACGAAGAGACGCAAAGTCGTCTTGAATCTTTATCAAAGCTTACTAAAGTTTTGGGTACCGTTGAAAAGTATTATGTAGATGACGTAAAGCTTCAAGAAATAGTAGATAAGTCTATCAAAGGGCTTTTGCAAGAACTTGATGCACATTCAGCTTATATGGATACTAAAACTTATAAAGAGATGCAAGTACAGATGAAGGGTGAATTCGGTGGACTTGGTATAGTTGTAGGTATGCGTGATGCTGCTTTGACCGTTATATCTCCTATAGATGATACTCCAGCTGCAAGAGCAGGTGTAAAAGCAGGTGACATAATCATCAAAATAAATGACACATCTACTTTAAGTATGACTTTAGATGAAGCAGTAAATCTTATGAGAGGTGATGCAAAAACAAAAGTTAGCATAACCGTGGTTAGAAAAAATGAACCTAAACCTCTAGTATTTGACCTTGAAAGAGCAATGATTGACTTGAAATCAGTAAAAGTTAGACCTATGGAAAACGGTATGGTTTATATTAGGGTTTCAACATTTGATGAAAAAGTAGTTGCTAGTATAAAAGAGCAACTTCCAAAACACCTTAAATCAGCTAAAGGTATTATTTTAGACCTTAGAAATAACCCAGGTGGAGCTTTGAAAGAGGCTATAGGGCTTGTGGATTTGTTCGTAGATAGCGGTGTAATAGTGTCTCAACGTGGAAGAAATGCTAGTGATGAAGAGAAGTATTTTGCGAAAAAAGAGGCTACTATGACAAAACTTCCTATGGTTGTTTTGATAAACGGTGGAAGTGCTAGTGCAAGTGAGATAGTAAGTGGTGCGTTACAAGACCATAAACGTGCTGTATTGGTAGGAGAAAAAAGTTTTGGTAAGGGTTCTGTTCAGGTAGTATTACCGCTAGATGAAAAAGAGTCTGAAGCTATAAAACTGACTATCGCTAGATATTATTTACCAAAAGGGAGATCAATCCAAGCAGTCGGTGTTGACCCTGATATAATTTCTCATGACGGAAAAGCCGTGATGGCATCCGATGATGAGCTAAAAGTCAAAGAAGCAGATCTTAAAAAGCATTTGGAGGAGGAGCTTGATAAAGTAAACGGTACACAACAAGCTAAAGATAAGGTTAAACAAGTCGGTGGTGATGATACTATAAAAAGTAGTGATCTTTATGAAGACAATCAGCTTAAAACTGCTGTTGATGTCTTACAAGCTTTAATTTTAATTCAAAAATAAATACGGAGTAGATAATGCAAAAACAAGATCTTTTATATGAAGGTAAAGCCAAGAAAATATGGTCAACATCTGATGCTAATTTGTTGATTTCAGAGTTTAAAGATGATTTAACGGCGTTTAACGGTGAGAAAAAAGATAGTGAAAGCGGTAAAGGTGCTTTAAACAATAAAATAAGTACTGAGCTTTTTAAACTTTTACAATCAAAAGGTGTGGTTACTCATTTTGTTGAGAAATTAGATGATAATCATATGCTTCATAAAAAAGCCGATATTATCAAAATAGAAGTTGTTGTAAGAAATATTGCAACAGGAAGTTTGAGCAAAAGACTTGGTATTCCTGACGGACAAGTTTTACCGTTTGTTTTAGTTGAGTTTTATTTGAAAGAAGATGCGTTAAATGACCCGATTTTAAATGACGAACATTGTTTGATTTTGAATCTTGTTGATGATGTAAAAGAGTTAGATATTTTAAGAGCTATGGCTAGAAACGTAAATAGTATATTAAAACCTTTCTTCTTTGAAAAAGGTTTGAACCTAATAGACTTTAAATTAGAGTTTGGTAAAGATAAAGACGGAAATATAATACTTGCAGATGAAATAAGCCCTGATAATTGTAGATTTTGGGATGTAAATACAAATGAAAAAATGGACAAAGATAGATTTAGACAAGGTTTAGGCGGTCTAAAAGTGGCTTACGAAGAAGTATTAAACAGAATTTTGAAATAAGGAATAGAAATTGAAAGCTATAGTAAATATCGGATTAAAACAAGGTGTATTGGATGATCAAGGTAAAGCAATAAACCATGCACTTGGAACTCTTGGATTTAAAGAAATAGTAAAAGACGTTAGAGTTGGAAAACAAATTATTATCGAACTTGGTGACTTATCACAAGATGCTGCAAAAGCTGAAGTGACAAAAATGTGTGAAGAGTTGTTGGCTAATACGGTTATAGAAGATTATAATATAGAGATAGTAGGTTAAATTATGAATGTAGCAGTTTTACAATTTTTAGGGACAAATTGTGAGTATGATACCAAATGGGCTTTTGAACAATTAGGTGCAAAAGCTACGGTTATTTGGCATCAAGACGCACAAATCCCTGTTGGTACTGATTTGGTTGTAATACCTGGTGGGTTTTCATATGGAGATTACTTAAGAAGCGGTGCAATAGCTAGATTTGCAAACATCATGAAAAGTGTTAGCGAATATGCTGCAAAAGGTGGAAAAGTTCTTGGTATTTGTAACGGTTTTCAAATATTGCTTGAAGCTGGACTTTTACCTGGTGCTATGAAAAGAAACGATACATTGCACTTTATCTCAAGACACCATAACCTAACCGTAGTAAACAATAACAACACTTTTTTACAAGAGTGTAAAGTAGGGGAAGTATTAAACATCCCTGTTGCTCACCACGACGGTAACTATTATATAGATGCAGACGGTTTGGCTGAATTGTATGCAAATGAGCAAGTATTATTAAAATATTGTGACAAAGAGGGTAATCCTATAAGCATGAACGGTGCAGTTGACCATATTGCAGGTATTTGTAACAAGCAAAAAAACGTATTCGGTCTTATGCCTCACCCTGAACGTGCTATGCAAGAACTTCTTGGAAGCAGTGACGGTGTTAGAATGCTTCAAGGTTTTTTCAAATAAATACTTTATACAAAGGATGTTTCAAAAAGATGGTTAATATTATTAGTAAGATATATTTATCACTCTTTTTAACAGCCTTTTTATTTAACTTCTCTTATGCTCAATTTGGAGCTAACTCTAATGAAGAGAGTTGGTTTCAAAGTATTGAGCCTTTATCGGTAATAGATACAAATCAATCTGAAGAAATTAGTAATGTCAAGTTAGAAAGAAGTCAATTAGCCGTAAATTTGCGAAGTGACCGTAATATAATAGCTAGATATGATAAAGTTCCGGCAAAAGCATTTGTAAAACAACAATTTATAGTAGTTTTAAATGCGACTATAGCAACGGATAATTTTGATGAAATTTTAACTACTTTTGAAGGTGGTGAGGGTTATGAGATAATTGATCCAGATTCAAAGTGGGTTTTGAATAAGAAAAGAACATTCCAAAATAGTTTTATAGTAAAAGTAAAAAATGAAAACTTCGTAATGCCTGATATTATTGTCTCATTGGTGCAAGATAGAACGATAGTTGAAGAGTATAAACTTGAAAAACCGGAAATCAAAGTATCAAAAGTCGGTCAGCAAGTGGAGCATTTTTCTTCCGTAATAGCCAAAGAACTTACTCTTACAAGTCACATTACAAAACAATATGATAATAACACGGTTTTGACAATTATAGAGCTTGAAGGGGTGGAATCAAATCTTAAAGATTTTAAACTCAAAAATTACCAAAAACAAGGTATAGAGGCTTTGAGCGGTGAGTTTGATAATCAGAAGTTGGTATATTTCGTGATAATACCTATTCATGAAGATAAATTGACTTTTAGTTATTATAATACGCAGAGTTCAAAAATAGAGATAATATCAAGTCCTATAGTCCATTCGGAAGAGATTGTTAGTACACAAACAGATTTAAATCCACACAATAGTAACGTCTTATTCTATAAAAGAGTAGGGATTGGTGTTTTACTGTTTTTTTGTGTTATATGGCTTTTGTTTAGAAGAGACAAAATATCTTTACTTGTGACAATTATATGTGCATTGTATTTGGTTTATGTTTATTTACCTAATAGAAACTTTTTGATTACAAAAGACACAAATATATTTATCTTGCCTACAAAAAGTTCAAGTGTATTTTTCAAAACCGACAGTGATGTATATGTTGAAGTGTTGGATTCTCAAAAAGGGTATATTAAAGTATTATTACCTGATGATAAAATAGGGTGGGTTAATGAAGAAGATATTGGCAAAAACTAGAGGTATTTTATATATTATCCAATTCGCTATTACCGTATTGTGTATGATAGTTTTGATGTATGTATTTAGAAGTAAAAATCATTGGTTAAGACGTAAATGGGCTTGGCTGCAGATAAAAATTTTGGGAATAAAGATAGAAGAAATAGGTACTAGATGTGATGATACACAACTTTTTATGCTAAATCATCAATCATTGCTTGATATTGTAATCCTTGAATATTTACACTCCAAAAATATAGCATGGGTAGCAAAGCTTGAAATTGAAAAGTTACCTGTATTTGGTCATATTATAAAAGCCCCTCGTATGATTTCAGTAAATAGAGAAGATAAAGCAGGACTAATAAAACTAATAAAAGATGTTGAGGATAGGTTATCTCAAAGCAGACCTGTGGCAATTTTTCCTGAAGGTACTAGAAGTAGCGGTAAAAAAATGTTACCTTTTAAATCAGGTGCAAAAATAGTAGCTAATAAATTCGGTCTAAAAGTTCAACCTGTGGTAATTCTTGGAAGTCGTCAAAGGCTTGATTCCGTAAATCTGACGTCAACTAGCGGAAAAGTAAAAGTTATATATTTAGAGCCTGTCATAGCATCTAAAGATAGCGATTGGTTTAAAGATATTGAAGTACAAATGAATAATGTTTTTTCACAAGAGATAGATAAATGGGACGAAAAATGAGTTTAAGTTGGCAGACTATTATAGCAGTCGGAAGCGGTGGTTTTCTTGGTGCAATAGCAAGAGTGTATATTACTAACGTATCTAGTCATTATTTACCTCATACCATACCTTACGGCACTTTTATAGTTAATATCTTAGGTAGTTTTATTATAGGTGTATTGTTTGCGATATTTGCTCACTATACTTTATCGCCACATATAAAATCATTTTTAACTACCGGTTTTTTAGGTGCTATGACTACTTATTCTACTTTTGCAATGGAGACTTTTTTCTTATTTAACGTATCTTTCGCTATGGCTTTGATAAATATTTCTATAAATTTATTCGGTACTATACTAGCAGCAGGAGTTGGATTTAAATTAGTTCAGAAGTTACTCTCATAACATTTGTCCCATAGGTTTTCCTATGATGTAGCCTTGGGCAAAATCAATACCTAAATCATCTATGTATTTTAATTTTTGCTCACTATCTACAAATTCCGCTATTGTTTTTATGCCGAGTTGTTTTGATAAAGTTTGGATAGTCTGCAAAATAATCAAAGAGTGGGTGTCTTCGTTACAAATATTTTTGATTAGTGAGCCATCAATCTTTATATAGTCTATATACTGGCTTAGATTGATGATATGTGCAAAATTAGAATATCCGCTTCCAAAATCATCAATAGCTATTTTTACGCCTAGTTTTTTCATACTTTTCATAAATTTTTCTACCACATCATAATCATTTACATTTTCAGACTCTATAAGTTCTATCACAAGTTTATCTGCAATGGAGAAATATTTAATTTCATTTTTTAGGTATGATATAAATCCCTCTTCAAACAAATCTAATGTTGATATATTGATTGAAAATTCTATATTTTCTCGTTTCTCAAAATATGAGAATGCCTTGTGGATAACTATTTTTGTCAAATCAATATAATGTTTTGATACTTTTGCAATATCCATAAACTGATAAGGGGATATTATTTCCCCTTTACTGTTTAGAAGTCTCATAAGTACTTCATATTTTTCTATTTGTTTTGTTTTATTGTTCATAATAGGTTGAAAGAATGTCAAAATTCTATCTTGAATGATTGCTGATTTTATCTCTTTTGTCCAATATAAAGCATTTTCAGAATCTTCTTGCATTGTAGAGTGTTTGTGATATATAACATATTTTTTGTTATTGAATTTAGCCATAGTGAGTGCTAATTCTGCTTCTATAAGTTCTTCTTTTATACCGTGTATATTTCTTGGATCACTAACTCCAAGAGTAACAGATAAATATATGGCACATTTGTCACCACAGCTGATAGTCTCTTTTTCTATTTGTTTATGTAGATGTTCTATCGTTGTTCTTAGCTCTGAATAGTTGTTATTATATGTGTATGTAAGTGCAAAGACATTAGAAGGCATTTTGTATATTTTATATGGGGTTTGAGGGATATTTAAAAGGAGTTTTTGTAAAACCTTAGCATATTTTTTTAACATTTCATCCGCCAAATCATAACCGTAAACATTGTTTATCTCTTTGAAGTTATCAACATCTATTAGTATAATTACTTTATTTGTATTTATCTCTAAATCTTCTATTAATTGAGCTTTATTCGGTAGTTTGGTAGTGAAATCATTATACAGTTGGTGTTTTATTTCACTTAGTAATTCATCAGGTTTTCTTGCAAAATAAACGGCAATAAGTGTAACTATTAATGTAAGTATAGCTAAAGAAGCAATAATCATATCCGTAACAGATTTTCTTTCTTGTGATAGTGTATTGTATTTCATCAGTAAAACCATTTTGTGGTTTTTGAGTGGGAAGTTTGGTAGTTCATGTGAAAATACGGCATCGTTTAAATATTTTTGTTTTGATATTATATTTTTTGCATAGTTGCTTAATCTAGGTTCGTCAAATATAGATAAAGGATTTTCAATCAAATATTTGAATGATAAATCTTGACTTGGATGTAATATGAAAGAACCCTTTTCATCTATTAGATAAAAATCATAAAGCATTGATTGTTGTAGTTGTTTAAATAAAAGTTCCAAATCTACGTCTATCACCAAAAAGTCCACTTCTACTGACTGTTTATCTAAAAGTGTAATTAATTGTACGTAAGGTTTGTTTGTCATTGGGTGTAGTTGAATATTGTCTTTATGAACAAGAAGATTTGGACTTAAGCTTGTTGTCGTAAAATCATTTAAGATATTTCTATTCGCAGAGCGTTTTTGCAAAAAATCATCGGTACTTATTTTGTACTCACCGTAGTAGGTTACGTAATGTATATTTATTATTGATGGAATACTGTGCTTTACCGTTTCTAAAAGTTGTTTTATATTTTCTTTGCCGATATATGTTTTTTGGAAATTTTTGATGTTTTCGTTTGTTTTTAAAAATAAGACTGAATTATCTATAGTTTTAAAATAGTTTTGTAGGATATTCAGTTTTTCATCATATTTCTTCTCTATATTTACTGTTGATACAATAGATACATCAGTTTTATCAAAGAATTTGAGTATAACTATAGTAGAAGCAAAAAAAACAAGAGCTGAAACAACTACAAATAGTACGAAAGTAGCTCTATAGCTAATTTTTGGTAATGCTTTCAAGTATAAACCCCCTAGTTTATGAAAAACTAATGAATTATACTTAAATAAACTTATAGTTGTTTTAAAATTATGTATATTTTATGAAAATAACTTTTTATTTGTAACCAAACGTGATTACTTTTCTTCAAGTTTCATTTGTTTATATAATTTTTCATGAGATTCTATTTCTTCGCGACTTGCTTTTCTTCTACAACTTAAATAACCGTTTGAACCGTCACAAGTTTTAAAAGGAAAAACTGTTGCATATACCCAATAATAATCACCGTTTTTACACTTATTTTTTACATATCCATCCCAAACTTTACCTTGTTTGATAGTATCCCATAGGTGTTTAAATGCAGCTTTTGGCATATCTTGGTGTCTTACTATATTGTGGTTTTTTCGAAGTAAATCTTCAAGCTCATAACCTGCAATTTTACAGAAATCATCGTTTGCAAAATTGATAATTCCTTTTTCATCTGTTTCGCTTACTAAAAAAGCATAATCATCTAATATAATTTCTTTTGACATTTTATTCCTTTTGTGAGGTGCTGAGGTACTAAGGTGCTGAGGTACTGAGTAAGAAAAAATTCTCTTACTAAAACTTAGTACCTCAGTTACTCATTAGCTCATCACCTTCTTATTAAAATTTCTTTGCTTTTGCATTTTTTAGCAATGATTGAGCCAGTTCTAAAACTTCGTTTGCTATACCGGAAACTTTATCAGCTTCACTTGCATTTTCTTGTGTTACACGGTCTAGCATATTTACGGCATCATTTATTTGAAGTATGCCTGTTTCTTGTTCACGACTAGAATTGCTAACATCACCTATTAGTGAAATTGTTTTTGTTATATGAGTATTAAGCTCTTCATACCCTTTAATCATCTCATGGCTTATTGCTTTTCCTTGATTTGCTTTAGATGTGGCACGTTCAACTATGTCTTTTATCTCTTTTGCAGCTTCTGCACTTCTAGCTGCTAGGTTTCTTACCTCTCCTGCAACGACCGCAAATCCTTTTCCTGCTTCTCCTGCTGTTGCAGCTTCTACCGCAGCATTAAGGGAGAGAATATTTGTTTGGAATGCTATTTGGTCTATTACAGCTATCGCTTCATTTATTGCGTTTACTTGTTGGTTTATTTCGTCCATAGAAGTTGCTGTTTGTGAAGCTAGAGATTGACCTTTGCTAACCGCATTTTTTACATTATTACCCAAAGTAGCCATAGCTGTCGTGTTTGAAGCGTTGTTTTTAGTGATACTCGTAATTTCCTCTACAGCTGCTGCAGTCTCTTCAAGTGATGCTGCTTGTTCATTTGCACGGTGTGCTAGATTGTGTGTAGCCTGTGCCATATTTTGAGAATTTGTTTCTAGTATTTGACCGTTGTGTAAGTTTTCTCTAGCATTATCTGCCAAAGTTGTACCTAGTTTATTTACCCCTTCCATAAGCTCTTTCATTTGAGCTTTCAATCTTGGGTGAACATGTATTCTTCTTGTGAAGTCGTCATTAGTGTAGCTAGTTACGGTTTCATTTAGTTCTTTGATATTTTTATCCATAATATGAAGCATATGATTTAGCGTTTTTCTAAGAGTTTTAATCATAGGATTATTCGTATCTGCAACAACCGTATATCCGTATATACCTTGTTCTAGTTTATCGGCAACTAAAACAACCTCACCCATTACCTTCATATCTTCTTTTAGCTTAATATCATATCTTGCAGCTGTTTCATTTAGCATTTTTAGCATATCTGCTATTTCATCTTTACCGTAAATAACAGCCGGAGTATATTTGTTTGTTTCAAATGATACAAATTTTAAGAAGTTGTTAAAGTATTTTTTAAACCTATTTGCTCTTTGTTTTGCTGATTGAATAAACATATGATTTATAACAAAAAACAATATTGCAAATATTATATTAAGAACTATCAAAGTATTCAAACTATCGTGGAATTGGTATCCAACTACTGCGATTAATATAAATCCTAATTGGGCAACAAATTGATTGAAATGAAACTTAGTTTCAGTTGACAATCTATTTATGAATTTGTACATATAACAAACCTTTCTACTTTGGTTACATCTTGGTCACCAAAATTATTTCACTCTAGTAATATAACGAAATTCTATTGTACTCTTGCTTTAAAAATGCTTAAGTTTCCTAAAAAATGCATTCTTGTTTTACAAAACTATTTCAAAAGTAAAAAGAGATGATAAATGTTAATGAGTCTGAAAATTGGTTATATCTAAAATTTATGGAAA